>NZ_JARANX010000002.1:0-425951 GCF_029889785.1 Chromohalobacter sp. 48-RD10 | reverse complement strand
ACTGCGGCCTTACGTTCTTCGGAGTACCTTGGCATGGAAGCTCTCATACCACCCTCTCTGAGTGGGATTCAGGCGAAATCGCCATCTGGACAACTAGGCTGGCAGAGAGGGCAGTGGTTGCCGCTTGATTTCTGAACATTCGATTAGCGCTCCCCAACGCATCCCGTGTACACCAGAACTCTCAGTGTACATGTCGGTGTACACGGTGAGGAACTGTGGATCGGGTTCGGAGAGTTTAAGTCAGGTCAAAGAAAAGCCCGCAGAATGCGGCTTTAAAAGCATCGTGAGGAGATCAGGTGAGGCTTGGGGAAGCCCTATGGTGCGGATGGGGAGACTCGAACTCCCACGCCTCTCGGCACTAGAACCTAAATCTAGCGTGTCTACCAATTCCACCACATCCGCAGTCGGGCAGGTCGAGCGATATTCTACGGATACAGAGAGGGAAGTCAATCGCCATGGGCACTGAGGCGATATTGAAGGTCTTGGAGGGTGTCGGTCACGGTGATACTGGTCGGCATGTCGGCATTGAGCGCAGCATGCGGGAGGTGGCAGGCATGCTAGTCTGTTCCTGTCGAACTTTGTTGAATAGTCTTGAGAACTTATAAAAGAACCAGTTAATCATGATAACAGTGAAAAACGTTTGGTATTTGTCTGCCAAGATAAAGATGCTGGTCAACTTGTCGGTGCACGCAGGGTTGCCGGGTCCTTGTGCCTTTTGCATGGGCATGACGCCGCCGGCGTCACCGTGGTGCGAGGCATGTTTCGAGGCGTTGCCCTGGAATCGCGTGGCCTGTACGCGCTGTGCCGAGCCGTTGGCGCGTCCTGCTGATCTGTGCGGCCACTGTCTGCGTCATGCGCCGTCTTTCGATGTGGCGCGGGCGCCGCTACGTTACGAAGATGCTTCGCAGGCATTGCTTCAGCGCTTCAAGTTCGGCGCGCAACCGCGTGCGGGCATCTTGCTGGCGACGCTCTTTGCACATGATAGGGAAGGTGCGTTACCCGAGGCACTCGTTGCGGTGCCGACGCATCCGCAGCGGCGGCGTGAACGCGGTTTCGATCATAGCGTCTGGCTGACGCGAGAACTCTCGCATCAATTGGGCGTACCGTGCCAGCGTGCCTGGCGTGAGCGTGACACGCCGACCCAGCGTGGGCTGACACGCCGTTCGCGTCGCGGCAACGTGCGCGGGGCTTTTGGTGTTGCGCCAGGCTTGCCGGCTCACGTGGCGCTCGTCGACGACGTGATGACCACCGGCAGTACGCTCTCGGCACTGGCCGATGCCTGCCGAGGGGCGGGCGCCCAGCATGTCGAGGCCTGGGCGATGACGCGAACGCCGCGAGAAATCTGATAGCATGAGGATGCATCTCCAATAGGACACGTCATGACCGCCCCAAAGCACCCGTTCGAAAGTTTGTCGCCCGCACACGTGGTCGATGCCGTCGAGTCGCTGGGTTTTTGGTTGCCGGGCGAGCCGTTTGCGCTCAACAGCTACGAGAATCGCGTGTTCCTGTTGAGCGACGACGATCGCCGCCGCTGGGTGGCCAAGTTCTATCGTCCCGAGCGTTGGAGCGAAGCGCAGATTCGCGAGGAGCATGCCTTTCTCGATGAACTCGATGCCGCGGGAGTGCCCGGCGCGCCGCCTTGGCGCGACGATGCTGGAGAGACGCTCCATCATGCCTATGGATTTGCGTTCGCGTTGTTTCCGCATCTCGCAGGACAGGCGCCGGAGCTCGAGGACCCCGCGCATCTCTTTGCTCTTGGTGACTTGATCGGCCAGGTGCATGCCGTGGCACGTCGTGGTTCCTTCCATGCGCGTCCTGTTCAGGAGCCTATGGCGATCAGCCAAGCCAGTTGTGAGCGCGTGCTGGCGAGCGATTGGCTGAGTCGTCGTCAACGTCAGGCATACGCCCGCATCGTCGAGCGCCTGCAGACGCTACTGGCCGAACAGCGATGGCCGGAGACGGCCCTGCAACGCGTACATGGCGACTGCCATCTGGGCAACATCCTGGGGCGCGATGAGGATTTTGCACTGGTTGACTTCGATGATTGCTGCATGGCGCCAGCGATCCAGGATTTGTGGATGTTATTGACGGCGTCTGAAGCCGACGAATGGCAGATGCAGTTATCCGAAGTGATCGAGGGTTACGAGCAGCATGTCGAGTTCGATCGGCGCCAACTGCGCTGGATCGAGCCGTTGCGCACGTTGCGATTGATGCGCCATAGCGCCTGGTTGGTCGACCGCTGGGAAGATCCGGCGTTTCCCAAGGCTTTTCCTTGGGTAGCCAGTGAGGGGTATTGGGATCAGCACATCCGTATTCTCGAGCAACAGCGCCTCGCGTTGGAAAATCCGCGCTGGCTGGCGTGACTTTGCAGCCTCGAAGGCCCCGGGGCGGCGTCGGGAAATGTAGTGTCGCCGACGTCGGTGCGAATCGCGCGTGCGTCGCGCTTTGCCGGTGTGCCAAACTTCCGGTGTTGTATTCATTTTGTAACGTATGCCCGATCGGGCGTCATGACGAAGGCACTCAAAGGCACTTAAATGACAGAAGAACTCGCAACGCATTACCGCGACATCATCGCCGGCTTGGGCGAGGATCCCGATCGGGAAGGGCTACGTGATACGCCCATGCGAGCCGCCGAGGCCATGCAGTTTCTCAACCAGGGCTATGGGCAGACGCTCGAGTCATTGGTCAACGGCGCGGTGTTCGAATCGCAGACCGACGAGATGGTGCTGATCAAGGACATCGAACTCTATTCGATGTGTGAACATCATTTGTTGCCATTCATCGGCAAGTGCCATATCGCTTATTTGCCCAAGGGCAAGGTACTGGGGCTCTCCAAGTTCGCGCGTATCGTCGACATGTATGCGCGACGCATGCAGATTCAGGAAAACCTGACACGCCAGATCGCCGAGGCCGTGCAGGAGGTGACCGAGGCGCGCGGTGTGGGTGTGATCGTCGAAGCGCAGCACATGTGCATGATGATGCGTGGGGTCGAGAAACAGAATTCGTGCATGAAGACCTCCGTGATGCTGGGCGCTTTCCGCAATAACCTGAATACGCGTCAGGAGTTCTTGACGCTGGTGCATGGCTGAGCGCGGCGTCGATCACCGTCGCGTGACGCGCGTTTCACACTTTAGGAGAAATGCTGCATGGCCTTACATGCCCTGAACGATCAGCACCTCGATCACGATCTGGCAACGATTAACATCAAGAATCTGCGCCTGCGTACCCATATCGGTATCAAGGACGAGGAAATCCAGAACCGCCAGGATGTGGTGATCAATGCCATCATCCGTTATCGGGCCGATCGCGCGGTCAAGTTCGATCATATCGAGCAGGCACTCAATTATCGTACGATCACCAAGCATATCATCGGCTATGTCGAGGATAACCGCTTCCTCTTGCTGGAACGCATGACCCGCGAGGTTCTGGATATCATCATGAGTTACGAGCAGGTCCTCACGGCGCAAGTGGAAATCGACAAGCCTTTCGCGCTGCGTTTTTCCGACTCCGTCTCGGTGACGCTATCGGACTCGCGGCTCGATTGAGGCGACATGACCATGTCATCGGTATTCGGCTGGGAGTCGCGTCGTGAACGGTAAGCTCGAACACTTCGACGACGCGGCCCAGCGCGGCGTGATCGTCGGCAACGATGGACATCGTTATACGTTCACATTGACCGAGTGGCGTGGCCGGGGCCTTCCCAGGGAAGGCAGTCGGCTACGTTTCGATGGTGACGCTGGTCGTGCCGAGCAGGTGTTCGATGCCCCCGTTCCTCAGCGCACCGCGCGGCAGACGCGTGACGATCAGGGGCACATCAAATCTTCTTTATTGTCGCCCTGGGCGGTGCTGGCGCTGGTGCTTGTCGCCGTGGCTCCGCTGTTCGCGTCTTATATGCTGCTCGTCGATGTGCTGGCGATCCTACTGGCCGTGCTCGGGATCCGGCAGATACGGCGCTCGCCGTCGCGTTACAGGGGGCAGGCACTGTGTGGGGCCGCCATTGCCATCGCGGTGCTGAGTCTCTTTATCTGGGGTGTTGGGTGAACGTCATGTCAGGGTGCGCTGCGTTTGGTGGCATCAAGAGACTCGGCATAAGATGAATTCACGGCGACGGCCAGCGTCGCCCTCATTGTCAGGAAGGAGAACGCCATGGAGTCCCTTCAGGAGAACTCGCTGTTTCGTCCCTTTGCCTATATCGATGGCAATTGGGTGGCAGCGGACAGCGGCGAACAGATCGAGGTCGACGACCCGGCCACCGGTGAGGTCGTGGGACGCATGCCCAAGCTGGGGCGTGCCGAGACTGAGCGTGCCATCGAAGCCGCCGAGTCGGCCTGGCCGGCCTGGCGTGCCCTGACGGCGCAAGAGCGCGCGGATACCCTGATGAAATGGTACGACCTGATGCTCGAGCATCAGGACCAGCTGGCGGCGATCATGACCGCCGAGCAGGGCAAGCCTATCAAGGAGGCGGCCGGTGAAATCGCCTATGCGGCGAGTTTCCTGCGCTGGTTCGCCGAGGAAGCGCGGCGCGTCTATGGCGACACCATCCCTGCGGCCAAGTCCAACCAGCGCATCGTGGTGCTCAAGCAGCCGATCGGCGTCGTCGGGGCGATCACGCCGTGGAATTTCCCGTCGTCGATGATCACTCGCAAGGCGGCGGCGGCATTGGCGGCGGGGTGCCCGATCGTCATCAAACCGGCCAGTCAGACGCCGTTTTCTGCTACCGCGCTGGCGGCGCTGGCCGAGCAGGCCGGGGTGCCGCGCGGCGTGTTCAATGTGGTGCCGGGGCGCGCCAGCGAGATCGGCAAGGCGATGACTGAATCGCCCGTGGTGCGCAAGATCACCTTCACCGGCTCGACCGAGGTGGGCAGCCAGTTGATGGCCAGCGCCGCCGAGCATATCCAGAAGATTTCGCTGGAGTTGGGGGGCAACGCGCCGTTTCTGGTGTTCGAAGACGCCGATCTCGATGCCGCCGTCGAGGGCGCGATGGCCAGCAAGTTCCGCAATGCCGGCCAGACCTGCGTGTGCACCAACCGCTTTCTGGTGCAGTCCAGCGTGATCAATGCTTTCAGCGAAAAGCTGGCGGCGGCCATGAACAGCGAATTGCACGTCGGCCCGGGCACCGAAAAAGGCGTGAACATAGGGCCGTTGATCGACGATGACGCCGTTGCCAAGGTCTCGGAGCATATTCAGGATGCCGTCGAGAGGGGCGCCGAGTTGTTGTTGGGTGGTCATACGCACCCGTTGGGTGGGCGTTTTTTCTCTCCGACACTGGTGAGTCATGCCAATACCGACATGAAGGTGGCACACGAGGAAACCTTCGGGCCGTTGGCGGCGGTACTGCCGTTCGATGACGAGGAAGCTGCCGTGAAGATGGCCAATGACACGCGCTTTGGGCTGGCATCGTACTTCTATGCCAACGATCTGAGTCGTGTATGGCGCGTGGCCGAAGCGTTGGAGTACGGCATGGTCGGTATCAATACGGGATTGATCTCCAACGCCAGCGCGCCGTTCGGGGGCGTCAAGGCCTCGGGGCTGGGCCGTGAAGGCTCCAAGTACGGCATCGACGAATACATGGAAACCAAGTACCTGTGCATGGATCTGGGCTGATCCCACAGAGGTAAGAAGTAAGAGGGAAGAAAAGCCCCTGTATCCATCTACGGGGGCTTTAGCTTTTCGTAGCAAAGGTCATCCTGACCTTCCGTCTTCCGTCTTCCGTCTTCCGTCTTCCGTCTTCCGTCTTCCGTCTTCCGTCTTCCGTCTTCCGTCTTCAGTGCCTGAAGTGGCGCATATCGGTGAAGACCATGGCGATACCGGCTTCGTTGGCGGCATCGATCACTTCCTGGTCTCGCATCGAGCCGCCAGGTTGGATGACGGCGGTGATACCGGCAGCGGCGGCAGCGTCGATGCCATCGCGGAAGGGGAAGAAGGCGTCAGAGGCCATTACCGAGCCGGGCACTTCCAGACTTTCGTCTGCGGCCTTGATACCGGCGATCCTGGCCGAGTAGACGCGGCTCATCTGCCCGGCGCCCACGCCGATGGTCTGACCGTGCTTGGCATAGACGATGGCGTTGGATTTGACGAACTTGGCAACTTTCCAGGCAAAGCTGAGATCGCTTAGTTCTTGGGCGCTGGGCGCGCGCTCGGTGACGGTGCGTAGTTGGTCGGATTCGACCATGCCCTGGTCGCGGTCCTGGACCAGGAGCCCGCCGGTGACGCGCTTGAAATCATGGGCAGGACGCGGCTGACTGGGCCAGTGCTCGCTGACATCGAGCAGGCGCACGTTTTTCTTCCCGGCGACGATCTCGGCGGCGGCATCGTCGATGCCCGGCGCGATGATGACTTCCACGAACTGGCGGTCGACGATGGCACGTGCCGTATCGGCGTCCAGTGGGCGGTTGAAGGCGATGATACCGCCGAAGGCGCTGGTGGGGTCGGTAGCGAACGCGCTCTGATAGGCGGCGAGCGGCGTGTCGGCAATGGCGACGCCGCAAGGGTTGGCATGCTTGACGATGACGCAGGCCGTCTCGCTGAAGACCTTGACGCACTCGAAGGCGGCATCGGTGTCAGCGACGTTGTTGAACGACAATGCCTTGCCCTGGCGCTGCTCTGCCGTGGTCACGCTGGCTTCGGTGGCATCTGTCTCGGCATAGAAGGCTGCCTGCTGATGCGGGTTTTCGCCGTAGCGCATCGCCTGTTTTTTCTGGAACTGCACGTTATAGGTCCGCGGGAAGTTCGCCTCGCCGCCTTCCACCAAGGTACCCAGATAATTGGCGATGGCGCTGTCGTAGCCGGCAGTATGCTCGAAGGCCTTGACCGCCAGGTCGAAACGCAGCGTTGCGCCGACGCCGCCATGTGTACGCATGTCGTCGAGCACGCGGCCATAGTCGGACGCATTGACCACGACGCTGGTGTGAGCGTGGTTCTTGGCACAGGCGCGGACCATGGTGGGGCCACCGATGTCGATGTTCTCGATGGCCTCTTCCAGCGTGCAATCGTCACGGGCAATGGTGTCGGCGAAGGGGTAGAGGTTGACCACGACCATGTCGATGGCGTCGATGTCATGCTCGGCCATTACCTCGTCGTCTTGCCCACGGCGCCCAAGAATGCCGCCATGAATCTTGGGGTGCAGCGTCTTGACGCGACCATCCATGATTTCCGGGAAGCCGGTATGCTGCGAGACCTCTGTGACCGGGATGCCGTGTTCGCTGAGCAGGCGAAAGGTGCCGCCGGTGGAGAGCAGGGCGACGCCGTTTGTGCTGAGTTCGCGGGCGAAATCGACGATGCCAGTCTTGTCGGACACGCTGATCAATGCGCGGCGCACAGGCTGGGGAGACGAGGATGCGGTGTGATCGGCCATGGGGCTCCACTTTTGAAAGGTGAGGGACGATTGACGCCAGACACTAGCGTGAAATGTGAAGAGCGCCCGGCGAGAGCGCTCCTGTCAAATCGGTTCGGACTCAGATCAGGTCATACTGTTTGAGCTTCTTGCGCAGGGTGCCGCGATTGAGGCCCAGCATGTCGGCAGCACGTGTCTGGTTGCCGTCGGCGTAGCGCATCACGGCCTCCAGCAAGGGCACTTCGACCTCGGTCAGCACCATGCCATAAAGGTCACTGACCGTTTCGCCATCCAGGTGGCCGAAGTAGCGCTGCATGGCGAGCTCGACCGACTCACGCAAGGTTTGTTGATGCGCTGGCGATGCTGTGGCGCTGGCATCGAGCGTATTCTGATCGATGGGAAATGCTTGCCTGCTGGTCATGCTGCATTGCTTCCATTTGAGGCCAACGCAAGCGCATCGTGAGCGAGCGAATCCACGAAGCGGTGTTGGGCCGAGGGCTGTTCCAGAACGTTGAAGCGTGCGCGCAATGCCGCCGCTTGTGGGCGAGTGGCGAGATACCAGCCCACATGCTTGCGTGCGATGCGCACCCCCATGTGTTCACCGTAAAAGGCATGCAGTGCCTCGAGATGACGGTGCATCACGGCGGCGATTTCTGCGGGCGTCGGGGGCGCCAGAGTATCACCGGTACGTAAGTAGTGTTCGATCTCGCGAAAGATCCACGGGTTGCCTTGGGCGCCGCGTCCGATCATGACCGCATCGGCTTTAGTGTAGTCGAGGACGCGAGCGGCTTTCTCGGCGCTGTCGATATCGCCATTGGCGAACACCGGCAACGATACCGCTTGCTTGATCGCGGCGATGGTGTCGTATTCGGCGTCGCCTCGATAGCGCTGTGCGCGGGTGCGGCCATGCACTGCGAGTGCTTGGATGCCGGCGGCCTCGGCCAACTGTGCGATGCGTTTGCCGTTGAGCGACTCCGAGCACCAGCCGGTACGGATCTTCAATGTCACCGGGACATCCACAGCCGCAACGACGCTTTCGAGAATTGCTGCAACTAAACGCTCATCACGCAATAGCGCGGAGCCGGCGGCCTTGTTGCAGACCTTCTTGGCAGGGCACCCCATGTTGATATCGACGATCTCGGCGCCTTGCGCAACATTGAGGCGCGCGGCTTCAGCGAGCATTTCCGGGTCGCCGCCGGCGATCTGTACATCGCGCGGGCCGGGCTCGCCGGCATGATCGAGACGCTGTCGCGACTTGCGGGTATGCCATAGGCGCGCGTCGGCGGTGACCATTTCCGAGACGACCAGGCCCGCGCCGAGTTCTCGACACAATTGCCGAAACGGACGGTCGGTCACGCCCGCCATGGGAGCGAGAATCGCCCGGTTGGGCAATGCGTAAGGGCCGATGCGCGGCAACGGCGACACCGGAGATGAGACATGGGTCGGCATCACGAGACGCGTCTAGATGGTGAAAGGGGGTCATGATAGCCGCCAGAACGATGTTCTTGAAGGGGCTTTTCGTCGCCACTGGTGTGGCCGCCCTTCATCATGAGGCGGCGACACCGGTGATGCGCACCCAGCCTTCGCGTTCGCAAGGCGTGTCGAGGTCGATGCCTTGGGCGCGATAGGCCTCCATTACCTCCTCGGCTTGCCCTGCGAGAATCCCCGATAGTGCGAGACGACCACGCGGGGCGAGATGGGCGCAAAGCGTCGGCGCCAATTCGACCAGGGGGCCGGCGAGGATGTTAGCGACCACTACCTCGTAGCGTTGTGCCGCGAGTCGCTCTGGATAGCAAAGCGACAAATGCTCATCGGCGATGGCATTGCGCTGGGCGTTTTCACGGCTCGCCTGCAAGGCCTGTGAATCGATATCGGTGCCTGTAGCGTGATCGGCTCCCAGCTTGAGCGCGGCGATAGCCAGAATGCCGGAGCCGCAGCCGAAATCCAGCACCTTGCTGGCGTCGAGATCGAGGCCATCGAGCCAGCCGAGGCACAGTGCGGTGGTGGGGTGCGTACCGGTGCCAAAGGCCAGGCCGGGGTCGAGCAGCAGATTGACGGCATCGGGCTCGGGGGCGGCATGCCAACTGGGCACCACCCAAAGCCGTTCGCCCATCTTGAGTGGGGTGAAATCGCCCATCCACTCGCGCTCCCAATCACGATCGGCGAGCAACTCGTAGTCGATCTCGGGGCAGGGCTCGTCGGCCATCTCGGCGGCCCACTGCTGGCGAACTCGGTCGAGCATTGGCTCGATATCTTCCAGATCGTCGTAGAGGCCGGTCAGCACGGTTTCATCCCACAGCGGCGTGGTACCACTTTCGGGCTCGAAGACGGGATCGTCGTAAGCGTCCTGCAGGGTGATAGCCTGAGCACCTTCGGCTAGCAGCAGCTCTTCCAGGGTCTCGGCATGCTGCGGAGCGATGTGTGCCTTGAGTTGTAGCCAGGACATGAAGTCTCCTTGAGCATCAACGCAAACGGGACGGCCAAGGCCGCCCCGTGTCGAGTCGCTTGAGCTGATCAGGTCAGGTCAAGCTTCTTCTCGAGGTAGTGAATGTTTACCCCGCCTTGTTGGAATGCACTATCGCGGACCAGATCCTTCTGTAGATCGATATTGGTCTTGATGCCTTCGACCAGCAGCTCGTCGAGCGCATTGCGCATGCGCGTCAACGCGGTCTCACGACTGGCGCCCCAGGTGATCAGCTTGCCGAGCAACGAATCGTAATGCGGCGGCACGCTATAGCCGGTATAGATATGCGCGTCCATGCGAACGCCCAAGCCCCCCGGCGCGTGGTAGAGATCGATCTTGCCGGGCGAGGGAATGAAAGTGCGCGAGTCCTCGGCATTGATCCGGCACTCGAAGGCGTGTCCGCTGAGATGCACATCGTCCTGCGAGATGGACAGCGGCAGTCCGGAGGCGATGCGCAGCTGTTCCTTGACGATGTCGACGCCGGTGATCATCTCGGAGACCGGGTGCTCGACCTGTACGCGGGTGTTCATCTCGATGAAGAAGAACTGACCGTTTTCATACAGGAACTCGAAGGTACCGGCGCCGCGATAGTTGATCTCGATGCAGGCATCGGTGCAGGCTTTGAAAACGTTTTCGCGGGCCTCGGGATCGATATCAGGTGCCGGCGCCTCTTCCAACACTTTCTGGTGACGGCGCTGCAGAGAGCAATCGCGATCGTAGAGATGAATGGCATTGCCCTGGCCGTCGGCCAGCACCTGTACCTCGACGTGACGCGGATTCTCGAGGAACTTCTCCATGTAAAGCGTACCGTCGCCGAACGACGCATTGGCCTCATTGCGTGTCACGCTGACCGAGGAGAGCAGGCTATCCTCGCTGTGCACCACACGCATGCCGCGTCCGCCACCGCCGGCGGCTGCTTTGATGATGACCGGATAGCCGATGCGTTGCGCGGTGGCCAGTACGGCTTCGTCGTTATCTTCGGGGAGTGGGCCGTCGGAGCCGGGCACGGTGGGTACGCCGGCTGCCTTCATCGCCGAGATAGCGCTGACCTTGTCGCCCATCATGCGGATGGTTTCGGCACGCGGGCCGACGAATACGAAGCCCGAACGCTCAACCTGTTCGGCGAAGTTGGCGTTCTCGGAGAGAAAGCCATAGCCGGGATGGATGGCGCTGGAATCGGTGACCTCGGCGGCACTGATCAGTGCCGGGATATTCAGATATGACTGCGCGGAGGAGGCCGGTCCGATGCACACGGCTTCGTCAGCCAGGCGCACGTGCATGAGTTCACGATCCGCTTTGGAATGGACCGCTACTGTCTTGATGCCCAGTTCCTTGCAGGCGCGTAGTATGCGAAGAGCGATCTCGCCACGGTTGGCGATGAGTACCTTGTCCAACATAGTGTCGTCCGTCTCTATGTAAGCTCGGAAGCGTTGCGCGATTGACCGCCAAGGGCGATCGCAAACGGCTTCAAGAGATGATGACCATCGGCTGGTCGAATTCGACCGGCTCGCCGTCCTCGACCATGATGGCTTCGATCACGCCATCCTGATCGGCCTCGATTTGATTCATCATCTTCATGGCTTCGACGATGCACACGGTCTCGCCTTTCTTGACGCTTTGGCCGACTTCCACGAAGGCTTTCGCGCCCGGCGCCGGCGAGCGATAGAAGGTGCCTACCATGGGGGAGGTCACTGGGTGGCCGCTGGGCTGCGTGGGTGCCGCCTCGGCCGCTGGCGCGGCTGCTTCGCTCGGCGCTGCAGGGGCGGGTGCGGGCGCTGCGACCGGCGCGGGGGCCTCGGCGGCGGGCGGTGCGCTGAAACCACCGGTGTGGCGGCTGATACGCACAGACTCCTCGCCTTCCTGGATTTCGATCTCGCTGATATTGGACTCTTCCAGGAGTTCGATGAGTTTCTTGACCTTGCGAATATCCATAAGCCTGTCTCGATCAATGTGAATGTGAGGTGGCGTGGTTTGCATCGGAGCGTGGGTGCTGTCAGCCGAGCTGACGTAGCGCGGCCTCCAAGGCAAGCTCGTAACTATCGGCGCCGAATCCGGCGATGACGCCGCGAGCGACATCCGAAAAATACGAATGCGCGCGAAACGGCTCGCGCGCATGCACGTTGGAAAGATGCAGCTCGATGAAAGGGATGGCGACACCCGTGAGCGCGTCGCGCAGGGCAACGCTGGTATGCGTAAAGGCGGCCGGGTTGAACAGGATGAAGTCGGTGCCGTCGTCATGCGCTGCATGAACACGCTCGATCAGTGAGTGCTCGGCATTGGACTGTAGCCAATCGAGTTGGTGGCCGGCATCAGAGGCGCGCTGGGTCAGACGCAGACGAAGGTCCTCGAGGGTGGTAGTACCGTAAACACCTGGCTCGCGGGTGCCGAGCAGGTTGAGGTTAGGGCCGTTGAGTACGAGAAGCTTCGCCATTTCATGGGTCCTGATCGACGCTGTTAACCTGTTCAGGATTGGCTTAGATCACGGCACGATCACGCAAGATGCCGCTTCTGGTGCCATATATCGTTAGTGTGGGCGGAGTTTGCCCAAAAACGGACGAGCTGTCTAGTTTGCGTTGGCACAAGCAAAAACGCCACTGCATGATAGGATGAAAGTTATTGCTCTCAACTTCATCACAAGGACGTCTTATGGCTCTTTTTCGTAAGCGTGAGCGTCAACAGCGCAATATTCTGGAATCGCCCCAATATGGCTGGATCTGGAAGCCTCTGGTCGCCTTGCTGATCATCTACCTCGTGGTCTGCGTGGCGCTGGGCGTCTGGTGGAGCCAGCGGCCCGATGATTTTAACGTCGATGACGCGGTGGGCGTGCAGCGCGGCGCCGCGCAGCCATCCGGTGCCGAGGCCGCGTCGGATGCCCCTCGGCCAGGCGAAACCGTGACCGCCACTACCTTGACGCTTCTCGGCAGCTTGCTCGACAAGCCCGGTGGCTATTTGCGCAACGATATCGCGCTGCCGGGATTGTGGCTGGATAACATGCCGAGCTGGGAACATGGCGTGCTTGGGCAAGTGCGGGCCATGAGCGCGACCCTCAATGATTCCATCGCCAGTGGCGACGAAGACGTACAACAAGCCGTCGATGCCTTGGCAGCACGCAGTGACGCCTGGCGTTTTCCGTCAGCCGAAGGGCGTTACCAAGAGGCGCGCGAAGCACTACGCGATTACTTGGGACGTCTGGGTGAGCAGCAGGCGGATTTCTCATCGGATGCCCCGGCATTAGCTGCCTGGCTGGATCGTGTTCAGACTCGGCTCGATCAGCAGACGCAGCGTCTGGCAGCGAGTGTGGGAAGCGCCGAACGCCACAGTGCCGATATCGAAACCGGCGAGGATGGCGAGAGTACCCCGTGGTGGCGTATCGACAACGTCTTCTTCGAAGCGCGCGGTAACACCTGGGCCTTGATGCACCTGCTCAAGGCGGCCAAGCGTGACTTCGCGCCGGCCATCGAGGCGGCCGGGGTCGGCAAGTCATATGATCGGCTGATCGACGAACTCGAGGCTTCGCAGGCACGCGTCTGGAGTCCGGTGGTACTCAATGGCAGCGGCTTTGGCATTTTTGCCAATCACTCGCTGATGATGGCCAACTACACGTTGCGGGCATCACAACTGATTCAAGAGATACGCAGCGATCTCGGGGCACAATAGCCCTCAATAAAACACCCCGCGGCGGTATGTCCGGCGCGGGGTGTTGGGCGGGCGGCGAGCGCTTCAGGCTTTGGTATAAGCGTCGGCTGCTTTCTCGATCGCCTTTCGGGCAGCTTCAGCGCCGTCCCAGGAGTCGATCTTCACCCATTTGCCTTTCTCGAGATCCTTGTAGTTCTCGAAGAAATGCGCGATCTGTTGGCGCAGCAGCTCGGGCAAGTCAGTGACTTCCTGCACGTCGTCATACAAGGCGCTCAACTTGGGATGCGGGACGCAGACCAGCTTGGCGTCTTCGCCTGCTTCATCGGACATGTTGAGCACGCCGACCGGACGCGCACGAATCACACTGCCCGCCTGGACGGGATACGGGGTGACCACCAGGGCGTCGAGCGGGTCGCCGTCGTCGGCCAGGGTGTTGTTGATGAAACCGTAATTGGCCGGATAGAACATCGGCGTAGCCATGAAACGGTCGACGACCAGCGCGTCCATGTCCTTGTCGATTTCATATTTGACCGGCGTGTGATTGGCAGGGATCTCGATCGCCACATAGACGTCGTTGGGAAGATCCTTGCCAGCGGGAATGTTTTTGAAACTCATCGTCGAGTCCTTGCGGTTTGCAGGTTGAACACCAGCGGGAGAAAATCCGAGAAATTATACGAGTAGCGTCCAGCGTTTACCAACCGACGTGGGACGTAAATGGCATCATGCAATCGTTGTCATGCATCGTCATGCTCAGCGAACGCGGGAATTATCCGTCTCATCATCATTGACAAGGAGACGCTCGTTGACGGCAAGCAGCCTTTCTATCAGCTTCGGTCAGGCATTCGTGGCACCGGATCGGCGTCGCCATCGCAGTTCGATGTCGGTACAGATACCCGGCGGTTCGCAATTGTCCGCCAAGGGGGCCTGCGCCCTGATCAGTGATTCCACCTGGCGCAACGCCATCGCCAAGCAGGCCGGAGATCTGAGCGTACGGGGCTTTCTCGCCGATTATTATTCGACGCCGGAGCATTGGGACGTCAAGACATCGGCACATCGCGTGCTGCGTGCCTTGAATGGCTGGAGCTATAGCCAAAGCGCGTACATCGAAGGCGGCAGCTATATCTGCTCGCTATCGGCCATGGTGTTCCGTCATCGTGAGGTGCATCTCTTTCATATGGGAGACACCTTGGTATTCCGCCTGCGAGGCGCCGAATTCGAGCAAATGTCGCGTGATCACGTCACCGAACTGGGCGGTTATCGCTATCCATCACGGGCGCTTGGCATGGACGGTAGCCTCGACATCGATTACGTGACGGATTCGCTCAAGCAGGGCGACCTTTTCCTGTTCACTACCCAGGCCGTACGCGGCACCCTGTTGCCCTCGGATTTCGTGCAACTGATCCGTGCCGATGTCAGCGACCTCGATGCGGCCTGCGAACGCTTGGCCGAGGCGGCGCTGGCCCGGGCTCAGGAACGCGGTTACGGCGGCGACCAATTCTGCTTTCAGTTGGTGCGCATCGACCGGCTGCCCGAGGAAGTCGAGCCCGATCATCCTGTGCCGTTGTATGGTGACTTGCCGGTGCCTCCCGAATTATCGCCCGGAGAGCGTCTCGATGGGCTGGAGGTGCAAGAGGTGTTGTCGCGTACAGCCAAGTCGCGTGTCTATCGCGTGCATGATGCGCGCAACGAGCGTGAGATAGTAATGAAGGCCCCGAGCCCCGAGCTGTCGCTGCGCAATGCCTATCAAGAACATTTCGCGCTTCAGCAATGGATCGTGCAGCGTGTCAACTCGCCGTTCGTGGCCAAGGTCGTGGACCCGTCCCGCCCGCGCCGCTATCAGTATTACTTGCTCGATTACATCAAGGGCGAATTGCTCAGTGACTGGGCGCTACGCCATCCCCAGGCGAGTCTTGAGGCACGTCTGGATTTAGCGCGTCAGTTGGTCAAGGCGGTGCAGGCCCTGCATCGCCGCGATGTGCTGCACCAGAACATCCACCCCGATAATCTGATGGTCGATTCACATGGGCAGCTGGTGCTGACGGATTTCGGCGCCTGCCACCTGCGTGAAAGCGATAGTCAGCAAGCAGCGCGTGAGCTGGCGCGTCAGGTGGGATTGAACGAGCACAGCGCACCGGAATATGCGCTGGATACCGAAGTAGGGCGGCGCAGCGATCAATACGAGCTGGCCTCGACCATCTATTGGTTGCTGACCGGGCATCAGCCCTATGCGCTGGCGCCCCACGAGTTACGCAGCCATACCGATCTCGAGCGTATGAGTTACACCAGTGCACGGCGCTACAATCCCGCCATCACCAGCGAACTCGATGACGCCTTGAAGCGTGCCCTCGACCCCCAACGTGCCTTGCGTTTTCGGCGGCTGGGCGAGTTTGCCTCTCATCTGCGCACGCCCAAGCGCCGTGACGACCTCGAAGCCCGCGAGTCATGGCAGCAACCGGCCACGCTATGGAAAATAGTGGCCGGCGTGCTGCTCCTGCTTTTGCTGCTGTCGTGGTGGCTGGGGTAAAGCCTTCGGATATGTCGAGGCGCCGTTAGGCGTCATCCAGCTTCTGCTTGAGGAGGCTGTTGACCTGTTGCGGGTTGGCGGTGCCGCGCGAGGCTTTCATGACCTGGCCCACGAAGTAGCCGATCATTTTGCCGCGCTTGGTCTCGTCGGCTTCACGGTACTGGGTGACCTGAACCGGACTGTCGGCGATGACCTGGTCGATCATGCCCTCGATGGCGTCGGTGTCGGTGACCTGCTTGAGGCCGCGCGCCTCGATGATAGCATCGGCAGTGTCCGCCTCGCCGTCCCAGAGCGCCTGGAAGACCTGCTTGGCGGCCTTGCCGCTGATGGTGTCGTCCATTACGCGTCGAATGAGGCCGCCGAGCTGCTCGGCCGTGACCGGGCTGTTGCCGATTTCCAAGCTTTCGCGGTTGAGGTTGGCCGATAGCTCGCCCTGAACCCAGTTAGCGGCTTGCTTGGCATCGTCACATGTTTCTTTGACGGCTTCGAAGTATTCGGCCATGGCGCGGCTCGAGGCCAACACACCCGCATCGTAGGCGGAAAGGCCCAACTGGTTTTCGAAGCGGTGGCGCTTTTCGCTGGGCAACTCGGGCATGCGTGCGCGCTGGTGATCGACATAGGCGCTGTCGAGAGTGACCGGCAGGAGGTCGGGGCAGGGAAAGTAACGGTAGTCGTTGGCTTCCTCCTTGGTACGCATGCCACGTGTCTCGTCGCGTTCTGGGTCGAACAGTCGGGTTTCCTGAATGACCTCGCCGCCGTCCTCGATGAGTTCGACCTGGCGTTCGACTTCGAAAGCGATGGCTTTCTCGACGAAGCGGAATGAGTTGACGTTCTTGATTTCCGCCCGGGTACCGAAAGCGGCCTGTCCCTTGGGGCGTACCGAGACGTTGACGTCACAGCGCATCGAGCCCTCGGCCATGTTGCCGTCGGAGATGCCGAGATAGGTGACGATGGCATGCAGCGCCTTGATATAAGCCACGGCTTCCTTGGCCGAGCGCATATCGGGCTCGGAAACGATCTCCAGCAGTGGCGTGCCGGAACGGTTGAGATCGATACCGGTCATGCCGTGATAATCCTCGTGCAGTGACTTGCCGGCATCTTCCTCGAGGTGGGCGTGATGAATGCGGACGCTGCGTGTCGAACCGTCGTCGAGCGTGATCTCGACCTTGCCGGGGCCAACGATGGGCTGCGCCATCTGGCTCGTCTGATATCCCTTTGGCAGGTCCGGATAGAAGTAGTTCTTGCGCTCGAAAAGCGACGTTTCGGGGATATCGGCGTCGACCGCGAGGCCGAACTTCACCGCCATGGCGACGGCGTTTTCATTGAGTACCGGCAGTACGCCGGGCATGCCGAGGTCGACGGCGCAGGCCTGCGTGTTGGGCTCGGCGCCGAAGGCGGTGGACGCGCCGGAGAAGATCTTGGATTGAGTGGCGAGCTGAACGTGAACCTCGAGCCCGATCACGGTTTCCCACTGCATCATGCCGTCTCCTTGCCGAATGCCGGACGCTTGAGGTGCCAGTCGGTGGCTTGCTGGAATTGATGCGCCACGCCGAGCAGTTGGGCTTCGGCGAAGTGCGGTGCCAGTACTTGGAGGCCGACGGGGCGATTGCCGGCAAAGCCGGCGGGAACGCTGATGCCCGGAATACCGGCCAGATTGACGGCAATGGTGTAGATATCCTGCAGATACATGGACACCGGGTCCTTCTGTGCGCCCAGATCGAACGCGGGCGTCGGTGCGGTCGGACCCATCAGTACGTCGACTTCGTCGAAAGCATCGAGGAAGTCCTGACGAATCAGGCGACGCACCTGCTGTGCCTTGAGGTAGTAGGCATCGAAGAAACCTTCGGACAGGGTATGCGTGCCGATGAGGATACGCCGTTTGACTTCTTCGCCGAAGCCTTCGGCCCGCGTGCGCTTATACAAGTCCTCGAGGTCTGTCGGATCATCGCAGCGGTGGCCGAAGCGCACACCGTCATAACGCGACAGGTTGGAAGAAGCTTCTGCCGGGGCAATGACGTAGTAGGCGGGGATCGCCAGATGTGTATGCGGCAGGCTGACCTCGCAGACCTTGGCACCGAGCGACTCGTAGACCTTGATCGCTTCACGCACGGCGGTTTCGACCTCGGGGTCGAGCCCGTCGCCGAAATATTCCTTGGGCAAGCCGATCTTGAGGCCGGAAAGCGAAGTATCGAGATCGGCGGTGTAGTCGGGTACGACGCGCGCCACGCTGGTGGAGTCGCGAACGTCTTGACCGGCGATCGTTTCGAGCAGCAGGGCGCAATCGGCGGCGTTGCGTGCCAGTGGGCCGCCCTGATCGAGGCTCGAGGCATACGCCACCATGCCATAGCGCGAGACGCGGCCATAAGTAGGCTTCAGGCCCGTAATGCCGCAGAAGGCCGCCGGCTGGCGGATCGAGCCACCGGTATCGGTCCCCAGTGCGGCGGGCACCAGTCCCGCGGCGACGGCGGCCGCGCTACCGCCCGAGGAGCCGCCGGGCACAGCGCTCAAGTCCCATGGGTTCTTGACCGGACCATAGAAGCTGTTCTCATTGGACGAGCCCATGGCGAACTCGTCCATGTTGGTCTTGCCGAGGTTGACGGCGCCGGCTTGGCGCAGCTTTTCGACCACCGTGGCATCGTAGGGCGAGACGAAGTCGTCGAGCATCTTCGAGCCGCAGCTGGTGCGCACGCCCTGGGTGCAGAAGATGTCCTTGAGGGCCAGCGGCAAACCGGCGAGAGGGCCGGCATCGCCGGCTTCGCGTGCACGGTCGGCGGCATCGGCGTTGGCCAGTGCCTGCTCGGCGGTCACGGTAATAAAGCTGTTGAGCTCGCCATCGAGGTGCTCGATGCGTTCGAGTGCCGCCTGGCATAGCTCACGGCTGGAGAACTCGCCTGCTTGAAGACCGGCGGCAAGCTCCGTGAGGGTCTTGTTATGCATGGAAGAATATGACTCCTGATTCGAATCCTGACGAGGATGCTTCACTCGACGACGCGCGGGACGAGATAAAGGCCGTCGGTAACGGCTGGCGCACAAGCCTGGAAGCGCTCTCGCTGGCTATGTTCGGTCACTTCGTCGGGACGTAGGCGCTGGGTGGCATCCAGTGGATGCGCCAGCGGGGTGATGTCTTGAGTGTCGACGGCCTGAAGTTGGTCGACCATCTTCAGTATGCGACTCAAGTCGTCGACATAACCGGTTGCTTCGTTTTCACTCAAGCCGACGCGGGCCAAGTGGGCGGCACGGAGCACGTCTGCATGTTCGATCGCCATATCGTTTGCCTTTTATGGAGACTGCGCGGCGTGTGTCAGCGCCGCGCCAATGAGCGCCAATGAAGGTCGCCGTGGGTAACCACAGAATTTACCATATCTGGCGAGCGCTGACAGGCCTTTGCTTGCCGCGCCATCCCCGTGATGGTACCGTTTGCGTCCGCACAGGGTTCCGGTCTGGACTAGGTGAAAGACTTCCATGTTTAAACGTTTACGGGGGCTTTTCTCGAGCGATCTGTCGATCGACTTGGGAACCGCCAACACGCTGATTTACGTGCGCGGTCGCGGTATCGTGCTCGACGAGCCGTCGGTCGTGGCGATCCGCCAGTCTGGCAATATGCGCACCGTCGCGTCCGTGGGGATCGATGCCAAGCGCATGCTAGGTCGTACCCCTGGCAACATTACCGCGATCCGTCCCATGAAGGATGGTGTCATCGCTGATTTTACCGTCACTGAGCAGATGCTCCAGAACTTCATTCGCAAGGTGCATCAAAGCACGTTTCTGACGCCGAGCCCGCGTGTCTTGGTCTGCGTGCCGTGCATGTCGACCCAGGTCGAGCGGCGCGCTATCAAGGAATCCGCAGAAGGCGCTGGTGCACGTGAGGTCTTCCTCATCGAAGAGCCCATGGCGGCGGCCATCGGCGCCGGCCTGCCGGTCGAGGAGGCCATGGGGTCAATGGTCGTCGATATCGGTGGCGGAACTTCCGAGATTGCGATCATTTCGCTCAATGGCGTGGTGTACACCGAGTCGATTCGCGTTGGGGGCGATCGCTTTGATGAGGCGATTTCGGCCTATGTGCGCCGTCATTATGGCAGCCTCATTGGTGAGGCGACCGCCGAGCGCATCAAGGAAGAAATCGGCTGTGCCTATCCCGGCGGTGAGTTGCGTGAAATCGATGTGCGCGGTCGCAATCTGGCGGAAGGCATCCCGCGCAGCTTCACGCTCAATTCGCACGAGATTCTCGACGCCTTGCAGGATCCGCTCTCGTCCATCGTCGCGGCGGTCAAGAGCGCCCTGGAACAATCACCGCCCGAGCTGGCGTCGGACATTGCCGAACGTGGCGTGGTATTGACCGGCGGTGGCGCGTTGTTGCGTGACATCGACAAGTTGATCGCCGAAGAAACGGGCTTGCCGGTGATCGTTGCCGAGGATTCGTTGACGTGTGTGGCCCGTGGCGGCGGCAAGGCGTTGGAAATGATCGATCAGCGGACCTTCGAGTTGCTGTCCAGCGATTGACGCACTCGGGCGCTTGCCATGTTAGCGCTGATACGCCTGCCTGGAAGCCACATGCGTCGTGTGTGGCTTCCAGCGTGTGTCCGATCGTTATGAGTCTTGCGCCCTGTTTGCGGAGGAAGGCTTATTAAACCTCTGTTTTCACACGGTCCGGTGCCCAGTTATCGCATGTTGTTATGTGCGGTGGCTGCTTTCTCATTGATGTTTGCGGAGCATCGCCTGCCTTTCATGGACGATGTGCGCTCGCAATTGACCACTGTGGTGGCGCCCGTGCAATGGGCGGTGAGTCTGCCCAGTGAGGGTTTGTCCTGGGCGGCGCTGGTCTTTTCGGATCAGCGTGCCCTGGTGGATGAGAACCAGCGCTTGCGTCAGCAGTTACTGACGCTATCGCATCGCGTGCAGCGCATGGCGAACTTGACGGCGGAAAACGTGCGACTGCGAGAGTTGCTGAATGCTGCGCCGCGCGATGAAGTCCCCTATATTACCGCTGAATTGTTGTCATTGGATTCCGACCCTTTCA
The DNA here is from genome assembly GCF_029889785.1 of Chromohalobacter sp. 48-RD10. Lineage (NCBI taxonomy): Bacteria > Pseudomonadati > Pseudomonadota > Gammaproteobacteria > Oceanospirillales > Halomonadaceae > Chromohalobacter > Chromohalobacter sp. 48-RD10. Next base: position 404,977 of record NZ_JARANX010000002.1, on the reverse strand, counting down.
CCCAGCAGATGGTGATCGGTCGGGGGCGCCGTGATGGCGTTTATGTGGGGCAGCCTGTCATGGATGCCTCTGGCTTGATCGGGCAGGTCATTGCCGTTTCCGCGTATACCAGCCGTGTGCTGATGGTGAGCGATGCCAATAATGCCGTACCGGTGCAGGTCAATCGCAGCGGGCAGCGTTTCATCGTCCAGGGCTCCGGCGACCTCGATACTCTGAATGTGCTTAATGTGCCGGCGACCGCCGATATCAAGGAAGGTGACCTGCTCACGACCTCGGGATTGGGCGGACGTTTTCCCGAGGGGTACCCTGTTGCGGAGATCACGCAGGTAGATAGGGATGGCCAGCATTCTTTCGCGAGCGTCGAAGCGCGACCGCTTGCGCAACCCGAGCGCTCACGGCATTTCTTGCTACTGTTTCCCTCACCTGCGGCGGCGGCCATTACCAGCGACGTCAATATCGAGGCCGCATTGCACTTGATGGATGGAGGGGTGGTAAAAATACCCAACGAGCTTGAGGAGGCGCGTCCATGATGCGCTTGCCAGGACTTCTCATGATCTGGTTCACCCTGCTGGTGAGCTTGTGCTTGCAGGTCATGCCGCTGCCCGATGCATGGCTGATGTGGCGTCCCAATTGGCTCGGCCTGGCATTGGCTTATTGGTGCATTGCCGCCCCCCAGCGCGTCGGTGTCCTCCATGGTTTCGTACTTGGCTTGCTGCTGGATCTGATTGAGGGCACGCCCTTGGGCCAGAACGCCTTGACATTGTCGCTGCTCACCTATTTGTGTCTCTTGCTCTATCAACGCCTGCGTGCCTACTCCATCTGGCAACAGGCCGTCTTGCTCTTTGTATTGCTGGGCTTGATTCAACTGGTCGAGCAATGGCTGCGCACGATTTTCGGCCCGGTCTCTATTCATCTGGCATTCTTGCTGCCCGCGCTCATAGGCGCTGCCTTATGGCCGTGGTTGTTCACCATGATGCAAGTACTACGGCGCCGCTTGAAAATCATTTGACCTCGCTGCTTCATTCCGCGAAACCTTTGTCACCCAAGTCGTGAGGAAAAGCACATGTCCACATCCCAGGGGGCGTCGCTGCGCCTGGCGTCGGCTTCGCCGCGTCGCCGTGAGCTGTTGGCGTCGATTGGCGTAACGCTCGAAGTAGCGTCGGCCGATATCGATGAGACACCGCGGGCGGGGGAGTTGCCTGCCGCTTATGTGGAACGCTTGGCGCGAGACAAGGCACAGGCCGGTGCGGCGGGAACGTCGTTACCCATATTGGGGGCCGACACAGCCGTGGTGCTGGGGCAGAGCATCCTAGGCAAACCGCGTGATCGCGAAGATGCCGTCGCCATGCTTACGGCGTTGTCGGGCACCACGCATGACGTGATGACGGGCGTCGCGGTGACTGGGCCGTGTGGCGTTTTGTCGACCTACGTGACGACCCGGGTGACACTGCGTCCGCTCGAAATGCACGAGATCGATGCGTATTGGCGTAGTGGTGAGCCCGTCGACAAGGCGGGTGCCTATGCCATTCAAGGGCTGGCAGCGATATTCGTCGAGCGCATCGAAGGCAGTCACTCTGCGGTAGTCGGGTTACCTCTTTTCGAGACCGCCAAGTTATTGACGCGTCAAGGTGTCTCGCTGTGGGGCGAGCGCTTGGCTGTGCCATAATGCCGACAGATAATCTGGTTAGGGGCAACGCATGAGCGGCGAGGTACTGATCAATTTGACGCCCATGGAGACGCGTGTCGCCGTGGTCGAGAACGGTGTCTTGCAAGAAGCCTTCATCGAACGCAGCCGTCGACGTGGCATCGTGGGCAATATCTACAAAGGCAAGGTGGTGCGTGTACTGCCGGGCATGCAGGCTGCCTTCGTGGATATTGGGCTCGATCGGGCGGCCTTCATTCATGTCAATGAAGTCGTTGCGCCCAACGCGAGCACCGATGAACACACCACGATCTCGCACTTGCTCCAGGAAGGGCAGCCGTTAGTCGTGCAGGTCACCAAAGACCCCATCGCATCGAAAGGGGCACGTTTGACCACACACCTGTCGGTGCCGTCGCGCTATCTGGTGTATATGCCTGACTCGCCGCATACCGGTGTCTCCCAGCGTATCGAGGATGAGGGCGAACGCGAGCGGCTCAAGACGTTGATCGAAGCCTCTCAGGCGGCAAAACACGATGAGGCGCCGGGGGGCGTGATCATCCGCACTGCTGCCGAGGGTGTGGGACAGGAAGAGCTGGCGACCGACATGCACTTTTTGTTGCGGCTCTGGCGCAAGGTCGATGAACGTCGCCACAGCGCCACACCACCGGCCCTTCTTTACGACGATCTGCCGTTATTCATCCGCACGTTGCGCGACGTGTTGCGCGCCGATATCGAGCGCGTACGAATCGACTCGCGCGAAAACTACGCCAAGCTCAAGGAGTTCGCCAAGGAATTCATGCCCGATGTCGAGTCGTGCATCGAGTACTATCCCGGCGAGCGCCCGTTGTTCGATTTCTATAGCGTCGAGGACGAAATCCAGAAGGCGCTGGGCCGCAAGGTACAGCTCAAGTCAGGCGGGTATTTGGTGATCGACCAGACCGAGGCGATGACCACCATTGATGTCAATACCGGCGGTTACGTGGGGCATCGCAATCTCGAGGAAACCATCTTCAAGACCAACCTCGAGGCGGCCACGGCGATTGCGCGTCAGCTGCGGCTACGCAATCTGGGTGGCATCATCATCATCGATTTCATCGATATGGAAGAGCTCGAGCACCAGCGCCAAGTCCTGCGTGTTCTCGAGAAGGCGCTGGAACGCGACCATGCCAAGAACAAGTTGACCGGCGTGACCGAACTCGGCTTGGTGCAGGTGACGCGCAAGCGCACCCGCGAAAGCCTCGAGCAGACCCTATGTGAACCTTGCTTGACCTGCCAGGGACGCGGAACGCTCAAGACACCGGAGACCGTGTGCTACGAGATATTTCGGGAAATCCTGCGCGAGGAGCGCGCCTACAGCCCGGAAACCTATATGGTGCTGGCTTCTCAGGGAGTGGTCGATCGCCTGCTCGACGAGGAGTCCACGGCGGTGGCGGATCTGGAAGCCTTCATCGGCAAGACGATTCGCTTCCAGGTCGAAGCCCACTATTCTCAGGAGCAGTACGACATCGTGCTGATGTGAGCCCATGAATGCGTTGCGAGGAGCGTGGCGTTGGGCGCTCACGGTCGTGGCAGTGGTACTGAGCGTCATCGTGCTGGTGCTGCTGGCGGCTCGCGGTCTGGCGACACAGGCTGATGCGTTTCGCGACGATATCGAAGCCCAACTTTCCGAACGTTTCAGCGCCGATGCCGAGCTTGAGCATATCGGCGCCGATTGGCATGGATGGGATCCGTCGGCGACCCTTTCGGGAATGACCTTGCGTGCCAAAGCGCCTCAAGCGCCGCCTTTGCTGAGCCTCGAGAGTGCGCATGCGCGTCTCGATACCCTGGCGTCGCTGCGCGCGGGGTATCCCGTTTTCGAAAAGGCCGAGGTCGAACAGGCGACGCTTCATCTTTATCAGCGTGATGAAGGAGGATGGGGCTGGCCTTCGGCGGAAGTGCCCGATGAGGTTCAGGCACCGGGTCGCTTCCGCCTCGCCGATATCGACCGTTGGGTCGGTGTTCTTGTGCGTCAGCGTGTCGCCATTCATGACGTGCGCGTGGTGCTGCATGGGCGGCAGGACGAGGTCACGCTCGTAGCACCGCGCATGCTGATGGCGGGCGGCGACTCACAGGCCCACCTCGAGGGCCAGATGCATGTCGACGGCCAACCGGATGCCGCCTTGAGTGCGGTTCTCGAGGTGCTACCCGGGCGTCATGGACTGGGTGCCTTCAATGCCGCCCTGCAAGTCGACGTCAACGCCCAGGGGCTGCGTGCCCTGGGCCAGGTGTTGACTGCTCAGCAACGCTACACTCTGAACACGGTAGAAGGCGACGCCCGGCTATGGGCCCGCTGGCAGGATGCCCGTCTCGAGGATGTGCGTCTGCGCTTGTCGCTACCCAGGCTGGAGATCACCAGGCGAGGTGGCTCGCCGCTGGCATTCGAGGATATCGGCGTGCGTGCCCAGGCGTTGCGGGATGACGATGGCGGCTGGGATATCTGGGCCAATGACCTGGTTGCCAAGCGCGATGGCGACGACCGCGAAGGCTCCCCCTTGCCCGAGCGATTACAGGCGCGTGTTGACGGCGCCGACTGGTGGCTGCGCAGCAGTGGTTTTTCCCTGGATGCGTTGGCCGCCTGGGGCCGCATGCTGCCGTTATCCGATGAGCACGCACGCATGCTCGAGCAGATGGCGCCGCAGGGGCGAGTCGCCGGCCTCGAAGTCGGGCGTCATGACGACCGTTGGTTCACACGCACGGCATTGACGGGCGCACGCGTGTCGGCTTGGGACGGCATCCCCGGCGGCGGGCCGTTCAGCGCCTGGGTGACCACCGACAACGCCTCGGGCAGCGTGCATTTTCGTGATGAGCCGGGCATGGTGCTTGCGTTCCCCGATGTCTATGCCCAGCCGATTGCGGTGGATGCCGCGACCGGACATGTCGACTGGCAACGTGACGGTAATGCTTTCGACATCGAGGGCAAGGCACTGCAAGCCAATTGGCGTGGGGCCGATGTCAACGGTACGTTCGCGACGCACATACCGATGGCAGAGGACAGGCCCGGGCATCTCGATCTCGATCTGGCGTTTTCCGATGCTGATGCGATCGATACGCCGCTGCTCGACTGGCTGCCCACCCAAGCCATGGACGACGAATTGCTCGATTGGCTATCGCAGGTCAGCGGCCGCGTTCCCCAAGGCAGTCTGTCATTGTCGCAGACGCTGACCGAACGTGAGGCACCCGAGGGCCAGTTGTTCGTCAATCCCGATGATCGCCTGCAGCTGGCGCTGGATGTCGAGCAGGGCCGGCTACCCTATGACCCCGAATGGCCAGCGCTGGAAAACGTTGCCGGCCATTTGGATATCGACAATCAGACCCTGGTCGCGCAGGTGGACCACGCCTCTAGCATGGGCCTGGAAACGCGCGATGCCCGCGTCTTGATGATCGGCAATACGTTGGGTGTGCGTGGGCCTGTCACGGGATCCAGCCAAGCCTTGCTGGATTATCTCGCCGCAGCGCCGCTGGAAGATCTTAGCGAGACCTTTGCCGATTGGCAGAGTGAAGGCCAGGTCGAGGCCGATCTCGACATGACGATTCCGCTGGCAATTCCTGAAGCGATGAAGGCCGATATCAAGGGGCGTGTCGAGGCCTCGCGACTGTATCTCGGCATGTTGCGCCTTCCGCTCGAAGATGTTCAGGGCGATCTGCGTTATCGACACCTCAAGGATCAGGACCTGCTGACCGGTGACGTGAGTGCGCGGGCGCTGGGGGGAAATATGAATGGCACGCTGGACATGGGCGGTGATGGCTTTACCTTCACGGGCCGTGCCAGCGCCGAGGGATTATTGAGCTGGGCGCGCCTGGCGCCGCAGCCAGCGCTTGCCGAGGGTACGCTACCGTATCGCGCCCGGGTCACTTTCGACGATGAGGACAACGCGAGCGTGCGCGTTACCAGCGACCTCGAAGGCCTGGCTCTGCAACTACCAGCCCCCTTTGGCAAGGCCGTCGACGACACGGCGTCGCTGAAAGTCAACGCGGATGTGGCCTCGGGTAGCGGCCGGGTCAGCGTATCGGATTGGGGGCGATTACGCTGGCGTGTGCGAGACGAACGTTTACAGGGCCAGGCATGGTTGGAAAACTGGCCGGAAGCGCCCCAGTGGCCACAGCAGGATGGCTGGAGCGTGAACTGGCAGCCGCCTCGGTTGGACCCACAACAATGGATATCGCTGCTGCGTGAACGCGATCTCAACCGACAAGTCACCACGCAACCCAAGGGCGTGCCGGACGACGCCTCGAGCGGCACGGGCGAGGACCTCTCGAGTGGTTTGCAGCGTATCGCCGTCTCGTCGCCTTGTGTCGTTCTCGATGGACAATGCCGGGGCGCGTTGCAAGCCGATATCACCCCGCTCGAGGATGGATGGCAATTGGCGCTGGCCGGTCCCGTGGCGGCGGGAGAAGCGCAGTGGCGGCCAGAGGCGCCGCGCTCGCTGGATATTAACCTCACGCGTCTAGATCTTGACACCCTGTGGCCTGCCGAGGGTGCTAGCCAAGGCGACGGTAAGGTGAAACTCAGCGATGAAATCGCCACGCCGCCAGATCCCGTAGCGCTTCCGGATGGCGTGGAAGGCTGGCCCGATGGGCGTTTGCATGTCGACGAGCTGCGTCATGACGGGCAGACCATCGGTCCGCTCGATGCCGACTGGCAGACCTCGTTACAGCGTCTGGATATCAAGCCGTTGTCGTTGGTGGTCAACGGCGTGACGGCGAGCGGCGAACTGGCCTGGGAAGCCACAGGGCGAAGAGATAGCCTGACGCGCGCGCGGATGACCCTGAAGGGGAGCAATCTCGGCGACGCCCTGGTTCGCCTAGGGCAACCCGAAGTGGTCAATAGCGAAAGCGTCGATCTGGATGCGCGCTTGGCATGGCCCGGGGCGCCATGGCAATTTGCCGTTGAACGCTCGCAGGGCAGTGCATCACTGGCATTGACCAATGGCCGTTTCCGGGAGGTCGAATCGGGCCCGGCCAAGCTGGTGGGACTGCTCAATCTGGATAACATCTTCCGTCGGCTGACGTTGGACTTCTCCGATATTACCCAGGAGGGGACGGCTTTCAATAGCGTGAATGGCGAGGCGACGCTATTCGACGGCAAGCTCATAACCCGAGGCCCGGTTGAAATCGACGGTTCGGCCACCCACTTTACCTTGCAAGGCGAAGTCGATCTCGTGCAGCGTACACTGAATCAGCGACTGGGTATCACCGTGCCGGTGAGCCAGAATTTGCCGCTGGCGGCCGTGCTCGTTGGCGCGCCGCAAGTAGGCGTGGGATTGTACCTCGCCCACAAGCTTTTCGGCGGCTGGCTCGATAAGGCAACGCAGATACATTACCGCGTGCACGGCCCATGGTCGTCGCCGCAACTGACACTGGAAAGCGCCCGATGAACGCACTCAACGACAGCGCCTTGAATCAGGCGACCTCATTGCTCCTCGCGCCGGGGGGGCTCGACCTGGCGGCGCTAGATACCGGCCTGGGCCACGCCATGGGGCCGGGTATCGATTATGCCGACTTGTATTTTCAGCGTACCTGGCAAGAAAGCTGGATCCTCGAGGACGGCGACGTCAAGGAGGCCGGTTACAGCATCGACGGTGGCGTCGGCGTACGCACCCTGACCGGGGAAAAGACCGGTTTTGCCTACTCCAATCAGATCAGTCCCGATGCGCTGGCCGATACCGGGCGTATTGCAGCGGGTATCGCGCGAAGCGGCCAACGCTTGCCGCCTCAGGCGGTTCAGGCTGCCACGCCTACGCGCCGCTACGCCGATGTCGATCCGCTGGCGGGGCTGTCCGCCGAGGATAAAATCGCCATGCTCAAGACGGCGGATCGTGTGGCCCGTGCCGCCGATCCGTGTATCACGCAAGTCAGTGCCTCTCTGTCGGGCGTCTATGAAGTGGTGATGGTGCGCGCCAGCGATGGCACGCTAGCAGCCGATATTCGCCCCTTGGTACGCTTCAACGTCAGCGTCATCGCCGTGCGTGACGGGCGTCGTGAGCGGGGTAGCGCAGGCGGTGGCGGTCGTTACTCGATGGCGCGCTTGCGCGACGAAAACGTCGCAGAACGCTTTGCCAAGGAGGCGGTGCGTCAGGCGAAGGTCAATCTGGAGGCGGTCGATGCCCCGGCCGGCCAAATGCCGGTGGTGTTGGGCAACGGCTGGCCCGGCATTCTGCTGCACGAGGCGGTGGGGCATGGCCTCGAGGGAGACTTCAACCGCAAGGGCAGCTCGGCTTTCGCGGGGCGTATTGGTGAACGTGTGGCCGCGCCCGGTGTCACGGTCGTCGACGACGGGACGCTATCCGACCGGCGCGGATCGCTTTCCGTCGACGATGAAGGGACGCCGACGCAACGCAACACGCTGATCGAGGACGGTATCCTCAAGGGCTATATGCAGGACAAGCTCAACGCACGCTTGATGGGCATGGCGCCCACTGGTAATGCGCGTCGCGAGTCCTATGCACACGCCACCATGCCGCGCATGACCAATACTTGCATGATGGCCGGCCAAGATGATCCCGAGGACATCGTCAAAAGCGTCAAGCGGGGCATCTATGCGGTGAGCTTCGGCGGCGGCCAGGTCGATATCACCTCGGGACGTTTCGTGTTCTCCGCCTCCGAGGCTTATTTGATCGAGGACGGCAAGATCACCGCACCGGTCAAGGGTGCGACCTTGATCGGCAACGGGCCAGAGGTCATGCAGCAGGTGTCGATGATCGGGCACGATCTCGATCTGGATACCGGTATCGGTGTCTGCGGCAAGGAAGGTCAGGGGGTGCCGGTCGGCGTGGGCCAGCCGACACTCAAGATCGACGAACTCACCGTCGGCGGGACGCAGTCCTGAGGTAAGGGAGAAGAAGTAAGCAATAAGAGGGAAGAAGGAAGAACGAGGAGCAAGCCAGGATATGTGGTTTCCTTTCATCTTCCAGGCGCGAAGCGCCGGTCTTCCTTCTTTGAGGCACGGAGTGCCAATCTTACATTTCGGCGGTTTCGCGAATTAGTTTGAACAGTTTGCGGGCATTCTTCGGCGGTTTTTCGCGCTGGCGCTCGCTTCTAGCATTGCGAGTGAGTTGCCGCAGCGTCTGTCGGTCGACCTCGGGGTATTCGGCGATGAAGGCCTCCAGCGCGTCGGTGCTGTCGTCCTCGATGAGCCGGTTGCGCCAATGCTCGAGACGATGGAAGGCGTTATCGCGCTGTAACTTTTCCTGTTCGATGGCGTCGAACGTTGCCTGAATGGCCGTAAGGTCTTCGCGGCGCATGACCTTGCCTACATACTGCATGTGGCGACGACGGCCTTCGTGGGAGCGGATGCGCGAGGTTTCCTCGACCGCGACGCGCATGTCGTCGGAAAGCGGCAGGCGTGCGCGCTGGGCATCGCTCATGGCGATGATGCGTTCACCCAGCGCTTGCAGGGCTTTCATCTCGTGCTTGCGCTGGGTCTTGCTGGGGCGTCCCGCCTCTTCATCGTGCGGGTCGGGGAGATCGATCGACATTGCATTACCATCATGCTTCGGGGATGACCGTGCAGTATATCAGGCTTCCTCGACAATCCTACCGAGCCCTTGAGCAGTGTCTCGGGCCTTATGAGTACAGGAGTAGACCATGAGCCAGGCCTTCGATGCCGTAGAGCAGCAAGCACGCTTGGAGGCACGCGTCGCGCAGGCCTTGGAATGGGCCAAGCGATTGGGCGCCGATGCGTGTGAAGTGGGCGCCAGCGTGGACCAAGGAATCGAGGTCGGTGTACGCCTGGGCGACGTGGAAAACGTCGAGCTATCCCGCGATCAAGGGATCGCGGTGACCGTGTACGTGGGGCAGCGCAAGGGCAGCGTGTCGACATCCGACGCGAGCGATGAATCCTTGCGTGCGGTGGTCGAGAAAGCGTTGGATATTGCGCGCTATACAGCGGAAGACCCGGCCTCGGGCTTGGCCGATGCTTCACTGATGGCGACGGAATTGCCGGATCTCGGCGTCCATTATCCTTGGCCGTTGAGCACCGACGATGCCATCGAACTGGCACTTGCTTGCGAGTCCGCCGGTCGCGGGGTCGAGGGTATCGCCAACTCCGAGGGGGCGAGCCTATCCAGTGGTGAAGGCGTGCGCGTTTATGGCAATAGCCATGGATTTCTGGGGAGCCAGCGCGGAAGCCACCACTCGCTGTCGTGCATGCTCATCGCCGGTCAGGGAGCGGACATGCAGCGCGATTACGACTATACCTCGGTACGCAATCCAGCGGACTTGGAGTCGCCCGAGGCGGTGGGTCGACGTGCTGCCGAGAAGACGTTGGCCCGTTTGGGGGCAGCCTCACCAGCGACAGGTCGAATGCCGGTGCTCTTTGCGCCCGAGCTTGCCAGCGGTTTGGTGGGTAGTTTCATGGGCGCCATCGCCGGAGGCGCCTTGTATCGCGAGGCATCCTTCCTGTGTGGTCAGTTGGGTGAGACTATCTTCCCCGAGTGGTTCACGCTGTGTGAACGGCCTCGTGAATATGGCGCCATGGCGAGTACGGCCTTCGATAATGATGGCGTCGCCACGCGCGACAACGTGTTCATCGACCAGGGACGCTTGGCGAGTTACATGCTTTCGGCATACAGTGCGCGGCGCTTGGAAATGACCACGACCGGCAATGCCGGTGGCGCGCGCAATCTGCGTATCGAGGCGCCTCTAGTTTCGCGGGATGAATTGCTCGCGCGGATGGGGCGTGGCGTACTCGTTACCGAATTGATGGGGCAAGGGGTCAATGGCGTGACCGGCGATTATTCACGCGGTGCGTCGGGCTTCTGGGTCGAGGATGGCAAGATTCAGCATCCCGTCGAGGAATTCACCATTGCCGGCAACTTGCGCGATATGTTCGCCAATATCCAAGGCGTAGGCAGCGATACCGATACGCGCGGCAGTGTGCATACCGGGAGCTGGTTGATCGGCGACATGATGGTGGCGGGCGAGTAAAAAGCTCGGTGACGCGGTGCCTCAGCGCCGCGTCTCAATAAAACGCTGTGGCCAGTCCCAGAAACGCGACGAAGCCGACCACATCAGTAATCGTCGTCAAGAGCACGCCTCCCGAGAGCGCTGGGTCAATCTTCAGGCGCTTGAGCAGCACGGGAATCACGGTGCCGGCCAGTGCGGCGACGGTCAGGTTGATGACCATCGACAAGGCGATGATGCCGCCGAGTTTGTAGTCGTCGAAGCGCACGATGGCGACCAGGGCCACGATCACGGCCCATAGCACACCGTTCATCATCCCCGAGAGCATTTCGCGGACCAGCAGCCACTGCACGTTGGCGCCGCCGACGTGTCCGAGGGCGATCCCGCGAATCAGCACCGTCAGCGTCTGCGACCCGGCGATACCGCCCATGCTGGAGACGATGGGCATCAACACGGCCAGCGCAGTGATTTGCTGAATGGTCGATTCGAAGATGCCGATGGCAAACGATACGATGGTCGCCGCAATCAGGTTGATGCCTAGCCATACGGCGCGTCGACGCCCGGTACGCCACGCTGGCGCGAAGGTGTCCTCGTCCTCGTCGAGGCCGGCCATGCTCATGACCTGGTGCTCGGCATCCTCGCGAATGACGTCGACCACGTCGTCGATGGTGATTCGGCCCAGCAGGGCGCCGTCGGTGCTCACCACCGGTGCCGAAATGAGATCGAATTTCTCGAACAGGCTGGCGACCTCGGTGTCCGCGGCCGTGGCTTGCACCGAAGCAAAATCGGTGTTCATGACCTCGCGGACCAGGATCGAAGGGTCGGATACCAACAGCAAATTGAGCGGTAGCGTGCCGATCAGTTCGTCGCGGCGGGTGACGACGAGCAGCGTATCGGTGGAGTCGGGCAACTTTTCGTGTCGGCGCAGATAACGCAGCACCACGTCCAGGGTGATATCCGGGCGAATGGTGATGGTGTCGGTGTTCATCAAGCCGCCTGCGGTGTCCTCGGGGTAGGACAGCACGGTCTCGATCCGCTGGCGTTCTTGCGCCTCCATGGCTTGCAGTACTTCGTGAATGACCGTGTTGGGCAAGCGTTGCAGCAAGTCGGCGAGGTCGTCGACGTCGAGTCCTTCGGTCGCCGAGACGAGCTGTTCGGCGTCCATGCGGCTCAGGAATTCGCTCTGGATGTCGTCACCCAGGTATTGCAGCACATCGCCCTGCAATTCGGGGTCGACCAGTTCCCACAGCACATTGCGCTCACGCGGCGGCGTTGATTCAAGCAGATGGGCGACATCGACCGGGGCCAGGCCACGATTGAGCATGCGCCGCGCCTGGTCCAGCGCACCGCTTTCCAAGGCCTCGCTGAGGCGGTCCAGCCGAGGCTGTAATTGCTTGTGATTGGGGCTCATGGGGAATCGGCATCCTTTGTCGATTCTTGGGCGAAGCGTAATTCTAACATCGCTTCGGGCAGGCGCGAACGCTGTTCGCTAATCAAGCATCTTCCTCGAAGCGTGACTCGAACAAGGTGGTGAGGGCCTTGAGTACCTCGTCGGCGTCGTCGCCCTCGGCTTGAATGTCGAGTTCGGTCCCGCAGGGGGCTGCCAGCATGAGCAGTGACATGATGTTGGTGGCATCCGCTTCACGCTGACCATGGAACACACAGACGCGCGCCGCATAAGGTTGGCAGCATTGCACGAGCTTGGTCGCGGCACGTGCGTGGAGGCCGCGCTTGTTGGTGAGTTGCAGCCTACGACGCGGCATCGCCATCCTCCGGCAGTGCGGCTTGCACGCCCAATTCGCGATGGCGTAGGCGCACTCCACTCATTTGTGTCGCAAAATACCGAGCCAGCCCTTCGATCAGGTATACCGAGCGGTGCTGGCCACCGGTGCAGCCGATCGCGACGGTCAAATAACTACGATTGCTGGCAACATAGGCGGGGAGCCAGCGTTCCAACCACTGACGTATATCGTCGGCCATGGCGTGAACGTCGGGGTAGGCTTCGAGAAACGTGACGATTTGAGAATCGCGACCGTCGAAACCGCGTAGCTGAGGGTCCCAGTAAGGGTTGGGCAGGCAGCGCGCATCGAACACCATGTCGGCATCCAGCGGGACGCCGCGTTTGTAGCCGAATGACTCGAACGTCAAGGTCAGGTGTCGGCCGCTATGGCGTGCCACCTGCTCGGCGATGCGGCCACGCAGTTCGTGTACCGACAGGTTGGAGGTGTCGATGACCAGATCGGCGATATCGCGAATCGACGAAAGGTAGGCTTGTTCCTGTTCGATGGCCTCGGCGAGCGTCATTTCACTGGTTCGCGTCAGCGGATGACGACGGCGCGTCGCCGAGTAGCGTTCCAGTAGTATGCGCGAGTCGGCGGTCAAATAAACGACCTGGCACTGAATGCCTCGGGCGCGGATCTCTTCGAGCAGCACCGGGAAGCGTCTCAGGGCATCGGGAAGATTGCGTGCGTCGATACTGACCGCGATATGCGTGCGTGACGGCGGGCCTTCACGTAGCTCATCGATCAGGGGTGCCATGAGACTGGCCGGCAGGTTGTCGATCGCGTAGTAGCCGAGATCCTCGAGTGCTTGGAGGGCAATCGATTTGCCGGAGCCGGAACGGCCGCTGATGATCACGAGCTGCATGAGCGCCCCTTGTGTTGCGCGAGTATCAGTATGCGCGGATGTCAGTTTGCGCTGGTGTCGTGCTGGCGGATGGCCTCGATCAGAGTGTCGTAGAGCTGTCGTTGAGTCTGTGCCTGGCGTAGTTTGGTGCGAATGGCGCTATCGTTCATGATGGCGGCAACCTGGGCAAGCAACGACAGATGGGCATCGTCGGCTTCTTCTGGAACCAGCAGAACGAAGATCAGGTCGACGGGGTCGCCATCGGTGGCATCGAAGTCGATGGGCTCCTGCAGGCGTAGAAAACCGGCAATCGGCTCCTTGCAATGCGGATTGCGCGAATGCGGGATAGCGACACCATTACCGATACCGGTGCTGCCCAATCGTTCGCGGCCGATGAGACGTCCGAACACTTCCTGGCTATCGAGGCTGGGTGTGTTCTGCGCGATGAAGGTGCTGAAAAATTCCAGCACACGCTTCTTGCTCCCCCCGGCAACGCCGAAGAGTGCGCGTTCGGGGGGTAGGATGCTTTCCAATATCATGGCGAATTAACGGGCACCGGCGCCCTGAGCGCGTGCCTGCACCTTTTCCTTGTGTTTGACGAGCTGACGGTCGAGCTTGTCGGTTAGGGCGTCGATAGCGGCGTACATGTCGTCGCTTTGTGTATCGGCGTGCAGGTCCGCGCCTGCGGCATGAAGCGTGCATGCAGCCAGGTGGCGTTCCTTCTCGATGGATAACGTGACCTGGACGGTAGTGATGTTGTCGTAGTGGCGTTCCAGACGCGCGAGCTTTTCATTGACGTAGTCGCGTAGAGCATCGGTCAATTCGATGTGGTGACCGGTGATATTGGCTTGCATGGCACGCTCCTATTCCATCGGTTGGCACTTCGATTGTAACCCTTTTTAGAGCGCTGCATAGCCCTGGATCAAGGCTGGCTAACGAAGACCGCAGCGAGTCTACGCAGCGTGGCCGATACGTGCAAACTGCCCGCGTTCAGGCGAGTCGCTTGCGCTCGCTGGAGGAAGGTATACCCATCGCTTCACGGTACTTGGCGACGGTGCGTCGTGCGACCGGAATGCTGTCCTGAGCCAGGAGGTCGACGAGCTTGCTGTCGGATAGAGGCTTGCGTGGTGGCTCGTCGCCAATCAATTTCTTCAAGCGTGCACGAATTGCCGTGCTGGAATGGGCGTCGGTTTCGCCTTGCCCCCCGACGTGGCTGGAAAAGAAATACTTGAGCTCAAAGACGCCGCGAGGCGTATGAATGAATTTCTGCGTGGTCACGCGGGAGATGGTCGACTCGTGCATGTCTACCGCGTCGGCGATATCTGCCAGGATCAACGGTTTCATGGCTTCCTCGCCGCGTTCGAGGAAGTCGAATTGGCGTGCCATGATCTCTTGGCCCACGCGCAGCAAGGTGTCGTTACGGCTCGAAAGGCTCTTGAGCAGCCATTTGGCTTCTTGTAGATGCTGCTTGAGGAAGGTGTTGTCGTCGCTCTTGTCGGCGCGCTTGATGAGTGCAGCGTAATCCGGTTGGATACGTACGCGGGGCAGGGCCTCGGGATTGAGCTCGATGCGCCAATCCTGTCGGATGCGCCGCGCGATGAGGTCGGGAATGACATAATCGTTGCTGCTGTCCTCGAAGGCGAGGCCGGGGCGCGGGTCGAGGGACCGAATGAGGGCGATGACGTGGTCGAGCTCTTCATCGTCGAGGCGCAAGCGTCGCTTGAGCAACTTGCGGTCGTTGCCTGCGAGAGCTGCGAGGAACTGGCGTACCAGCCGCTTGGCCTGGGTTATCAGCGGCATGTCTTCAGGGAGGGCGCCGAGTTGCAGCAACAGACACTCGCGTAGGTCGCGGGCGCCTACCCCAGTGGGATCGAACTGTTGTACGCGCATCATGACGTGTTCGACATCGCCCACCTTGAGCCCCGAAAGGCCTTGGCCGCGCAAACCGTCAACAAGCTCGTCCAGGGGCAGGGTGAGATAACCGTCGGCCCCCATGGCATCGATCAGGCCTTCGGCAATATCATGTTCGCGCGGCGTCATGTCGGCCATGGCGAGTTGCCAGGCCAGATGGTCGTGAAGACTGGTATGCGCGGTATTGCGCTCTATATCGGGGCCTTCCTCGCTACCGCCACCCCCCGTCAGTGAGGGGCCTGAATCCTGGTAGGTATCACTCCATTCGCTATCCAGCGACAGGTTCTCGGGGATGTCGCTTGCCCAATCATCTTCCTGCTGCGTTTCGCTGACCTCGCGTTCTTCGAAGTCCTCCTCGAGCTCCAGCATAGGATTGGAGTCCAGCGCTTGCTGAATCTCCTGTCGCAAATCCAGCGTTGAAAGCTGCAAGAGCTGAATGGCCTGCTGTAACTGGGGCGTCATCGTCAGCTGCGTGCCGACGCGAAGCTGCAAGGTAGGTTTCATGGACATGGAGAATCGATCGTCGCTTCCTGAAACGGTTCTCGTACGTTATCTCGCGACGACGCTACTTGCAAGAATGAAAGCAACAATCATGCCATTTATATAAGCGTGCAGCGGTTCCAGCAGTTTGCGTTTACAATCTGAACTCATGGCCGAGGTAGACGTCACGCACTTTCTGGTTGGCGAGAATGGCCTCTGCATGTCCTTCGGCGATGATCTGACCGTCGCCGACGATATAGGCGTTGTCACAGATATCCAGGGTTTCGCGTACGTTGTGGTCGGTGATCAAGACACCGATATCACGATCACGCAATTGGCGGATGATGCTCTTTATCTCGCCAACGGAGATCGGGTCGACCCCGGCGAAGGGCTCGTCGAGAAGGATGAAGGCGGGCTCGGTGGCCAGGGCGCGGGCGATCTCGACGCGACGACGTTCGCCCCCGGACAGGCTCATGCCAGGGTTGTCACGAATGTGGGTGACGTGAAACTCCTCCAGGAGGCGCTCGAGCTGTGCCTTGCGCGCGGCCTTGTCGAGATCGCGGCGCGTCTCGAGAATTGCCATGATGTTGTCGGCGACCGAGAGTTTGCGAAAGATCGACGCTTCCTGGGGCAGGTAACCGATACCGGCGCGGGCGCGTTCGTGCATGGCCGCATGTGACAGGTTGCGCTCGTCGATGTGCACGCTGCCGGCATCGGCGCCTACCAGTCCGACAATCATGTAGAACGAGGTAGTCTTGCCGGCGCCATTAGGGCCGAGAAGTCCGACAATGCTGCCCTGACGTATGGTCAGGCTGATGTCATGCACCACGCGGCGGCCCTTGTAGCTCTTGGCGAGGTTGGCGGCACTCAGGGTCTTCATGGGCGTCGGGTCCTACCTAACTGGGGTGAGTGAATCACTAAACACGTCACTGCTCGCTATCGCGGGGCGTCAGCGTCATGCGAACGCGCTGGTCGCCATCGCCGTCATCGTCGGAGCGAGCCTGTACCTGGCGGCGGTCGAGGAAGTATTCGACATAGGCGCCATTGAAGGTATCCCGGGCCTGGTGTAGCTCGGCATTGTCGATGAGTTCCACGCGACGCTGGGCGGCATGATAGATCACCGTATCGCCCCAGCCCTTGGCCACCGGCTCGTCCGGCGCTGGCTTTTGCTCGAGATAGGCGCGTTCGCCACCCCCGCCATGGGCGGTGACCGTGGAGACTTCGCCCTGCGCGTTGCGTTCGATCTTCACGCGCGCGGCCGTCAGTTGCATACTACCTTGCTGCATATCGACATCGCCGGTATAGACCGCGGTGCCGGCGTTGTCGTCGAGATCCAGCTGATCGGCGACGATCTCGATAGGCTGGCTGGCATCGCTATCCAGCGCTAGCGCCGTGTGGCTGGCGAGTCCCAGCGCGGCGCATGCCAGTGCCATCGTCAATGGTCGTGTCATCATGATTCGTCCTCGGCAAGCTGTGGATGGTGGCCTCGCACATCACCGCTCAGACGCGCTTGATTGGTGTCGATCCAGGCGTCGAAGCGATTGCCGCGCACGCGCTGTTCATGCTGCCGCAATACGGCCTCGGTGTCACTCCAGGCGTGGCCCTCGCTGGACTTGTAGTACAGCACGTCGGTGTCGAGACGCCAGCCCTGCTCGGGTTGTACGAGCCGGGCATTCCCGGTCAGGGTGAGTAGATCGCGTTGCGGCCCCAGGCTTCCCTTGTCGCCGGAGATGTCCCACTTACGTCCCGCCTCGTCACGCACCTTGGCCTTCGGTGAGTCGGCGCGAATGACATCGTCGACAGGGGTATGCACGAGGCGCGGCGATTCAAGCGTCTGGTGGGGGGTGCCTTGCGCGTTGAAGCGCGTCATGGTGACGCCTTCTAAGTAGTAATCGGGCTCGCCTGCGTCATCGCTGGGGACCGGGCCAGGAGAAGAAGCATCGCGTTGTTCGACGATGGCCAGGCCGATACCAAGGACCACTAGTATCAGCAATAGCCCCAGCCGTGCCCATTTGCGAGAAGACAGAAAAGTCGGCATGACGCGCTTCATCCTTGGCCATCGAGATAGGGTGCGAGGCAAACGTCCCACCGTCCCTGGCAGCTCAGCAAGGCATCGCAAATTTCACGCACCGCGCCTTGGCCGCCCGAGCGCGCGGGAATCCAGTCGGCGTGCGCACGGACGTAATCCGGCGCATTGTTCACGCTCAGTCCGAGTCCTGCGGCGCGAATCGCGGCCAGGTCGGGCAAATCGTCGCCACAATAGGCGATCTCGTCCAGTGGTAGGCCGAGCTGTTCGCACAGGGTGTTGAGCGCGGCTAGCTTATCCTCGCGACCTTGTACGACGTGTGCGATGCCAAGCGCCTCGGCACGCCGGCTGACCATGGGCGACTCACGCCCGGTGATCAATGCCACTGCGATGCCGCTTTGCTGCAGTAGCTTGATGCCGAGACCGTCGAGAATGTTGAAGCTCTTGGTTTCCTGGCCATCGCTTTGCAAGTGTAGCGTGCCGTCGGTGAGTACGCCGTCCACATCCAGGGCCAGGAGTCGGATGCGGCGTGCCTTGTCGCGCCAATCGTCGGAATATGTCATGGGGCTCCTCAAATGACGCCGCTGACCAATAAGTCGTGCATGTGCAGCGCGCCGATCGGTCGTCCGTCGTCGTCGACCACGGCAAGTGCCGTGATACGATTGTCTTCCATGACCTTGACGGCCTCGGCGGCGAGTAGATCCGGCCGGATTGTCTTGCCGCCATGGGTCATGACGTCATCGACGCGCAGACGGCGAAGGTCGTCGTGTTGGTCGAGCGTGCGCCGCAGGTCGCCATCAGTATAAATGCCGGCTAGATGCCCGGCGTTATCGACCACGCAGGTAAAGCCCAGGCCCTGGCGGGTAATTTCCAGCAGAGCGTCGCGTAGCGGGCTACCCAGTGCGACACGTGGCAGGCGCTCGCCATGATGCATGAGATCTTCGACCTTGAGCAGCAGGCGTCGTCCTAGGCTACCGCCGGGGTGTGACAGGGCGAAGTCTTCGGCGGTGAATCCGCGTGCCTCGAGCAGGGCCACCGCGAGGGCGTCGCCCATGGCCAGCGCAGCGGTCGTCGAGGTGGTCGGCGCGAGGTCGAGCGGGCAAGCCTCACGGGCAACGGCGGTATCCAGATGTGCTTCGGCGTGACGCGATAGGGTCGAGCCGGGACGCCCGGTCATGCTGACCAGTGGGGCGCCCATGCGTTTGAGAAGTGGCAATAGCGCCGTGATCTCGGCCGTCTCGCCCGAGTTGGAGAGGGCCAGGACGACGTCACGGGGTGTGATCATGCCCATGTCGCCGTGGCTGGCCTCGCCGGGGTGGACGAAGAAGGCGGGTGTGCCGGTGCTAGCCAGTGTCGCCGCGATCTTGCGGGCGACGTGCCCGGATTTGCCCATGCCGGTGACGACGACACGTCCTTCGCAGGCTAGAAGCAGGCGACAGGCGTGGTCGAAGGCCTCGTCAAGGCGTTCGATCAAAGCGGCGATGGCCTGCGATTCGAGTGTCAGCGTGCGTCGCGCGCTAGCGCGGTAATCTTGCTCGGTAACAGTGTTCATGGTGGTGATTGTTGCCCTTCGCGGCCTTGGGCTCAAGCCTCGCCGACTTCCGGGGAGCGACGAGCGAATTGAGGCGCTCATTAAACGCACTCGCCGAGATTGTTGCAAGGCGAGGCTGGAGGTGATCGCTAGAGTTAGGATACAATGTTCGATAATTATCGAGACGTGGATGAGCGTTACGTGACTGACACGACCCTGGTCGACGTCGAGGGATTGCATTTTTCGCGGGGCGAGAATGACATCTTTCGTGGCGTCGATCTGCGTATTCCCAAAGGCAAGATTACTGCGGTCATGGGCCCTAGCGGTACGGGCAAGACGACGTTGCTCAAGTTGATCGGTGGTCAGCTAGTGCCGGATGCGGGACGTGTGTGCATCGATGGAGAGGATGTGCATGGCTTGTCTCGCCGTGCGTTGTTTCGGATGCGGCGGCGCATGGGCATGCTGTTCCAGAGCGGCGCGCTGTTTTCGGACCTGAGCGTTTTCGAGAACGTGGCCTTCCCACTGCGCGTGCATACCGACCTGCCGGAGGCCATGGTACGCGATATCGTGCTGATGAAGCTTCAGGCGGTGGGCTTGCGCGGTGCGCACGACTTGCCGCCGGCGGAGCTGTCCGGCGGCATGGCTCGGCGCGTGGCGCTAGCGCGTGCGGTGGCGCTCGATCCCGAACTGGTGCTTTACGACGAGCCTTTCGTCGGCCAGGACCCGATTTCAATGGGCGTTCTGGTGCAACTGATCAAGACGGTCAATCAAGCGTTGGGGCTTACTGCGGTCATCGTCTCGCACGATATCAAGGAGACGCTTTCCATCGCCGATTACGTGTATATCATCGCCGACGGCCAGGTCATGGCCCATGGCACGCCGCAAACGCTGGATGTCAATCGCGATGCGCGCGTCAAGCAGTTCGTTCATGGCGAGCCCGATGGCCCAGTACCATTTCATTACCCGGCGCCCGATTTTTATCGCGATATCCTGGCCACCAAGGGGGAGCGTCCATGATTCGTCCTATCGCGTCGCTGGGTCGGGGGACGCTCGATGCGCTGAGTGCCTTGGGCCGGGCGGCGATGTTCCTGGCGCAATCGGTGTTGGGCATTCCTTCTCGAGAAGGATGGCACCTGTGGCTGCGTCAGATGCATTTCATCGGTGTCATGTCGTTGGCGATCGTGCTGGTATCGGGACTCTTCATTGGCATGGTGCTGGGTCTGCAGGGCTACACCATCCTGGTCGATTTTGGCGCCGAGGATGCGTTGGGGCAGATGGTGGCGCTGTCGCTGCTGCGTGAACTCGCGCCGGTGGTGGCGGCGTTACTGTTCGCGGGGCGCGCAGGGTCGGCGCTGACGGCCGAGATCGGGCTCATGAAAGCGACCGAACAGCTGACCAGCATGGAAATGATCGGGGTCGACCCGCTGCGGCGCATCGTGGCACCACGCCTCTGGGCAGGGTTTATCTCGATGCCGTTGCTGACCGTGGGCTTCAGCGTGGTCGGCATCTGGGGCGGCTATCTGGTCGGCGTGCAGTGGCTGGGCGTGTTCGATGGCTCCTACTGGAGCAATATGCAAAGCAGTGTCGCGTTCGTCGACGACATTCTCAACGGCATGCTCAAGAGCGTGGTGTTCGGTCTCGTCGTTACATGGATTGCGGTGTTTCAGGGATATGACCTGATCCCGACGTCGGAAGGCATCTCGCGGGCGACGACCCGCACGGTAGTCTATTCGTCCCTGGCGGTGCTCGGATTGGATTTCGTGCTGACCGCGCTGATGTTTGGAGAACTTGGATGAAGCGCAGCAAGATGATGGAGTTCGGCGTGGGGCTGTTCGTCCTGGCCGGGATTCTGGGCATGGTGTTTCTTGGCTTGCGAGTCAGTGGCATCAGCCTTGGCGTACCGCAGGATACATTCACGCTGCAGGCCAATTTCGCCAATATTGGCGGACTCAAGTCAGGCTCCAGGGTTGCCATGGCAGGCGTGACCATCGGGCGCGTCAGCGACGTCGAGCTCGATACCGAATGGCTCGATGCCCGCGTGACCATGGAGCTGGACGAGGATCTCGAGGGCAAGATCTCACGCGACAGTACGGCGTCGATTCTCACCTCGGGGTTATTGGGTGAGCAATATGTCGGCCTGAGCGTGGGGGGCGATCCTGAGATGCTCGAAGAAGGCGACACCATCCGCGATACACAGCAAGCGCTGGTACTGGAACAATTGATTCAGCAGTTCGTGTCGAACATGACAAGCGAATGAGCCAAGGAGGTTCCCATGACATCAAGGCAATTCACTCCCCGGCGCTCCAGTCTTTGCGCACTACTGCTGTCGGTCCTATGGTGCGTGGCATTGACGGCGCAGGCCCAGCAAGCCCCCCAGCAGTTGATCGAAGACAACGTGGCCGCGTTGATGCAAAAACTGGATGGGCGCAAGGATTATTACGCCTCGCATGAAGGCGAGCTCGAGTCGCTGGTCGATGACAGCCTCGATGATGTGGCCGATTTTCGCTATATCGGTGCCAGCGTCATGGGCCGATATTTCAGTAATGCCTCGCCGGAGCAGCGCTCGCGTTTTGTTAAAACGTTTCGCAAGACGCTGATCGAGACGTATGCCAAAGGGCTGGTGACATTCGATTACCGTGACATTCGGGTGCTCGATCATGATAGCGAGCGGCGCTACGAGGATCAGGCTAGCGTCGATATGGAAGTAGTCTCCACCAATGGTGATGTCTATCCCGTGGTGTATACGTTGCACCAGCGTGACGGCGAGTGGCGCGTGATCAATGTCATCGTCAACGGCATCAATCTTGGACTGACGTTTCGCAACCAATTCGATCAGGCCATGCGCGACAATAATCGCGATATCGATGCGGTCATCGATGGTTGGGCGCCGGACGTCGCTACCGATGAGCTCGAAAAAGGCGGTGACGACAACCAATGAATGTCTTGCTCGAGCGTGACGATGCCCGGCTCGAAGTAAGCGACGAGCGTATTCTGAGGGTCGACGGCGAGGCGGATTTCGACAGCGCCGCCTCGCTGGCGGCCAAGGGGCAGGAGTGGTTGCAAAGCTTGCCGCGCGATGCCGAGGTCGAGTTCGATCTGACCGGCGTGAGCTGTGCCAGCAGTGCCGTGCTCAGTGTCCTGCTCGAATGGCTGCGTTGCGCGCAGGCGCATGGCGTGCATATCGTTCATGTGGCCCTATCGCGGCCCTTGGCACGGTTGACGGCCATGGCGGGATTGGATCCCTTGCTTCCCAGTGACGAGACACGGGTGGCTTCGGAAACGTTATGACAACACGGAGCGTCGCCTCCCGGTATTCTGCGTGCAAGCGGGCGTCGCCAACGGCGCCCGTTTTCTTTATCATGCCTGTTTGAAATCCCGACTCAATTACCGCACTCGTGCGTGTCACGCGCGCCGTGCCGTAGAACAGGAGCCAACTCCTTATGCAACCCAGCGACGTCAAGGCCCTACTCGAATCGCGTATCGACGATTGCCAGTTTCATATTCAAGGTGAAGGCTGCAATTTCCAGGTGGTCGCCGTCGGTGACGTTTTTGAGGGGTTATTGCCGGTCAAGCGTCAGCAACTGATTTATTCGGCGTTGTCAGATGAGATCGCCAGTGGCGCCCTACATGCCATCAGTATCAAGACCTACACCCCGTCTCAGTGGGAGCAAGCCCCTGAAAACGCGGGCGTCTAAGCACGGAATTTCATGGACAAATTGATCATTACCGGTAACGGGCCGCTCGACGGGGAAGTATGGGCGAGTGGAGCCAAGAATTCCGCCTTGCCGATCCTGGCAGCGACCCTGTTGGCTGATGAGCCGGTGACTATCGGCAACCTGCCACATCTGCAGGATATCACCACCACGCTGGAGCTGCTGGGACGCATGGGCGTCGAGCCGGTGATGGGCGACAAGATGAGTATTCAGCTTGATGGTTCCCAGGTAACGCAGTGCCATGCGCCCTATGAACTGGTCAAGAAAATGCGTGCGTCGATTCTCGTGCTCGGCCCCTTGCTGGCGCACTTCGGCACGGCCGATGTGTCCTTGCCGGGCGGCTGCGCGATCGGGTCGCGCCCCGTCGATTTGCATCTGCGCGGTCTCGAGGCCATGGGTGCGGAGATCCATGTCGATGGCGGCTACGTGCAGGCGCGATGCGCCGGTCGCCTCGAGGGCGCCACGATCTTCTTCGACACCGTGACCGTGACCGGCACCGAAAACTTGCTGATGGCCGCCACCTTGGCCGAGGGGACGACGGTACTCGAGAACGCTGCGCGCGAGCCGGAAGTGGTAGATCTCGCCGAGTGCCTGATCGCCATGGGCGCTCGGATTCGTGGCCACGGCACGGATACGATCGTGGTCGAGGGCGTGCCGTATCTACATGGTTGTCATTACGATGTCATGCCGGATCGCATCGAAACGGGCACCTTCCTGGTGGCGGCCGCAGTGACCAGTGGTCGCGTCCGGGTACGTAACACTCGCGCCGATACGCTTGAGGCCGTGCTCGCCAAGCTCGATGAAGCCGGGGCCCACGTTGAGGTGGGTGACGGCTGGCTGGAGCTCGACATGCGTGGGCGGCGTCCACAGGCGGTCAATGTGCGCACTGCGCCTTACCCCGCGTTTCCCACCGACATGCAGGCCCAATTCGTCGCGCTCAATTGTGTCGCCGAAGGGTCGGGCACCGTCGTCGAGACGATCTTTGAAAACCGCTTCATGCATGTGCAGGAGCTCAACCGCATGGGCGCGCGGATTGCACTGGAAGGTAATGCCGCGGTGATCACAGGCGTCGAACATCTCTCCGGTGCGCCGGTGATGGCCACTGACTTGCGGGCGTCGGCGAGCCTGGTCATTGCGGCCATGATGGCGGAAGGCGAAACGCAGGTGGATCGCATCTATCATATCGACCGCGGTTACGAATGCATCGAGGAGAAGCTGCAATTGCTCGGTGCCAAGATTCGCCGCGTCCCCGGTTGATCGGCGGTTTCATTCTCGCGTTCCGCCATGGTGGCGGAACGCCAAGTTCAATAGATGTGCCAACATCATGTCAAAGCAACTGATTCTGGCCCTGTCCAAAGGGCGCATACTGGAAGAAACGCTCCCGCTGTTGGCTGATGCGGGCGTAGAGCCGGCGGAAGATTTCGGCAAGAGTCGCAAGTTGCTGTTCGATACCAATCTTCCCGATGTCAAATTGGTCGTGATTCGCGCCGTCGATGTGCCGACGTACGTGCAACTCGGTGCCGCCGATGTCGGTGTGGCGGGCAAGGATACCTTGCTCGAGCACGGGGCCGAAGGGCTGTATGAGCCTCTGGATCTGGAAATATCGCGCTGCAAGTTGATGACGGCCGGCGTGGTCGGAGCGGAACCGACTCATGCGCGGCGGCGGGTGGCCACCAAGTTCGTCAATGTGGCGCGTCGTTACTATGCCCGGCAGGGGGTTCAGGCCGAGGTGATCAAGCTCTACGGTGCCATGGAGTTGGCGCCTTTGATGAATCTGGCCGATGAAATCGTCGACATCGTCGATACCGGTAACACCTTGCGCGCCAATGGCATGGAGCCGCGTGAATTGATCGACGAGGTCAGTTCGCGACTGGTGGTCAACAAGGCCTCGATGACGATGAAACATGATCGGCTCAAGCCGCTGATCGAGCGTCTGGGGCGCGCGGTCGAATCGCGGCGCGGTGAGACGCAGGCGTAAGAACACGAGAGGGCGAGATGACTGACAATGTCATGAATGTGGCGCGTCTGAGCACCACACAAGACGATTTCGAGACACGTCTGACAGCGTTGCTGGCGTGGGAAGGTGTCTCCGACAAGCAGGTGGCCGAAAGCGTCGAGGAGATCATCGATGCCGTGCGTTCGCGCGGCGACGCCGCAGTGGTCGAGTACACCAATCGCCTGGATCGCATGCAGGCGCGTGACATGAGTGAATTGACGCTGGACGCGGCGCGGTTGCGCGAGGCCTATGAGGGCCTGCCGGAGGCACAGCGTGAGGCACTGGCGCACGCTGCCGAGCGCATTCGCCTCTACCATCAGCGTCAGAAGCCTGAGTCATGGCAGTATACCGAGGCCGATGGCAGTGTGCTGGGCCAGAAGGTCTCGCCGTTGGATCGCGCGGGTATCTATGTGCCGGGTGGTAAGGCCGCGTATCCGTCCTCGGTACTGATGAATGCCATTCCTGCACATGTTGCCGGGGTGCGCGAAATCGTCATGGTGGTGCCTACGCCAGACGGGGTGCTCAATGATCTCGTACTGGCGGCTGCGCATCTGGCCGGTGTCGATCATGTGTTCACCGTGGGAGGCGCCCAGGCCGTGGCGGCTTTAGCGTATGGTACTCAGAGCATCCCGCGTGTGGACAAGGTCGTCGGGCCGGGCAATACCTACGTGGCCACGGCCAAGCGCGCGGTGTTCGGCCAGGTGGGGATCGACATGATCGCCGGGCCTTCCGAGATTCTGGTCGTGACCGATGGTGAGACCGATCCCGAGTGGCTGGCCATGGATCTGTTCTCGCAGGCCGAGCACGACGAGGATGCTCAGGCGATTCTCGTGGGTTGGGACGCGGCCCACCTCGATGCGGTTCACGCCGCTATCGAACGTTTGCTGCCTACCATGGAACGTGAGGCGATAATCCACGAGTCACTGGCGTCACGCGGCGCCTTGATCCAGTGTCGTGATCGCGAAGAGGCGCTGACGATCATCAATCACATTGCGCCCGAGCACCTGGAGCTTTCGGTCGACGACCCTGAGTCAATGGCGGAAGGCGTACGTCACGCCGGAGCTATCTTCATGGGGCGTTACACGGCGGAAGCGTTGGGCGATTACTGTGCCGGGCCCAATCACGTGTTGCCGACCTCGGGCACCGCGCGTTTCTCCTCGCCCCTGGGCGTTTACGATTTCCAGAAACGCTCGTCGCTGATCCATTGCTCGCCGGAAGGTGCGGCCACTCTGGGGCGTACTGCCTCGGTGCTGGCGCGAGGGGAGTCGCTGACGGCGCATGCGCGTTCGGCGGAGAATCGTCTCGGCGATACCTGACGACGATTAGCGCCCTCCGATCAGTCTTCTCATGCCCTTACTGATGCGCCGGTGGGGGCATGCTGCTTTTGATTACTGCACTTCTGAGGCTTCGGGGCGTTCGCCGGCCGTCAGTGTAATCTCACGTTTTTTACCATCACGCACGATGGTAATGGGGAGCTGTGTGCCGGGAGAAATCTCGGCGATATCGGCCATGGCCTCGCGGGCATCGACGATAGGCTCGCCGTCGATGGACATGAGCACGTCACCCGGTTGCAGGTCAGCCTTGTCGCCTGGGCCGTCGGGTACGACGCTGGCGATGACCACGCCGGTCAGGGTCTTGAGGCCGAATGACGAGGCCAGGTCGGGTGTCATCGCCTGGACATCGATACCCAGCCAGCCACGGATGACGCGGCCATGAGCGACGATCTGATCGAGTACCTGGTGCGCCAGGTTGGCGGGTATGGCGAAGCCGATGCCTTGTGAGCCTCCAGAGCGTGAAAAGATCGCGGTATTGATTCCTACCAGTGCGCCCTCCGCATTGACCAGTGCCCCGCCGGAGTTGCCGGGGTTGATGGCAGCATCGGTCTGGATGAAGTCTTCGTAAGCGTTCAAACCGAGATGGTTACGCCCCGTGGCACTGATGATGCCCATGGTGACGGTTTGGCCGACGCCAAAGGGATTGCCGATGGCGAGGCTTACATCGCCTATGGCGACTTGCTCGGAGTCACTGAGCTGGATGACGGGAAGATCTTCGCTGGGAATCTTGAGCACCGCCAGGTCGCTCTCGGGGTCGGTGCCCACGACCTTGGCAAGTGTCTCACGGCCGTCGCGGAGGGCGACCTGAATCTCATCGGCATCGCGTATGACATGATTGTTGGTCAGTACGTACCCTTCGGCGCTGACGATGACGCCCGAGCCCAGGCTAGAGAGCATGCGCTGACGTTGCGGCATGTCCTTGCCGAAGAACTGCTGGAAAAAAGGATCGGACATCAACGGGTGCTCGCTACGCTCGACCATACGTGACGAATAGATATTGACGACGGCAGGGGCCGCCTTATTCACGGCACTGGCATAGCTCGCGGGGCCTTGAGACCTGTTCAGGGGGGCGGCCTCGACGACTTCCGGTGCGCGCTCGGCGGTGTCGGTACGTTCGGCGATGGCGCGCACGGCGCTGGTATCGGGTACTGGCGTGGCGGCATCGCCGGTACTGCGCTCGCCCATCAACTGGGGGAAAGCATTGAGCAGCACGATGGCGAGCAGGATGCCACTGATGATGGGCCAGACGAGCGACATCAGTGAGCGACGCATGTACGGTTCCTTGTCGTCGAGCGGGCAGTCGCTGCCCCGTGAGGCAGCCGTTACAATGGCGCCGAGTGTAACATTGCATCCTTAAACTGTCTGGAGCCGCCCATGAGTGCTCGACAAGAATTGATCGCCGCGATTGAGTCCGAATTGCAGTGCGGCGACTTCAAGGACTACACCCTCAATGGCCTGCAAGTGGAAGGGCGCGAGACGGTGACGCGCGTGATGAGCGGCGTCACCGCTAACCAGGCGCTGCTCGATGAAGCGGTGGCCTGGAAGGCAGATCTGGTGCTCGTCCATCACGGCTATTTCTGGAAGAATGAACCGGTGGCGGTCACGGGGATGAAGCGTCGCCGCCTGGCCACGTTGATGACGCATGATATCAATCTGTTGGCGTATCACCTGCCGTTGGATGCGCATGCGACGTTGGGCAATAACATGCAGCTCGCCAAGCGGCTCGACCTCACGTCGTCAGGCTGTCTCGACGGCGCGCTTGGGCGTGGCCTCTTGTGGCATGGAGGTATGTCAGCGTCGATGGATCATGCCGCATTCGCGGCGCATGTCGAGCGACAACTGGGGCGTGAGCCCTTGGTCATAGCGGGACACGCTCGACCGATCGAGCGTGTCGCGTGGTGCACAGGCGGAGCCCAGGATATGCTGCCGCTGGCGGCTGAGGCGGGTGTCGATGCCTTTATCTCGGGAGAAATTTCCGAACGCACCACGCACATGGCACGTGAAATGGGCGTGACCTATGTGGCGGCCGGTCATCATGCCACCGAGCGCGATGGCGTCAGGGCGCTGGGGGACTGGCTGGCGTCACGTTTCGACATCGCGCATCGTTTCGTTGATATCGACAATCCGGCCTGAGTGATTCCGAAACAGCAAGCGCCGGGCGTTTAAAATGGCTGGCGCTTAGGCGTTGTGATAAGCGTGAGGGGCGCCCAACGAGGACGCCGAGCGGGAGCGTTTGATCTCAGTAGCGCGGTGGCGGCGTCTCTTCTTCTGTGGCGCGCTGCCTGCGTGGCTCGAGGCCATAGTCTTCCGAGAGTGTGCCCTTAGTGCCCTCAGCGTAGTCGCGTGGCATCTGGGGCGGGGTGGCATCTTCTTCTTCTTCTGGCGTTTCACCCTCCTGGCGCGGGTGCAGGCGGCGCTTGAGCTGCAGGTCGTCGACGAGACGGTCGGCGCCTTGAGATAGCTGCTGCTCAAGCTCATGGCTCTGACGCTGAATGTTGTTGACCAGGTCAGTTGCCTTGGCGAAATGGTCGTTCAGTGCATCCTTTACTTGGCTGAGTTCCAATTCCGCCTCTGCTAGTCGTTGGCGAACTTTCTGGTTGCGCGCCACGTTGGCGTTCAGCAGATGGTAGCCGAGGGCACCGATGCCGATGCCTGCCAGAAAGCACGCGATGGCCAGTATCCAGTCGATGTTGCTCTCGTTCACAATGCTCTCCTTGATCGTCACGGGCATGCGGTTACGATGCGATGGCATACCAAGCATGGCTATTATATCGGTGTCTTGGCGCGACGGGTCAAACCCGAAAGGGTGGCACCACGCCGCGCGTGTCCATGCAAGTATCGTGATGATGCGTATAATGTCAGCTTTCATCATTCAGTCGAGGTGTGTTTCGCCCCCATGAGTGCCACCATGCCGCCGTCCGTGGACACACGTACGCCCCTGGAAAAATATCGCCATGACTTGCAGCGCGACGATTTCCAGTACGATCCCGATCAGGAAGAGGCCGTTAAATACTTGCAGCGGCTCTATGACGAGTTGGTAAATACGCCACGCCAATCGTCGAGCTTACCATCGGCAAGTGACGATGGCCTCACGTCCAAGGTCGCCAAGCTCTTCGGCAAGAAGTCTGCTCCTTCTCCTTTCGAGGCGCCGCCGGCGATTTTGGGGTTGTATTTCTGGGGAGGCGTAGGGCGAGGCAAGACGTACTTGGTGGATACGTTCTACGAGGCCTTGCCGTTCGCCGACAAGATGCGCACGCATTTTCACCGCTTCATGCAGCGTGTGCACAATGAGTTGACGCATTACAAGGGCGAAAAAAATCCGCTGACGCTGATTGCGTCCAAGTTTGCTTCTGAGGCCAGGGTGATCTGCCTTGATGAGTTCTTCGTCAAAGACATCACCGATGCGATGATTCTCGCCAATCTGCTTGAAGCGTTGTTTGCGCAGGGCGTGGTGTTGGTCACGACCTCCAATATCGTGCCCGATGATCTTTACAAGAATGGCCTGCAGCGTGCGCGTTTCATTCCTGCTATCGACTTGCTCAAGCGTCATTGCGAAGTGGTCAACGTCGATTCGGGAATCGATTACCGCTTGCGGGCACTGGAACAAGTGAAGATCTTCTATCATCCGTGGGGCGAGGCCGCCGACCGTGCGCTGGGCGAAAGCTTCTATGCCATTGCGGGTGCCGAAGGCGAGAGGGAAGCTGAGATCGATGTTAACCATCGTGTCCTGCAGCCTCATCGATTGCATGAAGATGTCGTATGGTTCGAGTTCGAGACGCTATGCGATGGCCCGCGGAGTCAGAACGACTACATCGAGTTGTCCCGCGAGTTTCATACGATTCTCGTCTCCAACGTGCCTCAGATGAGCGGGGCGACGGAAGACCTGGCGCGGCGATTCATCAACCTGGTCGACGAGTTCTATGATCGCGGAGTCAAGCTGCTGCTTTCCGCCGAGGTTGCCATTGAGTCGCTTTACACTCATGGTCAGCTAGAGTTCGAGTTCGAGCGGACACTGTCTCGCTTGCAGGAAATGCAGTCCCAAGAGTATCTGGCATTGCCGCACAAGCCATGAGGGTTGCCGTGAAGCGCGACATCGTGCTTTATGGCCGAAGAAACGTCGTGTACAATGCGCGCTCGCTCTAACGTTGTCCGTCTTTCGAGGCGCGGCAACCAAGAAAAATAGGGATTGGCTGATCACGCCCTTACACGCGTGACGCCCACACAAGCAATTGGTGATTCACCCATGAAGACGTTCAGTGCTAAGCCACAGTCCGTCACACGCGACTGGTATGTCGTCGATGCGACTGACAAGACGCTCGGCCGCCTGGCCACCGAAATCGCTCGCCGTTTGCGCGGCAAGCACAAGCCGGAATACACGCCGCACGTCGACACTGGCGATTACATCGTCGTCGTCAATGCTGAGAAGGTGCGCGTCACTGGCAACAAGGCGCAAGCCAAGAATTATTATCGTCATACCGGATATCCGGGCGGTCTGCGCTCCATGTCCTTCGAGCAATTGATCGATCATGCGCCTGAGCGTGTTATCGAAAATGCTGTCAAGGGCATGCTGCCGAAGGGGCCATTGGGCCGTGCCATGTACTCCAAGCTCAAGGTGTATGCTGGTGCCGAGCATCCGCATGCCGCGCAGCAGCCGCTTGAACTGAACCTCTAAGGGATTCTTCGCCATGACACAGCAGTATTACGGTACCGGGCGCCGCAAGACGTCCACAGCTCGGGTGTTTTTGAAGCCGGGCACCGGCAAAATCGCCGTCAACAATCGTGACTTGCACGACTATTTCGGTCGTGTCACCGGTGAGATGGTCGTCCGTCAGCCGCTCGAGTTGACTGAAACCACTGATCAGTTCGACGTCTATGTCACCGTGAGCGGTGGCGGCGGCTCTGCGCAGGCGGGCGCGATTCGTCACGGTATTACGCGTGCCTTGCTCGCCTACAACGAAGACTTCCGTCATCCGCTGCGTGATGCGGGCTACGTGACGCGTGACGCCCGTCAGGTCGAGCGTAAGAAGATCGGTCTGCGCAAGGCGCGTCGTCGTCCGCAGTTCTCCAAGCGTTAAGACGCAGCGCTTCGCACCCATCGGGGCGCGCTACGCAAAGGCCCGGACCTGTCGTCCGGGCCTTTTTGCGTGACGCACGCGATAGGGGCGGCTTGTATGGGTGCATGACCTTATCTATCCTCCCACATGCTCAATGAGTGGCGGCGGGTGGCATTCGTGCCCCCTATTAACGTGTTATCATCTGGGTCCGAACTGAAGCGAGGAATGTTTCATGGGTGTAGTGGCCAAGCGGTCGTCGATGACCTTCTATTCTGGTAACGATGATCATTATAGCCATCGCGTTCGTATCGTGTTGGCGGAAAAGGGGGTGGCCGTCGATGTCATCGAGGTCAACGATGACAATAGCCCTGAAGAGCTTGCCGATCTCAACCCGTACAACAGCGTGCCTACCCTGTTGGATCGTGATCTGGTGCTTTACGAGTCCAAGGTCATGATGGAATACCTGGACGAGCGTTTTCCGCATCCGCCGCTGTTGCCGGTCTATCCCGTGGCGCGTGCGCAGACCCGTTTGTGGATGCATCGCATCGAACGCGAGTGGTGCCCGCTGGTCGAAACGATTCAGCAGGGCAGCAAGAAAGATGCCGAGAAGGCGCGCAAGGAGTTGCGCGAAAGCATCACGGGCATTTCACCGATCTTCGAAGACATGCCGTTTTTCATGAGCGATGAGTTTTCGCTGGCAGATTGCTGCATCGCACCGATTCTCTGGCGGCTACCGTCGCTGGGCGTCGAGCTGCCGGAAAAGCAAGTCCAGCCGCTAGTGAACTACATGGAGCGCCTCTTCAGCCGTGATGCCTTCAAGGCTTCCCTGCTGGAGGCAGAGAAGGAAATGCGCACTTAGCGTTGCCATGCATGAGTGTGCAGCGCTGATGAACCGTCGCCGCGAACCGAAAGAGGAAGTTGTCTATGCTTTCCAGTCGCCCTTACTTGGCCCGCGCACTCTATGAGTGGTTGCTGGACAACGGACATACACCGTATATCGTTGTCGACGCCGAGCGTGAAGGTGTGAACGTACCCCGTCAGTCTGTGCAAAACGGACAGATCGTCCTCAATATTGCACCTTCCGCGGTACGTGATTTATATATCGAGAATGCCGCCGTAACCTTCGGGGCGCGCTTTTCCGGCCAGCCAATGGATGTCATCGTGCCCATGGAAGCATTGATCGCGCTTTACGCGCGTGAGAATGGGGTCGGTATGGTCTTTGGCCATGAGCCGGTCATGCCGGAAGCCGAAGCGAGCGAGGGTGACGACACGCAGCCGGAGGACGATGGCGAGCGTCCTGCGCTGGAAGGCGTCGAGTCGCCTGACGATGAAGAAGCTAGTGAAGCTGAGAGTGAAAGTGACGACGCCCCGCGTACCAAGGGGCGCCCATCACTGCGTGTCGTGAAGTGAAAGCAGGGTCTTCGACCCTGCTCGGTGCTCAATCAAGATATTCGAAGACTTTGA
This sequence comes from Chromohalobacter sp. 48-RD10, assembly GCF_029889785.1. Lineage (NCBI taxonomy): Bacteria > Pseudomonadati > Pseudomonadota > Gammaproteobacteria > Oceanospirillales > Halomonadaceae > Chromohalobacter > Chromohalobacter sp. 48-RD10. The sequence continues at coordinate 372,261 of NZ_JARANX010000002.1, read as the reverse complement.
CGATCCGCTGAATACCACCCACTTGTGAAGCGATATTGGTCACGATGTCTGCTTCCTGGTGGGTCACCATGCCCATAAGATAGACCGTGCTGTTTTCGGTGATTACCCGAATGCGGCTGCCGTCGATGCGCTCGTCAGTCGCGAGGCTCGCTTTGATCCGTCCGGTGATCCAGGTGTCCGTCATACGCTGGCCGATGGGGGAATTGGCGGCGACTTCCAGTTCGTTGTGAACGCGACGCACCTGCCGTGCTTGTTCGGCTACGTTGCCGGCTTTCTGCTTGAGCTCGTCGCTTGCCACCTGGCCGGTGAGTAGCACCATGCCGTTGTAGCTGTCGATGTTGATATGTGCGTCGCGAAAGCGCGCGTCGGTGCTGGCAAGGCTGTCGGAAATTTTGTCCTGGATGCTGTCGTCTTCCACCTTCATGCCGGGGGTGCGCTTGCCATAGTTTTCACCGCCCTGGTTGTCGGTGGAAGGTGAGGCGCAGCCTGCCAGCGCTAGCGTGATGCCAAGGAGGAGCGGGAGGATAACCTGTCGTGTCATGACGAATTCCTTATTCGGTGCTGCCAAACAGTTGTTGATCGATGAGATCGCATAGGCAATGTATCGCGAGTAAATGCACTTCCTGAATGCGCGCCGTGGAGGTCGAAGGGACGCGGATTTCGCAGTCGTCCTGGCCAAGCAGCGATGCCATGTCGCCGCCATCGCGTCCTGTCAATGCCACGATATGCATGTCGCGATCATGTGCGGCCTGAATGGCCTGTACTACGTTGGCCGAGTTACCGCTCGTGGAGATTGCCAGCAATACGTCGCCAGGCTGCCCCAGGGCGCGTATCTGCTTGGAGAAAATCTCGTTATAGCTGTAGTCATTGGCGATCGAGGTGAGTGTCGAGGTGTCGGTGGTGAGCGCCATTGCCGGCAGGCTGGGACGCTCGCGCTCGAAGCGATTGAGCAGCTCGGAAGAGAAGTGCTGACTGTCGCCGGCGCTACCGCCATTGCCACAGGCAAGAATCTTGCCTTCGCTGACGAGGCATTGAACCATCATCTGGCTGGCAACTTCGATGAAGGCCGGTAGCACCTCACTGGCATAGGTCTTGGCATCGATGCTGGCGTTGAAGTGGCCGAGTATACGTGATTGGAAATCCATGGATAGAGGCCTTGCTTGGGTCAAAAGGCGTCGAATGCCGAACGAATCCAGTCGAACGACACGTTGGGTGGCGTGCCGGTGACGCCTACGACGTCGAAACGACACATACATGATAGCCCGTTGCGATGGAGATAAAAACGTGCTGCGCTGATCAGGCGACGCTGCTTGGCGGCGGTCACGGTCTCGAGAGGGTGACCATGGCTGGTGTGGGCGCGGTGCCTCACTTCGATGAATACCAGGATCTCGCCGTCGCGCATGACGAGATCGATTTCGCCGCGTCTGGCGTGCTGGTTGGTATCCACCAGCTGCAAGCCATGTGTAGTCAGCCAGTCGGCGGCGTGACGCTCCATATCGAGGCCGCGCCGCCGTGGGTCATGGGTCGAGCGTGACATTGTCGATATCCAGGTCGGACCCGCCGGTCAGTAGCGGCGCGGGTACGCCGGATTGGAACTTGGCCCAGGGCAAGGTGCGCTGGATTCGTCCGTCGTCCCGTGGTTGAAGTGTCCCGGTGGCACCGAAGACTTCCAGCGAGTGCAGTGCCTGCATCTGTGGTAGACGGCGTGCTAGTTCGTAGGCGTCGACGCCCATGGCATTGAGCTTGAGCAAGCTGGGGTCATCCTGGGCGCCGAGCTTGCGATAAGTGGAGTAAAACGGCAACGCTTCTTCGCCGCCGGCCGCAGCATCCGGTATCAACCAGGGAATATCCATGAACATCACGTCGTTGAGGTCATGGTCGGCGCGCGGTTGGGGGCGGCCGCTGTAGACCTGAGACGTCGCGTAGACGGGGAGGTCGCCCGCGTAGTAATAGTCCAGCGTGGGTGGCACTTGGCGCGCATAGCTAGGCAATGCCACGAGAAAGAGCATGTCGATATCCTCGTTGCCACTGCGCTTTCCGTCGGCATTCAGCAGACGCTTCGTCGCCTCGCTGACGGAGCCCTTGGGGTCATAATGCACGACGGCATCGAGCTTGCCTTCCCGGTCTTCCCAGTGAGTGCGGAAGGCCTTGAAGACGCGTTTGCCCCATGCGTTGTCGGGGATCAGTGCGGCCGCGTCGTGATGGCCATCCATGCGTGCACGCTTGGCCACCTGACGCGCCTCATCCTCGGCCGATAGCCCGTATTGGAACAGCTCGTCTGCTTGATTGCGGTCGTGTTCGCCATAGTTGAGAGCCAGCGTCGGGAGGGCGACGTTGTCGCGTTGCTCGAGTTGCGAGACCAGGTCCTTGTCGAGCGGTCCGAGCACGACTTGTGCACCGTCCATGGTGGCTTGTGCGTAAAGGGCCTCGAGATTTCCTGCGCTGCTGTCGTAGTACGTCAGTTGTGGTGTCTGTTCGCCCTGGTTGAGGGCGTCCATATGGCGAGCCTCGATGCCTTTCTTGATCGCTTTGGCCACATTGGACAGCGGGCCGGACTCGGGAAGGAAGATGGCAATGTGCTTGACGTCGTTGCCGCGCAGATCCTTCAGCGCGGATAGGTCGCTCGGCAGACGGCGTGCAGCGGGATGGTTGGAGTACTCCGAGCGCCAATCGTCCAGTGCGTCGGTGAGACGGGATACGTCGCCGCCGCTTTGGCGATATAACCGTGCGAGCTCGACCCAGCCTTGGGTGAGCGTGTCGCCTTGATCCTCCATGCGGTCGAGTGTGGCCTCGCTCAAGCGCGACAGTGGCGTCCAGATGTCATCGTTGAGTTCGAAAGGCGCCTCGTCGCGTTGCAGCTCGATCAGAGACTCTGCTGCGGCACGCGACTCGCCCACTAGCGTCAGGGCTAGGCCGCGACGATGGCGTAATGTCTGCTGTGCATCGCGTGGTATGTCGTCGATATCGCCGAGTATCTGAGCGGCCGCCAGCGCGCTCCGGCCATCTTCCTTGCGCAGGCTGAGGTCGGAGATCAGAAGGGCGCGGTCGATGCGATCTTCGCGCGTTAGCTGCGACGCATCGAGGTCTCGGGCGATGTTCAGCGCCTGCTCGTCGTCGCCTTGCCGTGATAGCATGTGAGCCGCTTGGAGCCTGCTCTGTGCTGCCTGCGTAGCGGATTGGCCTTGGGCCTTGTCCAGCAGCTCACTGGGGCTGAGGCCCTGCGAGGCAGATCGTGTATCGCTGGGCCCCGGGCCGCTGGCGCACCCGGCGAGTAGTAGAGCGATCAAGGCGAGCCTGAACAGGCTGCGCAACGATTTGGGCATGGTGTCATTCCTTTATGGCGGTGTGACTCGGACGGTTCCCTGTTCCGGATTATGTCTGACGCATGCTGAGCCTGGCGCCAACCGCTTGAGCCACTGGCGCGTGGCGCTCTGGCGACATGACACGACGCAAGTTATCCAATAGAGCGTCGCAACCGGGATATTAACGAATGAGCGAAGGATGTGAAGGGTCATTGTACGTGGTCGCCACGCCGATTGGGAATCTCGAGGATCTGAGCCCTCGCGCGGCCCGTCTGCTCGGTGAGGTGTCCTGGGTGGCTGCGGAGGATACGCGGCACAGCGCACGCTTGTTGCGTCATCTGGGAATCGACAAGCCGCTGGTGTCGCTGCATGAGCACAATGAGGCATCGCGGGTGGCGGCGCTGCGCGATGCACTGGCCTCCGGTCAGGATGTTGCATTGATCAGCGATGCGGGCACGCCGCTGATCTCCGATCCTGGTTTCGTGGTGGTGCGAGAGCTGCGTGCTAGTGGCCATCGGGTCATCCCGGTGCCCGGTGCCTGTGCGCTGATTGCAGCGTTGTCGGCGGCCGGTCTGGCGACGGATCGCTTTCTATTCGAAGGGTTTCTACCCGCCAAGGGAGGTGCGCGACGTCAGCGCCTGACGGCAGCGCTGGAGCGCGAAGAAACCTTGGTCTATTACGAGTCGCCGCATCGCATTCAGGCAACTCTTCAGGATATCGCGGCGCTATTCGGTTCGCGGCGAGTGGTTCTGGCGCGTGAGTTGACCAAGACGTTCGAAACCTTTCTCGATGCCGATGCCGAGACATTGCTGGCGCGCATGAGCGAAGACCCCGATCAGGCACGCGGTGAGTTCGTGATCATGATGGCGGGCGCCGAGCCGCGGGATGATGAAACGCACTTCCTTGCCGAGGGTGAGGCATGGCTCGCAGCGATGCTTGCCGAAGGTGTTGGGGTCAAGGCGGCGGCGACGGTTGTGTCCAGCCGGCTTGGGGGGCGCAAGAAATATTGGTATCAATGCGCTCAAGCCCTCAAGGACGGCGATGCGTGATAATGTGTCCTTGCGGAGTTTAGGCGCTTGAGGGGCCTGCGAGGTGCTGTTATCCTTGCGCGCTTGGGAGTCGGCCGGACGGTCGCCGCCGCGTATTGCGCGGGGGAGGAAAGTCCGGGCTCCACAGGGCAGGGTGCCAGGTAACTCCTGGGCGGCGTGAGTCGACGGAAAGTGCAGCAGAGAGTAGACCGCCTAAGCGGGCTTTTGGCCCGCCGGTAAGGGTGAAAGGGTGCGGTAAGAGCGCACCGCGCGCCTGGTAACAGTGCGTGGCAAGGTAAACCCCGCCCGGAGCAAGACCAAATAGGAACCCAAAGGCGTGGCCCGCGCTGGGTTCGGGTAGGTTGCTTGAGGGTCGTGGTGACGCGGCCCCTAGAGGAATGGCTGTCCTCGACAGAACCCGGCTTATAGGCTGGCTCCCATTCGAATTTCAGATCTCCGGGTCTGTGCGCGTCATGCCGCGACGTCTGCCGTCGGGCGGCCCGATACAGCGGCGGCAGGCCCCAACGCCCGAGTGATTCATGCAGCATCGTGACAATCCTGAGAAGGCCCCGCTTTCTGATACGCCGAGTGCTTCCGATGATCGGGCGGCTGATTACCGACACGCGAGTGTGTTGCTCGACGGCGCGGTTGACGCACTGATTACCGATCCCGATGGCAGTTATCTGGATGGGACCTTCGGTCGCGGTGGGCATTCCCGCGCGATCCTCGAGCGGCTATCTCCACAAGGACGCCTGCTGGCCATCGATCGCGATCCGGCGGCACTGGCTGAAGGCGCCACGCTAGATGACCCGCGTTTCTCTCTTCAATATGGACGCTTCGCCGAGCTGGACACCATCGCTCACGATCATGCGTTGCATGGTCGTCTAAGGGGCGTGTTGCTGGATGTCGGCGTTTCATCGCCACAGCTTGACGATTCTACGCGTGGTTTCAGTTTCTTGCGCGATGGCCCGCTCGACATGCGTATGGACCCCACGCAAGGAGAAAGTGCCGCCGATTGGCTGGCCCGCGTCCCCGAGCGCGACATGAGCGATGTCTTCAAGCGTTATGGCGAGGAACGTTTCGCGCGCCGTATTGCCAAAGCGATCATCGCGCGCCGCGCCGAGCGACCGATCACGCATACCGAAGACCTGGCGGAACTCGTCAAGGCTGCGCATCCCGCTTGGGAGAAAGGCAAGCACCCCGCGACCCGCGTCTTCCAGGCGATTCGCATTCATATCAATGCCGAACTCGAACAGCTCGAGGCCGCGCTCTCCGCGGCACTCGAGGCGCTGGCGCCGGGGGGGCGTTTAGTGGTCATCAGCTTCCATTCCCTGGAGGATCGGCTGGTCAAGCGCTTCATTCGTGACCAGGCGCGTGGCGATACACACTTGCCGCGCGACTTTCCGGTGCGAGATACGCAGTTGAACCGCCGCCTGTCCATGGTCGGCAAGGCGAGCCGTCCTGGTGAGCGCGAGGTGGCTCTCAATCCCCGCGCGCGCAGTGCCGTGATGCGTGTGGCTCGGAAACTCGACTGAGGTTGTGATGGCGGCACAAGGACGAAGCACCGCGCTCAAGTCAGGCTGGCCGTTCGCCAGCCGCTTGCGTTGGCGCCATGTCATCTTGCTGGTGCTGATTGGCGTGATGCTGATCAGCTCGTTGGCGTCCATCGCCAGTACCCATATGACGCGTGTGCAGTATGCGCGTTTTCAAGAGCTTGAAAGCGAACGTGATAGCTTGCAGACCGCCTGGGGACGGCTGCTTCTCGAGGAGAGTACCTGGTCGGCGCCGGCGCGGGTCGAGGACATGGCCGTTAAGCGCCTGAATATGCGTGTGCCAAACGTTGATGACGTCGAGGTGATTCGTCCATGAGTCGCGAGCGTCGATCCACCACGGGGCGTCGTTCGCCGAATAACGGGCCAATGGGCCGTGGGCGCTACCTGTTCTTGCTGGGCATCGTCATCATCGGTCTGGGCGCCCTGGTCAGCCGCATTACCTATCTCAACGTCATCGACCGAGACTTCCTGCAGAACCAAGGGGATGCGCGCACACTGCGTGTCGAGCCCATCAATGCGCACCGAGGAATGATCTCCGATCGTAATGGCGACCCGCTGGCGATCTCCACGCCGGTGGTCACGCTATGGGCCAACCCCCAAGAACTACCTTCCGACCCGGTCCAACTGGCGACGCTTGCGCGTGCCTTGAATATGAAGCCCGATAAGCTCGAAGCGCGTATCGAACGTTATTCCGAGCATGAGTTCATGTATCTGCGTCGGCGCCTGACACCTGAAGCGGCAAAGCCTGCCCGCAATCTCGATATACCGGGTGTTTACGCCAAGGACGAGTACAAGCGTTATTACCCCTCGGGAGATGTCGCCGCTCAGCTAGTGGGTGTCACCAATGTCGACGACCATGGCCAGGAAGGTCTGGAGCTGGCCTACGACGACTATCTCAGTGGCCAGCCTGGCAAGCGTCGTGTGCTCAAGGATCGCAAGGGCCGCCTGGTGCGCGACCTACACTTGCTCAAGGATGCCAAGCCGGGAGGCGATCTGACGCTATCGATCGACCTGCGCTTGCAGTACATGGCGTACCGTGAATTGCAGAAATCCGTCGACGATCATAATGCCGACGGTGGCTCTCTGGTCATGATGGATGCGCGCAGCGGCGAAGTCCTGGCGATGGCCAACCTCCCGTCCTATAACCCCAACAATCGCACTTCGATCGACATCAATGGTTTGCGCAATCAGGCGGTGACCGACGCCATCGAACCCGGGTCGGTCATGAAGCCGTTGGCGATGTCGGCGGCGCTGGCGACGGACAAGATCGATCCCGATACGGTCATCGATACCTCGCCTGGGTGGATGGTCATCGATGGGTATACGATCAGCGACTTTCGTAATTACGGTAAGCTGACCCCCGGGGGGATTCTGCTGCATTCGTCCAATATCGGGATGTCCCATATCGCTTTGAAGTTGGACAAGGGCACTATCTGGAAACAATACCAGAAGCTGGGGCTGGGGCAGCCCCCGGAAACCGGTTTTCCGGGCGAAGGTAGCGGCAGTCTGCCGTCCTTGACTGGCTTATCGCGTAGTGCCCAGGCTTCTATGGCGTATGGTTATGGTCTTTCACTGACGCCACTGCAGCTTGCCAGTGCGTACACGGCGATCGCCAATGACGGGCGGCGTCTGCATCCCTCGTTGTTGAAGCGCACCTCGGCTCCTATCGGTGACCAGGTCATGTCGCCGACGATCGCGCATGAGTTACTGGGCATGCTGGAGAAAATCGTTCAGCCCGATGCCGGTGGCGCGCGCGCGATGGTGGAGGGGTACCGCATCGCGGGCAAGACCGGTACGGTTCGCAAGGTGACTGCCGGAGGCTATCAGCAAAAAGCCTACCGCGGCCTGTTTGCGGGTATTGCGCCGGTGTCCGACCCGCGCATCGTAACGGTGGTGATGATCGACAATCCCAAGGGAGACGATTATTACGGTGGTCTGGTGGCGGCGCCGGTCTTTGGCCGTGTAGTGGGCAAGGCGTTGCGACTTCTCGATGTGCCCCCCGATAAACAGGAGACTTCCGAGTGATGGAAATCGATACGCAGCGTTTGGTCGACGCTCTGGCAGTGCTCTGGCCATCGCATGCCACGCCCACGCTGCTCGATAGCTGGCGTCCTGCGCTATCCACCTGTGTGGTGACGCTCGACAGTCGTGAAGCGGGGCCCGGCGTGCTGTTCGTGGCCGTGGCGGGAGCGCATGTCGATGGGCGCGCCTTTATCGGGCAGGCGCTGGCGTCCGGTGCGGACGCGGTGCTATGCGATGCGGACATGATACCGGAAGAGACGCCCGTACAGGACGCGCGTGTGCTTGGCGTGCCAGGCCTGCTAGGGCAACTCGGCGAACTCGGGCGCTATCTGTTCGATGTCCCCGAAAGACTGGAGCTGATTGGCGTGACCGGCACCAATGGCAAGAGTTCGGTCACCCACTATATGGCCGCGCTGTCGGAATCGCTGGGTACGCCGACGGCGATAATCGGCACCTTGGGCATTGGACGTCCGGGGCAGCTCGAGCACGCCACGTTGACCACGCCGGGTCCGCTGGCGCTTCAAGCGTCGCTGGGGCGTCTGAGTGCGCAGGGTATCGAGCGCGTCGCCATGGAGGTCTCGTCGCATGCGCTCGAGCAAGGTCGCGTGGTCGGGTGCCGGTTTCACGCGGCGGTTTTCACCAATATCAGCCGCGATCATCTCGATTATCACGGCAGCATGGCTGCATACGCAGCGGCCAAGGCACGCCTGTTCAAGCATCGTGAGTTGTCGCTGGCGGTGGTCAATGGCGATGATCGCCTGGCGCCATTGATGTTGGCTGGCCTGCCCAAGGGCGTACGCGTGCTCGCTACGGGAGGCGATGAAGCCACGACCTTGCGTGTCATCGACTGGTTTCCGCATGCGCTCGGGCAGCGTGCCTTGATCGCGACGCCGGAGGGTGAGCGTGAATTGGAGTTGTCACTGCTGGGGCGTTTCAATCTCGACAACGTGCTCTTGGCGATGGCGACGCTCTATGGCCTGGGGAACGAAATGGCCGCGCTGTTCGATGCTGCGGCGCAGCTCGCGCCGGTGCCGGGGCGGATGCAGCGTCTGGTCGCGGATAATGCGCCGACGGTAGTGGTCGACTACGCGCATACGCCGGAGGCGCTTCACAACGCGCTCGATGCGTTACGTGCGCATGTGCCCGCCCAAGAGGGGGCCAAGCTATGGTGCGTTTTGGGGTGCGGCGGTGATCGCGATCGCGGCAAGCGCCCGCTGATGGCACAATCCGCCGAGGCGCTGGCCGACTGCATGGTGATTACCGACGACAACCCGCGTGGCGAGCCGGCGGCGTCGATTCGTGACGAGGTCGTGGCGGGACTATCGAGTACGGGCCAGGCCCGCACGCAATGCGTGGCGGGGCGTGGCGAGGCGATCGAGCGTACCTTGCAGGAGGCCGGCGCGGACGACATCGTGCTGATCGCTGGCAAAGGGCACGAAACCTATCAAGATATCGACGGCCGACGTTATCCGTTCAGCGATGTCGAGGTAGCGCAGGCCGCACTCGAGCGACGTCGGGAGCATGAGGCATGAGCGCGACGACGCTACGCGATATCGCCGACTGGTTGGGGGTGTCTCCCCCCAAGGTAGACGCCGAGGCGGTGCAGGTGGTGAGCGATACGCGTCGAATCGCACCGGGCGACGTCTTCCTGGCCTTGGTCGGCGAGCGCTTCGATGGCCATGATTTCTTGGAAGAGGCGGGCGCCAAGGGCGCGGCGGGGGCGATCGTATCGCGGCCCGTGGCGACCTCTTTGCCCCAGATCGAAGTCGCTGACACGCGCTTGGCACTGGGGATGCTGGGGCGCGTTCGGCGACGTACCTGGTCGGGTGAACTGGTGGCGGTCACCGGCAACAGCGGTAAGACCACGGTCAAGGAAATCCTCGCGGCGATCCTGTCCCGTTCGCAGCCCACCCTCGCCACGCAGGGTAACCTCAACAATGATATCGGCGTGCCGCAGACGTTACTGACGTTATCGCCAACGTATCGCCGCGCGGTCATCGAGGTGGGGGCCAATCACGTGGGGGAAATCGCCTGGACAACGGCGCTGGCGCGTCCCGATGTGGCGGTGATTACCAATGTCACGGGTGCGCACATCGGTGAGTTCGGTGGTCTCGGTCAGATCGCCCAGGCCAAGGCGGAAATTCTTCAGGGGTTGCCGGCCTCTGGCGCAGCCGTGCTCAATCGTGACGACCGGTTTTATCCGCTGTGGCGGGAACTGGCCGGTGAAACCGAGGTGCTCGATTTCGGGCTCGATACCATGGCACGAGTACGTGCTCAGGCGCTGGCCTGTGACGACGCCGGGCGTTATGCTTTCACGCTATCCGTGGATGGCGAGCCATTGGGCCGGATCCAGTTGGCTTTAATGGGGCGCTACAATGTGCTCAATGCGCTGGCCAGTGCAGCGGCGGCGTGGGCACTTGGCGTCTCGCGCGAAGATATCGTCGTCGGGCTCGAGGCCTGCGAGGCAATGTCGGGCCGTATGGCGTGTGTGCCGGGACTGCGTGGCTCGCGCCTGCTGGATGATACTTACAATGCCAATCCTGGCGCGGTCCATGCTGCTCTGGCGGTGTTGGCCGATATGCCCGCGCCCCGCTGGTGCTTCCTGGGCGCCATGGGGGAGCTGGGACGCGATAGCGAGCGCTTGCATGCTGACTTGGGCCGCGCTGCGCGGGAACTGAAGATCGACTTTCTCGGCACGTTCGGTGCCGATGCCCGCCCTGTGGTGGCGGCATTCGGCGATTCGGCGTGTCATTTCGATGATTGGGCGACGCTCGTGCGTTACGCCCACGACCATCTTCCCTCTGGGGCCAGTGTGCTGGTCAAGGGGTCGCGCAGTGCCGGCATGGAGCGCTTGATTGCCGAGCTGCGCACGGATGCACCAAGGTGAACGCGACTCATGCTGCTTTTCCTGGCTGACTTATTGGCGAATTTCCAAAGCGCCTTCAACGTTTTCAACTACCTGACGCTGCGCGTGATCCTGGGAACGCTGACCGCGCTCATGCTGTGCCTGTGGTTGGGGCCTCAAGTCATCAAACGCCTGGCCGAGCGTCAGATCGGCCAAGCGGTGCGCGACGATGGACCGCAATCGCATCTTTCCAAGGCCGGCACGCCGACCATGGGCGGTGCGATGATCCTCATTGCCATCGCTATCAGCACCCTGCTCTGGGGAGATCTGACCAACCACTACGTTTGGTTGGTGCTGGCCGTGACGTTAGGCTTCGGTGCCATCGGCTGGGTCGACGATTATCGCAAGGTCGTCGAGAAGAACCCGCGTGGCTTGCCGGCACGTTGGAAGTACTTCTGGCAATCGGCCATCGGGCTCGGCGCGGCGGTGGTGTTGTATCTGACGGCTGCCAGCCCCGTCGAGATCAGCCTGATCGTCCCGTTGTTCAAGGACATCGTGGTGCCGCTGGGTCTGTTCTACATCGTGCTGACCTATTTAGTCATCGTCGGCAGCTCCAACGCGGTCAACCTCACCGATGGTCTGGACGGCCTGGCGATCATGCCCACGGTGCTCGTTGCCATGGGGTTGGCGATCTTCGCCTATGCGAGTGGCAATACCATATTCGCGCAATATCTGCATATTCCCCTGGTGCCGGGCGCCGGCGAGTTGGCCGTGTTCTGTGGCACCATCGCGGGTGCCGGTCTGGGCTTCCTGTGGTTCAACACCTATCCCGCTCAAGTGTTCATGGGCGATGTCGGGGCGTTGGCCTTGGGCGCGGCGCTGGGGGTGGTCGCCGTCATCGTGCGCCAGGAAATAGTGCTGTTCATCATGGGCGGCGTTTTCGTGATGGAAACGGTCTCGGTCATGCTGCAGGTGGGGTCCTACAAGCTGACGGGGCGGCGCATCTTTCGCATGGCCCCTTTGCATCACCATTTCGAGCTCAAGGGCTGGCCAGAGCCGCGCGTGATCGTGCGTTTCTGGATTATCACGGTCGTGCTGGTCTTGATGGGGCTGGCGACGTTGAAGATTCGCTGACATGACCAAGGTGCCACCTGAATATACGCTGATCATTGGGTTGGGTGTCTCCGGCCAAGCGATCGCGCGGCATCTGACCCGTCAGGGAGTGCCGTTCATGATCGCCGATACGCGCGAGATGCCCGCAGATCTGGAGACGTTTCGCGCGACCTATCCGGACGTCGATGTCGTGTGCGGCCCGCTACAAGCGCTGGATATGCGCGAGGCGCGTGAAATCGTGGTCAGCCCGGGGGTGGATTTGCGCACGCCGGGGCTCGTCGAGTACGCGATTGCCGAGGGTGAAGGCCCGCAGGTGGTCGGCGAGATTGCGCTATTCGTACGTGCGAGTCGTGCGCCGATAGCCGCCATTACCGGCTCCAATGCCAAGTCGACAGTGACCACGTTGCTTGGTGAGATGGCACGGGAAGCAGGACATCGCGTTGCGGTCGGGGGGAACCTCGGCACACCGGCACTCGACTTGCTTGCCGAGGCACCGAATGCCGAGTTGTTCGTACTCGAACTCTCGAGCTTCCAGTTGGAAACTACTGCTTGGCTGAGCGCCGAGACGGCAGCGTTTCTCAATCTTTGCGAGGATCACCTGGATCGCCACGGCGACATGCATGGCTATCGGGCGGCGAAGCAGCGCGTTTTTCGCGGCGCGCGGCATGCTGTCGTCAATGCTGACGATGCCACCACATGGCCTGACACTGATGTGCGCGACGTGGCACGGTTTACTACTGAAGCTCCTTCTGGTGACGATTGGGGTATCGCCGAGCAATCCTGGCTCATGTACGGCGATACGCCATTGATGCCGACGCGTAGTGTGCGCATGCCAGGGCGACACAATCATGCCAATGCTCTGGCGGCTCTGGCGATGGGAACTCAATTGGGGCTGCCGCTGATGGCGATGCGTCGTGTACTCGAGCGTTTCCCTGGCTTGCCGCACCGTGGCGAACTGGTCGTCGAGCGTGAGGGCGTGCGCTGGATCAATGATTCCAAGGGCACCAATGTGGGGGCGACATTGGCGGCAATTGATGGCGTTGGGCCGGTGCTAGTGGGACGCCTGATTCTACTGGCGGGTGGCGACGGCAAGGGCGCGGATTTTACGCCACTGATTGAGCCGCTGATGCGCTATGCGCGCGAAGCCGTGGTTTTCGGGCGCGATGCTCAGCGTCTCGAGCATGTCATGTCCGGGCGCGTCCCGGTTACCCGTGTCGACGATCTCGACGCGGCCATGTGGCGGGCGCAGGCTATCGCGCGCGCCGGTGATGCCGTCATGCTATCGCCCGCGTGCGCAAGCCTCGACCAATTTCCCCATTACATGGCGCGCGGTGACGCCTTTCGACAGTGGCTGATGCCGGGCGGAGCGATGACATGCTAGCGCGTTGGGAAAAACGGCTTTCCACCCAAGGGCAGGCCACCGATGGGTGGTTGCTGCTGGCGACATTCTCGTTGTTGGTGGTGGGCTGGATAATGGTGACGTCGGCGTCGTCCGAGATCGCGACCAGCCTCACCAGCAATCCTTATTATTTCAGTATTCGCCATGGCGTGTTCGTGCTTTGCTCGATCTTGCTAGGGCTCGTGGCGCTGTGTATACCGCTCGAGCGCTGGCGTTCCTGGGGGCCGGGTTTTCTGTTGTTGGGTATCGTGCTGCTTATAGTGGTGCTGCTCATCGGTCATGAAGTCAATGGCAGCAAGCGATGGATCCCCCTGGGCTTTGCCAATATCCAGGCCTCGGAAGTTGCCAAGTTGTGCCTGATCGTTTACTTCGCCGATTATTTGCAACGTTACCTACCCGAAGTGCGCCGTGACTGGGGAGCCTTCTTGCGCCCATTCGTGGTGCTCGGGGTGTACGTCGCACTGTTGCTATTCGAGCCGGATTACGGGGCCGTTGTGGTGCTCGGCAGTTGCATGATGGGCATGCTATTGATGTCGGGCGCGCCGTTGGGACGTTTTGGGCTTGTCATGATCGTGGTCGTGGCGGCTGGTGGTTTGCTGGCCGTGGCCGAGCCCTATCGCCTGGAACGTATTACCAGCTTCGCGAACCCTTGGGCGGAACAATACTCCAGCGGCTATCAGTTGACGCAAGCATTGATCGCCTTCGGACGTGGGCACTGGCTGGGCCTGGGATTGGGTAACAGTATTCAGAAACTGTTTTATTTGCCCGAGGCGCATACCGATTTCGTGTTTGCGGTGCTGGCCGAAGAGCTGGGCCTGATTGGGGCCGTGGGGGTGGTCTGTCTTTTCGCGCTGCTTGTCTTTCGTGGGCTTCGCATCGGGCGTAAGGCCGAATTGCGCGGCTGGGCCTTTTCCGCCTACTTGTGCTATGGCATCTCGCTGGTGTTCGGGGCGCAGGCATTCATCAATATTGCTGTCAGCGCGGGCATGTTGCCCACCAAAGGGCTGACTTTACCGCTATTGAGCTATGGGGGCTCCAGCTTGGCAGTCAGCTGTGTCATGGTCGCCTTGTTGCTGCGCGTCGATGCCGAAATGCGGGCCAAGACACGTGCCACTCAGGCGGCACGCCAAGCCAGGAAGCAAGAACGAGGAGAGCGCTAGTGCCTCATCAGCAAGTGTCCCGTGTTCTGATCATGGCGGGCGGAACCGGCGGCCATGTAGTGCCTGCTCTGTCGCTAGCCAAGGCGCTGCGTGAGCGCGGTGTCGTGGTGGAATGGTTGGGCAGCCCTCGGGGAATTGAAAACCAATTGGTACCGGCGGCGAATATGACCTTGCACCGCGTGCAGGTCTCTGGTTTGCGCGGCAACGGGATTGCCGGGTGGTTGTTGGCCCCATGGCGTCTGACCAAAGCTATCTGGCAGGCACGCCAGGTGATCGCCACATTTGACCCGCAAGTGGTGGTCGGGTTGGGCGGCTTCGCCAGCGGCCCCGGTGGGCTGGCCGCCTGGTTGATGCGGCGGCGCTTGATCATCCATGAACAAAACGCCTTGGCCGGGATGACCAATCGCTATCTAGCGCGTCTGGCGGATTGCGTCTATGCCGCTTTTCCAGGTGCGTTCGGCGAACGCCAGGTGAAGGTGGTGGGAAACCCCGTTCGCGATGACATTGCGACGCTGGGTGAGTTACCGCGCGATATCGAGACGCTTCGCGCGCGCCCCTTGCGATTGCTGGTATTGGGCGGCTCGTTGGGTGCGCAGGCACTGAATACCAATGTGCCCCGGGCCGTGGCACAGTTGCCGGTGACTCGTCGTCCCGAAGTGCGTCATCAAGCGGGGCGCGACAAGGAAGCTACGACGCAATCGGAATACGCTGCAGTGGACGTCAGCGCCGAGGTCAGTGCTTTCATCGACGATATGGCGGCAGCCTATGATTGGGCGGACCTGATTGTCTGCCGTGCCGGCGCCTTGACGGTTGCCGAGCTAGCCGCAGCGGCCAAGCCTTCGGTATTGGTGCCTTTTCCGCATGCCGTCGATGATCATCAGACACTCAATGCGCGACAGTTGGTCGATGCCGGTGCCGCGCGTTTGATGCCGCAGGATCAACTGTCGGCGGCGGGTCTCGCCGAGACGTTGGCGGCACTTCTCGAACCCGAGACCTTGGCTACCATGGCGATTGCGGCACGCTCCGAGGCGCGCTTGGAGGCGGTCGAGCGCCTGGTGGCAGGGTGCATGGAGGCAAATATTGACAGCGAATAACGTTTCCGGCCCAACCCGCCCCAACCGCACCGGATTGGGCATGCGCCGTATTCACAATATCCATTTCGTGGGCATTGGCGGCGCCGGCATGTGCGGGATCGCAGAAGTGCTGGCCAATCAGGGCTATACGGTCAGCGGCAGCGACCTGCGTGAGTCACCGGTCACGCGGCATCTGCGCGATTGCGGCATTCGTGTGTGCATCGGGCACGTCGATGAGCATGCCCAGGGGACCGATGTCCTGGTCGTCTCCACGGCAGTCGATACCGAGAATCCGGAGATTCGCTGGGCACGTGAGCATCGCATTCCCGTCGTTCGGCGTGCGGAAATGCTTGCCGAGTTGATGCGTTTTCGCCATGGCATCGCCGTCGCGGGAACGCATGGCAAGACGACTACCACCAGCTTGACCTCGACGCTGCTCGGTGAGGGCGGGCTTGACCCCACCTTCGTGATCGGCGGCAAGCTGACCAGTGCCGGCGCCAACGCGCGCTTGGGCGAGGGCGATTACCTGGTCGCTGAGGCCGACGAGTCGGATGCCTCGTTCCTGCACTTGCAACCGATGGTTTCGATCGTCACCAATATCGATGCCGACCATATGGCGACCTATGGGGGCGACTTTACACGGCTAAAGGATACCTTCCTGGAATTCTTGCATAATCTGCCTTTCTACGGGCTGGCGGTGCTGTGCCTCGACGATGACAACGTGCGTGGTTTGATTCCGCGCCTCCAGCGTCAGTTCGTCACCTACGGGTTCGCCGAGGATGCCGATTACCGGTTGTGCGATTTCGTCCAGCGCGGTGGCGTGGTGCATTTTACCGCCGAGCGCCCGCCGGGCATGGCGCCGCTCGAGATCCAGTTGGGTATGCCGGGGCGCCATAATGCCCTCAATGCGCTGGCGGCGATCGCCGTGGCCAGCGACGCGGGTGTCGACGACGAAGCTATCCAACGCGGCTTGGCAAACTTTGCCGGCGTGGGGCGGCGTTTCCAAGTGCAGGGGCAGTTTCCGGCACCGATTGCTGAAGGCGAGGTCATGCTGGTCGACGATTACGGCCACCATCCGCGTGAGGTGGAAATGGTCATCGATGCGGTGCGCGCGGGCTGGCCCGAGCGTCGCTTGGTCATGCTGTACCAACCGCATCGCTATTCGCGTACACGAGATTTGTACGAGGATTTCGTGCGTGTGCTCTCGGGCGTGGACACACTGTTGCTGCTGGATGTCTACAGCGCCGGGGAAGCCTCCATTCCGGGTGCGGAGGGTCGGACATTGGCCGGATCGATTCGTCAGCGTGGCCAGGTCGATCCATTGTTCGTCGAAAGCAAGCAGGAGCTACCGGCGCTGTTGTCACGCGTGCTGCGCCCCGACGATATTCTGATCACCCAGGGTGCCGGTGATATCGGTGGGATCTCGTTGCGTCTGGCCGATTGTCGGTTACATCTGGATGGAATGGAATTATGAATGACAGCGTGACGAACGAGGGCGCGCAACGCCAGCATCCGGGACGCGTCGTCGTGGTATACGGTGGCCGTTCTGCCGAACGTGAGGTGTCGCTGCTCAGTGGCCGCGCCATCCTGGCATCGCTCAAGCGCAGCGGTGTCGACGCTCGCGGGTTCGATTTCGCCGGTGGAGGGGTGAGTGGATTAGAAGCGCTTGCGCCGGCATGTGTCTTCATCGCCATGCATGGCCGGGACGGTGAGGACGGCTCTTTGCAGGGTGCCCTGGAGCTAATGGATATTCCCTATACGGGCAGCGGTGTGCTGGCCTCCGCGCTGGGCATGGACAAGGAACGCACCAAGCAATTCTGGCGTGCTCATGGTCTGCCCACGCCGGAAAGCGTCATGCTGGAAGGTACAGTGGATTGGGATGCGGTCATCGAGACTCTCGGCTTGCCGTTGATCATCAAACCAGTGCACGAAGGTTCGACCATCGGGATCAGCATCGTCGACACGCGGGAGGAATTGATCGCTGCTCATGCCGAGGCGGCACGCTTCGATAACGCCATCATGGCCGAGCGTTTCGTGCAGGGCGAGGAATATACCGTGTCGCTGCTTGGCGACGAGGTGTTGCCGGCGATTCGCGTCGAGGTACCTAGTGGCTTTTACGATTACGAGGCCAAGTATCATTCCGACACCACGCGCTATCTATTGCCGTGTGGTCTCGAGGCCGCCGATGAGCGGGCGCTGGGCGATCTGTGCCGCCGTGCGTTCGAGGTGATCGGCGGCAGTGGTTGGGGGCGTGTCGATGTCATGCGCGATGCGCAGGGACGCTTCTGGCTACTCGAGGTCAACACGGTGCCGGGCATGACCGATCATAGCCTGGTGCCGCAAGCGGCGGCGCATGCCGGGTGCGATTTCGATGCGCTGGTGTTGCGGATTCTCGACACCACGATCGGTGAGTGACGCGGGAATGAAGGAGGCCGGTTTGCGTGGTGCCTTGTTAGGCTTGATCTTGTTGATCGTTTTGTTCGGCGCGGGCGGGCGTACATTGTGGCTCTGGCTCGACCGGCCTATCGAGCGAGTCTCCATCGCTGGTGATCTGCACTACGTTTCGGCGGCCTACTTGCAGCGCAATCTCGCCCCCTTGGTCAGCGGTGAGACCTGGTTATCCATCGACCTCGACCAGGTGCGCGACAAGGCGCGCGATATCGATTGGATGTCGGAAGTAAAAGTTTCGCGAGAATGGCCGGATGCCCTACGCTTCGAGCTGTTCGAACAAACGCCAGTTGCACACTGGAACGACGACAAGCTGCTCAATACGCATGGAGAGCCTTTCTCGCCGGGTCCGGTCGATGACTTCGATGAACCTTTGCCCGATCTGGCGGGCCCCGAGGGCAGTGGGCCTGAAGTGCTGGCGTACCTTGACTCGTTGCTACGCCGTCTGAAGACCTTGGACTTGCGTGTAACGCAATTACGATTGGAGGATCGTGGCGCTTGGCGTTTTCAGGTTAATGACAGTGTATGGGTTATCCTGGGGCGTGCCGATCTCGAATCTCGTCTAGCGCGTTTTACTGCGGCCTGGCAACGACAGTTGGGGACGCAGGCGTCGCAAATTCGCTACATTGATTTACGTTATCCCAATGGTGTTTCCGTCGCTTGGCATGGACAGACAGAAATAGATGCGACAGAGTAACGGCGCAGTTGCCTTTTTCGGCGCCAGGCCACGAAATCCGGGCGATGGGGGTTTCCCTTTTCGAAAAAATCACCGTATTCTGAGGCCGATTTCATTTGTTGGGTGGTGATATAAAGTCACATGTTACTATAATTACCCCAACGCGTTTTTATAGATCGATAAATTTCAAACCCAGTGCAGTTCGAGGAGTGACCCCGACCTATGGTAGGACAATCCAATGCTTCCAACATGGTGGTCGGGCTGGATATCGGAACGTCCAAGGTAGTGGCTATCGTCGGCCAGCCTTCCGATGATGGAAGCATCGAGATCGCAGGTATTGGCTCGCACCCCTCGCGCGGTATGAAAAAAGGGGTCGTCATCAATATCGAGTCGACCGTGCAGTCGATTCAGCGTGCCGTCGAGGAAGCTGAGTTGATGGCTGGTTGCGATATTCACTCGGTGTATGTTGGCGTGGCGGGTAGTCATATCAGCTCGATGAATTCCGACGGTGTCGTGGCTATCAAGGAGCGGGAAGTAACACCCTCGGATATCGATCGTGTCATCGACTCGGCACGCGCACGTGCTATTTCCGAAGGACAGCGTATTCTTCATGTGTTGCCCCAAGAATTCGCCATCGACAACCAGGAAGGTATCCGTGAGCCCATGGGGATGTCGGGTGTGCGTCTCGAGGCGCGGGTTCACTTGGTCACGGCGGCATTGAATGCCGTGCAGAACATTGAAAAATGCGTGCGGCGCTGCGGTCTGGAAGTCGATGACATCATTCTGGAGCAGCTGGCCTCCAGTCATGCGGTATTGACTGAGGACGAACGCGAGCTGGGCGTTTGCATGGTGGATATTGGTGGCGGTACCACCGATATCGCCGTGTTTACCGAGGGGGCCATACGCCATACGGCGGTGATTCCCATCGCGGGTGACCAGGTGACCAACGACATTGCCATGGCATTGCGCACACCAACGCAATACGCGGAAGATATCAAGGTCAAATACGCTTGCGCGCTTACCCAGCTCGCAAGCAGCGACGAAATGATCAAGGTTCCCAGCGTGGGAGACAGGCCGGCACGGGATTTGTCTCGCCAGGCATTGGCTGAAGTAGTCGAACCGCGCTATGAAGAATTGTTTACATTGGTGCGCGAAGAATTGCGGCGTAGCGGCTACGAAGACCTCGTGGCGGCCGGGGTGGTTCTAACCGGCGGTACGTCGCGCATGGAGGGTGTCGTCGAGCTAGCCGAAGAAATCTTTCACATGCCCGTGCGCATTGCTTATCCCCAAAACGTTCGCGGCCTCGCCGATGTCGTTCGTAACCCGATTTATTCGACGGGAGTGGGTTTGCTACTCTACGGTATGAATGATGCCAAACGTAATGCCGTCGTGTCGGCTCAGCCCCGTAGAGAAGAGGCTCATACCCGACGTGGACAAAGGCAGGAACGCTCGGGGTTGGAAAGGATCAAAAGCTGGTTTAAAGGAAATTTCTGAGAGGGCCGCACAAGTAGCGGTCACAGGAGACGGGGCTTATGTTCGAACTGGTAGATAACGCACCTTCTAGCAGCGCGGTTATCAAGGTGATTGGCGTCGGTGGTGGCGGTGGCAATGCCGTCAACCACATGGTTGAAAGCAACATCGAAGGCGTCGAGTTCATCTGTGCCAATACCGACGCTCAGGCGCTCAAACGCGTCGCTGCCAAGACCGTTCTTCAGCTCGGCAGCGACATCACCAAAGGGTTGGGGGCTGGAGCCAGTCCCGAAGTTGGTCGTCAAGCGGCGACGGAAGACCGTGAACGGATCGCCGAGCTGCTGCAAGGCGCCGACATGGTGTTCATCACGGCCGGCATGGGCGGTGGTACCGGTACCGGCGGCGCGCCTATCGTGGCACAGGTCGCCAAGGAACTGGGTATTCTGACCGTGGCGGTGGTGACACGCCCGTTCCCCTTCGAGGGGCCCAAGCGTATGCGGGCTGCCGAAGAGGGGATGGAGGCGCTGTCCGAGTATGTCGACTCGCTGATTACTATCCCCAACGAGAAGCTGCTCGCAGTGCTCGGCAAGAACGCCAGCCTGCTGTCGGCATTCAGCGCCGCCAACGACGTGCTGCTGGGTGCGGTTCAGGGGATCGCTGAGCTGATTACTAGTCCTGGCATCATCAACGTCGACTTTGCCGACGTGCGCACTGTGATGTCCGAGATGGGCATGGCGATGATGGGGACCGGCGCGGCCACTGGCGAGAACCGTGCACGTGAAGCTGCCGAAAAGGCCATCCGCAGTCCCTTGCTGGAAGATATCGACCTGCATGGCGCGCGCGGGATCCTGGTCAACATCACGGCGGGGCCGGACCTATCCATCGGCGAGTTCAACGATGTCGGGGCTACCGTGCAGGAATTCGCTTCCCAGGACGCGACGATCGTGGTCGGGACTTCCATCGATATGGAGTTGTCCGACGAGTTACGCGTCACCGTGGTGGCCGCGGGTCTCGAGGGTCTCAAGGAAAAAGCGACAGTCGCCACACCGCAGCGTGAGACGGTTGCGGCGGCACGCAGTGCCGAATCGCCCGATTATCGCAAGCTGCAGCAGCCAACGGTCATGCGTCAGCAGGCTGCCAAGGAGCAGGATGAGTCGGCTAAGTCCCGGCAGGAGTCGCGCCGTAAGTCGCAAGAGCTCGACGACTACCTGGATATCCCGGCGTTCTTGCGCCGTCAGGCCGATTGATCGGACGACATGCTGGGCGCACAGGCGTGGCCAGGCGACATTTTTTTGTTGAAACGTTCGTTCGGTGTTATAGTGAACAGCGTTTCATAACGATTTCCAAGCTTGGCTTACGCCCATGATTAGACAACGTACATTAAAGAATACCATCCGTGCCACTGGTGTCGGTTTGCACTCAGGTGAAAAGGTCTACCTGACGTTGCGCCCCGCGCCGGTCAATACTGGCGTCGTCTTCGTACGTACCGATCTCGATCCAGTGGTGCAGATTGCCGCCAACGCTGAATACGTCACCGACACAACGCTTTGTACTGCGCTTTCACGTGACGGCGTCAAGGTGGCGACGGTGGAACATCTGATGTCGGCGTTTGCTGGGTTGGGGATCGACAATGTCTTCGTCGAGCTCAGTGCTCCGGAAGTGCCCATCATGGATGGCAGTGCCGGACCGTTCGTCTTCTTGATTCAGTCGGCGGGCATCGCTGAACAAGGGGCGGCCAAGAAGTTCATCCGTATCAAACGGGAGCTCGTGGTTGAAGAAGATGACAAGGAAGCGCGCTTCTTGCCGCATAACGGCTTTAAAGTAGCGTTTGCCATCGACTTCGATCATCCGGTCTTTGCGCACCAGAAACAGACAGCAAGCGTCGACTTCTCGACGACTTCGTTCGTGAAGGAAGTTTCCCGCGCACGTACTTTCGGGT
Source organism: Chromohalobacter sp. 48-RD10 (assembly GCF_029889785.1). Lineage (NCBI taxonomy): Bacteria > Pseudomonadati > Pseudomonadota > Gammaproteobacteria > Oceanospirillales > Halomonadaceae > Chromohalobacter > Chromohalobacter sp. 48-RD10. The sequence goes on along the minus strand of NZ_JARANX010000002.1, from coordinate 350,233 downwards.
TCATGCGTGATCTCGAGTTTCTGCGCGCTCAGAATCTGGCGCTCGGAGGAAGCCTGGATAATGCCATCGTCGTCGATGATTACCGTATCGTGAACGAGGGTGGTTTGCGCTACGAAGATGAGTTCGTCAAGCATAAGGTACTCGACGCTATTGGCGATCTGTATCAGCTAGGACATAGCCTTATCGGTGAGTTCCGTGGCGTTAAATCTGGCCATGGATTGAACAACAAGCTATGTCGCGCCTTGATGGCTCAGCAGGATGCCTGGGAAATCGTGACCTTTGAAGACGAGACGCAAGCTGCGCCTATCTCGTACGCAGCGCCAGCATTGGTTTGATAGTCGCGCCGTTTGTAAGATTAGCCGTTTTTAAGATTAGGTGTAAGACCAAGCTTTTATTGACGCCGACTGATAGGTCGGCGTTTTTTATTAGGGTGACGCGGCTGGCTAGGCGTCGTTCGGGGCATGGGAAGCCAGGCGAGCCAGGGCTTTTTTCAGCTTGGGGTCTGCAGTGTCATCGGCGCATGCCTTGAGATGTTGTGCAGCCTCGGTTGAAAGCGCGCGTGGCTGATAAGCGGGTGCCTTGAGAGGGTGTACGGGGCGGACCTTGAAGTTGAGCGCGAGTACGGCTTCAAATTCGGGGAGTTGACGCAGCAATGTGAGGAGACGTTGGCGTTCATAGCGTAGCCACGTCAACCATACGGCACCATCGGTGATGAGGGTCAGAGCACCTTCCCGGTAGCCCCCGACGTAGACGTGTTCGGCGATTTCGACAGGAAGCCCGGCACGCAGGTGCTGTTGGGCCCGTTGCAGCAGTTTCGCCATACGTACCACCGACCCCAGCTCGCCGGAACCGTCGATGAGATGGTGGATGGACTGTGCTCGGAAACGCTTAGCCTTTATACTCATGGGCTTGCCCGCGCGAAGGAAAGCAGAATGTCTGCGCAATCTACCATGAGCCGGAGCTCGTCGATAGCATGACCAGCGCTACGCACCATAGCTCAACGCCGCCGCGTCGCGTCCGCACGCGCCATCGTGCGCAATGGTGGCTTGCCGGTCTGTTGGTCGGGTGCCTATTGCCGGCAGGGTTGATGCACCCCGACGCGTTACGTATCGCTGGGCGGTTGACGCAGATCTGTCTGATGGCGCCGGAAGCCATTCGTGCCCAATCGCGTCGTGTGGTGCGGCGCAAGCGCTTGTTGGGCACTGGACGTCGTCGTCCAAGGTCTTCTCGCCTGTGGCGTTTGCCCCAGCGTTTCTATCATGTGTTGAGCGTGGGGTTGGATGTCATCTCGCGCCGAGGTCCACCACACAGTGTCTCGTTCCGAGATATCGGGTGGCTAACCGCCTGATATCGACGTCGGCACCGCGTCGATGCGGGCCGATATGACGTTTTAGGCACTTTTGTATTTCAGGATCTCACATGCTCAATACCATTGTACGTAAGCTTGTCGGCTCGAAGAACGAGCGTGAAGTCAAACGCATGCGCAAGGCCAGTGAAGCCATTAATGCGCTGGAGCCCACTTTCGAGTCTCTCGATGATGCCTCGCTGTCGGCAAAGACCAGCGAATTCCGCAAGCGTCTGGAGTCCGGCGAATCCATTGACAAGATACTTCCCGAAGCTTTCGCCGTCGTGCGCGAGGCGAGTAAGCGCGTGATGGGAATGCGTCATTTCGATGTGCAGATGGTCGGCGGGATGACGCTGCACGAAGGGCGCATCGCCGAGATGAAAACCGGCGAGGGCAAGACCCTGGTCGGTACTCTGTCGGTCTATCTCAATGCGTTGCCGGGGAAGGGCGTGCACGTAGTGACGGTCAACGACTATCTGGCGGGCCGCGATGCCGAGTGGATGCGCCCTCTCTACGAGTTTCTCGACCTCAGCGTGGGGACGATCTATTCCGGCCAGGCTTCGCCCCAGAAGCGTGAAGCCTACGCCTGCGATATCACCTATGGGACCAACAACGAATTCGGGTTCGACTATCTCCGCGACAACATGGCGTTTTCGCTGGATGACAAGGTTCAGCGCGAGCTGCACTACGCGATCATCGACGAAGTCGACTCGATTCTCATCGACGAGGCGCGCACACCGCTGATCATTTCCGGCCCGGTCGAAGAAAACGTCGAGCTTTATCGGCGTATCAATCAGCTATCCCTGGGGCTCGAGGAGTGCAGCGACGAAGAGGACCCGACCAGTGGGGACTTCATTCTCGATGAGAAACAAAAGCAGGTGGAACTGACGGAAACCGGCCACCAGAAGCTGGAAGGGATATTGAGAGAGACGGAGCTTCTGGGTGCGGACGACTCGTTGTACTCGGCGCAGAATCTGGGGCTTCTACAGCATGTGCATTCGGCGTTGCGTGCTCGCCATCTCTATCATCGCGACGTCGATTACATCATCAACAACGATGAAGTAGTCATCGTCGATGAGCATACCGGACGTAGCATGCCAGGTCGCCGCTGGTCCGAGGGTCTGCACCAAGCGGTCGAGGCCAAGGAAGGCGTGACAATTCAGAAAGAGAGTCAAACACTGGCCTCGACGACCTTCCAGAATTACTTTCGCCTGTATGACAAGCTGTCGGGGATGACGGGGACCGCCGATACCGAGGCCTTCGAGTTTCGTCAGATCTACGGGCTGGATGTCATGGTGATTCCCACCAACCGCCCGTTGGTGCGCGTGGACCATAATGATTCGGTCTACATGAGCAGTGAGGAGAAATTCGAAGCCATCATCGATGATGTCAAGACGCAACGCGAAGCGGGGCGTCCCGTCTTGGTGGGCACGGCGTCGATCGAAACCTCCGAATACCTCGCCCAACTGATGCGGCAGTATCAGGTGCCGCACAATGTGCTTAACGCCAAGCAGCACCAGAGCGAAGCGGAAATCATCGCCCAGGCGGGACAGCCTGGTGCCGTGACCATCGCTACCAATATGGCCGGGCGTGGTACCGATATCGTGCTGGGCGGTAACTGGGAAGCTGAAGCGGCGGCTCTCGATGATCCTTCCGAAGATCAGGTCGCGTCACTCAAGGCGGCATGGCAGGAACGCCACGATGCTGTACTGGCTGCGGGCGGTCTTCACGTAATTGGCTCCGAGCGCCACGAATCGCGGCGCATCGACAATCAGCTGCGCGGACGCTCCGGCCGTCAGGGCGATCCAGGGTCGACACGCTTCTTCCTCTCGTTGGAAGACAATCTCATGCGGTTGTTCGGCTCCGATCGCGTGCAGCGGATGATGAATGCCTTGGGCCTGGAGCGCGGCGAGGCGATCGAGCACAAGATGGTGTCCAATGCTGTCGAGCGTGCCCAGAAAAAGGTCGAGGGTCGCAATTTCGATATCCGCAAGCAGTTGCTGGAATACGACGACGTTTCCAACGATCAGCGCCGCGTCGTTTATCAGCAGCGCGATGAAGTGCTTGCTACCGATGATCTCTCGTCCAATATCGCTGAGATTCGTGAGCAGGTCTTGTCCGAGGCCATTACCAGTTATGTGCCGGCGCAGAGTCTGCCCGAACAGTGGGATCTTGCCGGGTTGCAGGACTATCTCAAGCAGGAGTTCAATCTCGACGTGCCCTTGGTGCAATGGGCAGAAGAAGACGAACACTTCCATGAAGACCTGCTGCGTGAACGTCTGCACGACCAGCATCGCGGTCTCTTTGCCAGCAAGGCCGAGGCAGTGGGACCGGAGCTGATGCGCCGCTTCGAAAAGCAGGTCATGTTGCAAGTGCTCGACACGCGCTGGAAGGAACACCTGCAACACATGGATCATCTGCGCCGCGGGATCCATCTGCGTGGGTATGCACAGAAGAATCCCAAGCAGGAATACAAGCGTGAAGCCTTTGAGCTCTTCCAGTCGTTATTGGCCAACATCAAGCACGATGTCATTCGCATCCTGAGTCATGTGCAAGTACGGCGTCAGGAGGAAGTCGATGAGATGGAACGTGAGCGGCGTGCCACGCTGGAGCGCGAACGCGCGATCAGCCAGCCGGTGCATGAAGATGCCGTGGCCTCCGCCGAGGCAGTGGCCGTCGAAGGCGAGGAACGTACTGGCGACGAAGAGGATGGACAGCCGGTACGTCGCGAAGGCCCCAAGGTGGGCCGCAACGACCCGTGCCCTTGCGGCTCCGGCAAGAAATACAAGCATTGCCACGGTCAGTTGAACTGAGCTCAAGGCAAGCGTGGCGTGAGGAGAGGCAATATGGCGGTGGGGGACGCGAGTTTTCCGGCGATGCCGGCCATCGAAGGTATTCGCCTGGGAACGGCGATGGCAGGTATCAAAGCAGCGGAGCGCCGTGATCTGGTGGTGGTCGAGTTGCCCGAGGCAACGACGCTGGCGGCGGCGTTTACCCGCAACGCATTTTGCGCGGCACCGGTTCATTTGGCTCGACGTCATCTCGAGACGGAAAAGCCGCGTTATCTGCTGATCAATACCGGTAATGCCAATGCCGGTACGGGTGAGCAAGGCATGCATGATGCCGAGACGAGTTGCCAGGCACTGGGCGAGCTGGCGGATGTCGCCGCACAGTCCGTCTTGCCGTTTTCGACCGGTGTGATCGGCGAGTCGCTGCCGGTGAGTCGGCTATGCGATGCCTTGCCGGAGGCGCTTGCCGTGTTGTCGGCGGATGCCTGGCAGACGGCAGCCGAAGGCATTCTGACGACGGATACGCGTGCCAAAGGGGCCACGGCGTGTATCGAGATCGACGGCCAAATGGTGACGATCAACGGCATTGCCAAGGGCTCGGGCATGATCAAGCCCGACATGGCCACGATGCTGAGCTTCGTTTTCACCGACGCTGCTATCGACGACGAGCGCCTGCAAGTACTATTGCGGCGAGCCGTCGATGACTCTTTCAACTGCATCACCGTGGACTCGGATACCTCGACCAACGATGCCTGTACATTGGCGGCCACCGGACGCGGTGCTCGCATCGATACCGACGAGCGCGAGTCGCGCTTTGCTGCGGCGTTGACCGAGGTGCTGGTAGAATTGGCGCAGGCCATCATCCGTGATGCCGAGGGCGCGACCAAGTTCGTAACCCTCGAAGTCGAAGGGGCGATGGCGCGGCAGGAAGCGTTGGACGTTGCCTTTACCGTGGCGCATTCGCCGTTGGTGAAAACGGCGCTTTATGCCAGTGATGCCAATTGGGGACGCATTTTGGCGGCGGTCGGGCGTGCTCCGGTATCCGATCTGGATGTGTCGCGTATCGCTATCGACCTCGGTAGTGTGGCGCTCGTCGAGCGAGGCGGTCGCGCGGCTTCGTATACCGAGGAGGCGGGAAGCGCGGTCATGGCCGAGTCCGAGATCACGATTCGCATCCATCTGGGACGCGGAGATACCGCGGCGACGGTCTGGACGTCAGACTTGTCACACGATTATGTCTCCATCAATGCCGACTACCGTAGTTGAGTGCGAGTCGTAAAGTACGGCTAGCCGAGTGCGGATGGCAGCAGCGATAAGCGGGCCGTCTTCGGTCCGCGGATCATGAACAGTCAGTCAAGGTGAAATGACCAACATGGTGAAGAGAAGGGTACACGTAGCGGCGGCTGCCATCATTCGCGAGGATGGTCACGTGCTGCTGGCACGCCGTCCCTCGATCGTAGATCAGGGGGGGCTATGGGAATTTCCCGGGGGCAAGCTGGCACCCTACGAAACCGGTTTCGAAGCGCTCACGCGTGAGCTCCGTGAAGAGCTGGGCGTCGAGATCCTGCGCGCTCAACCACTCATTCGCGTTCACCATGAATATGCCGACAAACGCATTTTGCTCGATGTCTGGCAGGTGCATGAGTTCGAGGGCGAGCCCTTTGGGCGCGAAGGCCAAGCGGTGCGCTGGGTACCGCAGAACGAGCTGCACAATTACCCGTTCCCGGAGGCCAATCACCCGATCTTGCGTGCGGTGTGCTTGCCGCACGAGTATTTGATCAGTGACGAAGAAGCCGACGACACGGTATTTCTCGACAAGCTCGAGCGCGCCTTGCGCGACGATCATGTGCGCCTGGTGCAACTGCGTGCCAAGACGCTGGATGAAAGCGCGTATATAAAGCGTGCCGAGCAAGTGCTGGCGCTTTGTCGTCGCTACGCGGCACGCTTGATGCTCAATGGCGACCCCGCACTGCTCGACAGCATCGATGCCGATGGTATCCATCTGCCCAGTCGTGCCTTGATGGCACTCAAACATCGCCCTATTGCACATGACAAGTGGCTGGGGGCCTCGACGCATGATCCTCAACAGCTTGAACAGGCTGCTGCAATTGGCTGCGATTTCGTGACCTTTTCGCCGGTGCGCGTGACCCCTAGCCATCCTGAAACTGCGCCAGTCGGCTGGCACGATTTTCAGCAGCTGGTGGAGACGGCGGGGATGCCGGTTTATGCGCTAGGCGGGGTCACCCGAGACGATATCGATCAGGCGCGTGCAGTGGGCGCCCAGGGAATCGCGACGATTCGCGACCTTTGGAAGTAACGCGCTCGTCGCAACAGCGCGGTATCGCATACCAACGGCTCGCCATTTTGGCGGGCCGTTGGCGTTCATGTCTCATTGGCGTGGTTCGCCGCGCTCCAGGTCGTCGATCAAGCGGTCGAGATCGGTTTCGTCCATGGCGGGCTCACCCGCAATGCGGTGGGATTCATCGGCCCAGGCGCCCAGATCGAGCAAGCGGCAGCGCTTCGAGCAGAAGGGGCGATAAGGGTTGTCGGCTGTCCAGGCGACCTTGGTGCGGCACTGGGGGCAAGCGACTTCAAGGGGGCGGTCTTGGGATGTCTCCGTCATGCTAAAGCGAGTGCTCCTGATGGGTGCCATCGAATAGTTGCCGGTAACGCGCGTCGAGCTTGGCGACCTGCGCTTTCAGCGCCGTCATGTCACCATGATTCTCGATCACATCGTCGGCAAGCGCCAGCCGCTCTTGGCGGGGCATCTGTGCCGCGAGGATAGCATGTGCCTGGCTTTCGCTCACTTCATCGCGTGCTTGAGTGCGCGCTACCTGAAGCGTTTCGGGTACATCGATGACCAGGCGGCGGTCGACCAGCGAGACTTGATCCGTCTCGAACAGCAGCGGCGACACGAGTAGCCCATAGGGGGCGTCGTCCTGGCGTATCGCCGTGAGACGCTCGCGTAATCGCTGGCGGATGCGTGGATGCGTGACGCTTTCCAGCCACTGACGCTCGCCATCATCGGCGAAGACAATGTCGCGCAAGGCACGGCGTTGCAACTCGCCGTGCGCGTCGAGAAGCGAGTTTCCATAACGTGCCACGATGTCGTCCAGCGCGGGTTCGCCGGGCGCGACGATATCGCGTGCCACGAGGTCGGCATCGACCCAGGGAATCCCCAGTTCGGCGAACATGGCGGCGACGGTGGACTTGCCCGAGGCGATGCCACCGGTTACGCCGATGATGGGAGCGGCGGATATCATGGCAAATTCCTCATAAGCCGGTCCAGGCGCGTAGTGGGGCGCCGAAGAGTACCGCGATCCAACCGGCGAGGGCGAGAAAGGGACCGAAGGGGAGTGGCATGCCGCGCAAGCGTGACAGCGAGAGCTGCAACATCCCCCCGATGATCGCACCCAGCCCGGCGGAGAGCATCAGTAGCATCGGCAGCATCGTCCAGCCGAGCCAGGCACCCAGCGCCGCCAGCAGCTTGAAATCACCGTAGCCCATGCCTTCCTTTTTGGTCAGCCACTTGAACAGCCAGTAGAAGCTCCACAGCAGCACATAACCGGCCATTGCGCCGACAACGGCATTCTCGAGCATATAAGGCTGAAAGAAGAGCTGATAAAGCAGGCCGGCCCAGAGCAAAGGCAGTGTGATGATATCGGGGAGCAACTGGGTGCGCAGATCGATGACGGCCAGAACCAGCAACGCCAGGCACAGTCCGCTCCAGGCCAGCGCTGCCCAGGTGGCGCCATGCACGATGATGACGCTCGCCATCAACAAGCCCGCCATCAGTTCGATCAACGGATATTGCACGCTGATACGTGCCTGGCAGTGCGCGCAGCGGCCACGGCGCTTGAACCAGCCAATGAGAGGCAGGTTGTCGTGCCAGGCGATGGGCTGGCGGCAGCTCGGACATTGCGAGCGTGGCGTGCACAGGTTGTAGCGCGCTACCTCTTCCGCGGGTAGCGCCAGCGCATCGCGGGATTCCTGACGCCATTGCTGCATCAGCATTACCGGCAGACGTACGATCACGACATTGAGAAAACTGCCCAGCAAGGTACCGAGGACGAACGCCATGATGGCCAGCCACGGTAAAGGAATATCGGCGAGCAACGTGCCACTCCTGCAACGAACGCGCCCGGCAAAATGCCGGGGCGGATGAATGAGAAACGTACCAATGTCTGAGGTCTGTCTAGATTGCCGACCCCATCTCGAAGATCGGCAGGTACATCGACACCACGAGACCGCCGACCAGCACGCCCAGCACCACGATGATGAAGGGTTCGAGCAGCGATGTCAGGGCGTCGACCTTGGTGTCGACGTCTTCCTCGTAGAAATCCGCCACCTTGTTGAGCATCGCGTCCAGTGCGCCGGATTCTTCGCCGACCCCGATCATCTGCACGGCCAGGTTGGGAAAGCGCCCGGTGGCGCGCATGGCGAAGTTGAGTTGCTGGCCGCTGGCGACGTGTTCACGCACCTCGTTGATGGCACGCTGGTAGATACGGTTGCCGGTCGAGCCTGCTGCGGTATGCAGCGATTCGGCCAGGGGCACTCCGGCGCTGAAGGTCGTCGCCAAGGTTCGCGAGAAACGCGCTACCGACGACTTGTCGAGGATATCGCCGATCACCGGCAGGCGCAGTATCAGCCCATCGATGTGATAGGCGAAGCGCGGCGAGCGCCGTATGCCGAGACGTATCAGCAAGCCGGCAGCGATGAAGGCGCCAAGCACGTGTGGCCAATAGGCCTGGACCCACGTCGAGAGATGGATGGTCAATTGCGTGAAGGCGGGTAAATCGGCGCCGAAGCCGCGAAACAAACTCTCGAATTGCGGTACGACCTTGACTAGCAGCAGGGCGGTCACCCCCATGCCCACGAGTACGACGGCGGCGGGATAATAAAGCGCCTTGCGCACGCGGGACCGCAGCGAGTCGATCTTTTCCTTATAGCTGGCGACGCGCTCCAGCATGCGATCCAGCGAGCCGGATTGCTCGCCGGCTTCGACCATGTTGACGAACATGCGATCGAAATGCTGTGGATGCTGCGCGAGTGCTTCGGAGAAGCTGGCGCCGGCCGAGACTTCATTCATCAGTATCTCGATGAGATGGTGCATGGCGGGGCGCTTGAGGCTTTCCGAGACCACGCTGAACGCCTGTAGCAAGGGAATACCGGCACGGATCATGGTCGCCATCTGGCGCGCGAACAAGGTGATGTCCTGCGGGCGTATGCGACCCAGCCCGAAAGGGCTGCGCACGCGCTGAATCCGCTTGACGAGGATGTTCTGACGCCCGAGTTCCTGACGTACGCCCATTTCGTCCGCAGCGACCAGTTCACCTTGAATGGTTTCACCGCGTGAGTTCTTGCCCTTCCACCGCCAGCGGTGCAGGACGACGCGCCGAGGTGCCTTGCTGCGTGATGCTATCGCCATGTCGTTGTCCTCATGTCACTTGACCGGATCGCTCATTCCAGCACCACGCGATTGATCTCCTCGAGACTAGTAATGCCTGCGAGTACTTTGCTCAGACCGCTGCGCCGCAGATCGGGATGGCCTTCTTGACGGGCCAGTTCACCGAGTTCCAATGAATTGCCGTCGGCCATGATCAGTTTGCTCATGGCCTCGCTGACGGGGAGTACTTCATAGAGACCGACGCGCCCTTTGTAGCCGTGGGTGCATTGCGTACAGCCCGTGGCGCGATAGCAGGTCGCGGTCTCGATTTCGTCTGTCGTGAAGCCCGCCTCAAGGAAGAGTTGCCGAGGAAGCTCGACAGGTGACTTGCAGTGGGGGCACAACTGACGCAACAGGCGCTGGGCGACGATCAGCGTTACCGAGCTTGCAATGTTGTAGGCCGCCACGCCCATGTTGCGCAGTCGCGTCAGGGTTTCGGCCGCTGAGTTGGTGTGTAGCGTCGACAGTACCAGGTGGCCGGTCTGCGCGGCCTTGACGGAGATCTCTGCGGTTTCCAGGTCGCGGACCTCACCGACCATCACGACATCGGGGTCCTGGCGCAGGAAGGCGCGCAGTGCGCTGGCGAAATCCAGCCCGATCTTGGGCAGCACATTGACTTGGTTGATGCCATCCAGCTTGAGCTCGACGGGGTCCTCGGCGGTGGCGATGTTGCGCGCGTCGGTATTGAGAATGTTGAGCCCGGTATACAGAGTCACGGTCTTGCCGCTGCCGGTAGGACCGGTGGCGAGTATCATCCCCTGCGGCTGGGCGAGCGCGTGTTCGAACAACGCCTTTTGCGATTCGCTGAAGCCTAGTGCATCGATTCCCAGGCGTGTAGCGCCGGCATCCAGCAAGCGCAGCACGATTTTCTCGCCGTGGACCGTGGGTAGCGTGCTGACGCGGAAGTCGATGGTGCGAGAGGCCGAGACACGCAGTTTGATGGCGCCATCCTGCGGCAAACGACGCTCGGAGATATCCAGACGCGACATGACCTTGAGACGTGCCGAAAGACGGGCGCGCAAATTGAACGGCGGCCGCGCCACCTCGACCAGGATGCCATCGATACGAAAGCGGATGCGGAAAGTCGACTCATAAGGCTCGAAGTGAATGTCCGAGGCACCACGCCGCGCGGCATCGAGCATCATCTTGTGCACGAAGCGCACCACCGGGGCATCGTCGTCATCGGTGTCGAGCCCTTCATTGAGAGGCTCTACATCGTCGAGGTCGAGCGTCTCGAGCGCTTCGCTGGCATCATCGAGGGCCTCGAGCATACCGTGCGTCTCGCGCTGGACGAGATACCGCTCGATGGCCGGCTGCAACTGATCGGCGGCCACCAGCACGCCCTCGGCGGTGAGGCCGGTAGTGAATTGCAGTTCATCGAGTTTGGACAGCGTCGAGGGGTAGGGGATCGCCACACTGATATGGCGCTCGCCACGCGCTAGCGGCAAGATCCCGAGACGGCGAATTAGTGTGTCGGACAGCCCCTCGCCGATGGGCAGGCGCTCGGTACTGATGGCTTCCAGATCGACGAACGGCAGGCCATATTCCCATGCGGCACTCTGGGTGGCCTCGCGCGCGGCAACCCAGCGTTGCTCGATGACATACTCGAGCACTGACTGATGCGTATCGTGCACGGCCTCCATGGCATGCTGTGCCTTGGATTCCTCGATCCGGCCTTCCGTGACCAGGCGTGCGGCGAGCCCTTTCAAAAGCGGCCTGCCGGAGGCGGGAGGATACGATGATGAAGACGAGTGCATAAGCGTTTCGACACCAAAAGGAGCGACCAGATGGGGCGGCCGATACCCCGTAATTTCTCGCATTCTACCCCATGCATGACCGCTTTAGTGACCTTGGGCATGAGATATCTAGTCAATTAGTTTTTTCATGTAATCGACCGAAATCGGGAAAACTTTAATCTCGATTATCTTGCCAGCATGATAAGTGTAATTTAATGTAACATCGTGGGCGGCTGCCTCGCGGAGAGCCGGCAGGGGCGGCACATCGCTGGAGCGTCCGCAACGCGTCATCATCCGCCCCGTCGGGCTCGCCAAAAAGGCGAACAACAGGGCATTCAACAAGGGGGTACAGGAGAACTCAATGGAACATCAACAACGCGGTTTTACACTCATCGAACTCATGATCGTCGTCGCGATCATCGGCATCCTCGCCGCCATCGCCATCCCGCAGTATCAGAACTACGTCGCGCGTTCGGAAGTCAGCTCTGCACTCGCGACCCTCAAGTCACTGCAAACGCCGGCGGAACTGGCGGTTCAGGAGGGCTACACGCCCTCGGCAGCCTCCGATCTTGGTCTTTCGGATAGTGCAGTTCAGAATGGTAAAATTACGGTTGATCAGTTCGGTGACGACAAAAAGCAACCGAAACTGACCTTTAAGTTTGATGATGAAGGAAATTTCTCCAACGAAACTTTGACGCTTGAGCGCCAAGACGATGGAGGGTGGGAATGTACTGCATCGAAAGGTATTAGCGACGATGTCGTGCCTGATAGCTGTGTTGCCAATAGCTAAGGTGTGACCAAGCGACTTTCTAACAAGCAAAAGGCCGGCAGTCGCCGGCCTTTTAGATTCTCTCGTATCCCTTTCGTTCTTCTTCCTTCCCTCTTCCTTCTTAAAACTTCCAGCTTCCAGCTTAAACCTTCAGTACAACGCCTTCCCTTCGTCGACGACTTCCTTCAACACTTCCAGAAACAGTCGGTCGGCTTCCGAGTGCTCGCTAGGGTCTTCGGGAATATGCACGCTGGTATTGTCCGAGATTTCGTTGGCAATGGTAGCCCACATTTGTTGACTTTCGCCGTCGGTGTAATGGGCGCGGGCGATGCTGAGCGATTGCTCGAGAATCGCCGGATCCTGCAGCAGTTTCTTGATGAATTCACGCAGCTCGTTGATGATCCGGACTTTCTGCATTTCGGACGCGGAACTCATGGGCTCTCTCCGTATGGCCGTGTGGCCGTGTGGCGCATGCGGTATCGCGTGCCGTGCGGTTACGGCGTCGCGAATCGACTCGCAGGATGATGTCGCGGACGATAGCACATCGTCGCGGTGGACGGCAGTAGACCTGTCATGGTGAATGGAAGGCCGCAAGGCGCGCGAGTGGAGACGCGCGAGTAGAGAAACGACCGTGCACCCTTTATAGTAGCGCCCGTTTATAACGATGCGCCGCTTTATCGTGCCAGCGTGGATCATGGGACGTCGGCGACGCAGGGGCGAGGAGGAAGGCTGGTGGCGGTGATACACCCACGCATCAAGCGCAGCCTGGTAGTGTCCGCGCCGGTGGTCAGGATTCTGGCGGTATTGCTGGGCGTGCTGGCGATCTTGATGATCGTGCCGCTCGGCGTGCTGACCCTGGAGAATGACCCCGACCGCATTGCCTTCGCGCTGTCGATCGCCATCGTGGCGGGTGCTGCATGCCTTATGTGGTTGGTCACGCATGGCATCGAGATTCTGCTGCGTCCGCGTCAGATGTTCATTCTTACGACCTTGAGCTGGGTGCTGGTGAGTGCCGGGGCTAGCCTGCCGTTGATTCTGGGGGCGCCGCAACTGTCCTTCGCTGATGCCGTCTTCGAGTCCGTCTCGGCGATCACCACCACCGGGTCGACGGTGCTGGTGGGCATCGACGGTCTCTCCGACGGCCTTAAATTGTGGCGCGGCTTGATGCAGTGGCTGGGTGGTATCGGCATCATCGTCATGGCGATCGCTATCCTGCCGTTTCTCAAGGTCGGCGGCATGCGTTTGTTTCAAACCGAGTCGTCGGACTGGTCCGACAAGGTGCTGCCACGCGCTGGCGGTATCGCCAAGGCGAGTGGCGCCATCTACCTGGGCGGAACCTTGCTGGCAATGCTGACGTACTACCTGGCGGGCATGACGCCGCTGGATGCCGTCGTGCATGCCATGAGTTCCATGGCCACCGGAGGCTTTGCCAACTCGGATGCGTCCTTCGGGGTCTATCATGAGCGTCCGCTGATTCTGTGGTTGGCCTCGTTCTTCATGCTGTGCGGCGCGCTGCCGTTCGTGCTGTTCATTCGCGCGTTGCGCGATACGCCGAATGTCCTGTGGCGGGACCAGCAGGTGCGAGGGCTGATGGGGCTGTTGGCGGTGGTGATACTGGGATTGACCGCGTATCGCGTCGCCGGGGGTGTGCCGTTCTTCGAAGCGCTGACCCAAGTCGCCTTCAACGTCATCTCGGTGGTCACCACCACCGGCTATGCCTCCGACGACTACACTCAATGGGGGCCGCTGGTCGTCGCTGCGTTCTTTTATCTGACCTTCGTTGGCGGCTGTAGCGGGTCCACGAGTGGCGGCATGAAAATATTCCGCTTTCAGATCGGCGCCATCATGCTGTTCACTCAATTGCGCCATCTCGTGCATGCTCAGGGGATCTTCGCGCAACGCTATAATGGCAACCCGCTGAGCGACGAAGTCGTGCGCGGGGTCATCGCGTTTTCCTTCTTTTTCTTTCTGACGATTGCAGGTCTGGCGCTGGGACTAGCGCTGCTGGGGCTTGACCTGGTGACGGCGCTTTCGGGGGCGGCCACCGCCGTCTCCAACGTCGGCCCTGGCCTGGGGCCGGTCATCGGACCGGCGGGTAATTTCGCGTCGCTGCCCGACGCCGCCAAGTGGCTCTTGAGTCTGGGCATGTTGATGGGGCGCCTTGAAATCCTCACCGTGCTGGTGCTGTTGACGCCCACGTTCTGGCGGAAGTGACGCGTCAGGCGTCTTCCTCGATATATCCGGCGCGGTTGAGAATGGGGTTGGCGTATTGGCGTAGCCACCAATGACGCAGGTGATCGGGTACCGTGGCCAGGCGTGCTTCAAAGCGTGCACGGTCGGCATCGGTGACCTCGCTCAAGTCGACCAGTTCCGGTGCCAGCCCCGTGGCCTCTAGCGCGAGTTGGTGGCTGGGGAACATATGGTAGTGAGCCAGTACCTGGTGATCGATTTCCTCGGTGACAGCTTCCGGGCTCGCGAAATCACTTCCCAGGGGCGTGCCGAAGGTCAGGCGGATACGGCCCTTGTGGCCTGTGATGCCGGCGACGATGGATTGAATATCCTCGAATTCGACTTTGTCGTAACGGCCCTCCGTATGACGGGCGTACAACTCGCGTGCCTTCTGCAGATCGCAGGGGTCGTATTCGTAGCTGATGGATACCGGCACGAGGCGTAGCTCGGATACTGCGGCACCGATATCGGCCTCGCCGCCGTCCATGCGCTGGGCCATGCCCAGCATCTTGACGATAGCGGTATCGGCGCAGTCGATACCGTCCTTGGCGCGCCCTTCGCGCTCGGCGATCCAGATCGAGTGATTATCCGTGGTGATCGAATGGCGGATATAGCGCGATAACGTCTGATACGCCTGCAGCATCGCTCGCTTGCCCTTGGCCGAACGCGGCACGATGAAACTCTTGTTGAGACGCATCAGATCATTGACGAATGGCTTTTGTAGTAGATTGTCGCCAATCGCGATGCGTACGGTATTGCGTCCTTTCTGGTAGAGCGCGTAATTGACGAACGCCGGGTCCATGGCGATATCGCGATGATTGCCGATGAATAGATAGGCCTTGTCGGCGTCGAGGTGCTCGAGCCCTTCGATCTCGAAGGCATCCGTGGTGGTGGCGATCATTCGCGCCATATAGCGGGCGATGCGTTGCTGAAAGGCGGCGACGCTCTCGATGTTGCGCATTTCGTGTTGTAGCCCTAGACGCGCGATGAAACGCGCCACGGGAGGCGCGTAACGCGCCAGCCGGGGGAGGCGAAAGTGCGTGATCGCATCGAGCAGTTCGTCGCAATGGGCCAGACGGTCGAGTACCGTCGCCACCTCATCGTCTTGATAAGGACGAATGGCGTCGAAATCTTGGGGAGCGGATTGGGGAGTCGGTGCGTGCGTCATGATGTAGGCGCTGCCGGGTCGGCTTCGCCGCCCAGCCATTCGATGAGTTGTTCGATGAATCCAGAGAGCACTTGGGCCATGAGAGCGAAGTCCGTTTCCAGGCGTAGCGTGGGGTCGTCATCGCCTTCTTGTTGAGCGGCTTCGTCGAGCACGGCGTCGGCGAAGCGCAGCGATTTGAGTGTCAGGTCGTCGTGCAAGACCAGCGATAGCTGATCTTCGACATCCAGCGCCAAGCGGCTAGCCTGACGCCCACTGGCGAGCACACTTTGCACTTCTTCGCCGTCGAGGTCGATGCCTCGTGCACGCCACACGCCATCGTCGCCATTGGCGTCCTTGAGTTCGACCTGATCGCCCAGCTGCAGCCCTTCGGGACGCGAAGCGATATCCGCGAGCCAGGCGGTCATGCTGCGCGAGGGCAGTTGGCGCACGGCCAGCGGCGTGACCTTCAACGAGCCCAGCGACTGACGCAGCAGGTCGAGAGCATCCTCGGCGCGGGCGCGGCTGGCGCAATTGACGGCGATGAGGCCACGACGAGTATCCCACCATATATCAATGCGCTGGCTACGCGTGAAGGCGCGTGGCAGAAATTCCTCCACGACCTGTTCCTTGAGTGCCTGGCGCTCGCGGCGTGGCAATGGGCGACCTTCGGCAGCCTCGCGCTCGGCGGCGCGTTCTTCTACTTCCTCGCGGACTACCGAGGCTGGTAGCAGGCGTTCTTGGCGCAGCAGTGAAAGCAGGCGATGGCCCTGGATCTCATGGGCGAGCTGTTGACCGTGCCGCCCCGCAGGGCGTTGCCAGCCGAGGCGCTTGCCTTCACTCGGCGACACTGGACGAAAGGCGAAGGCCTCCAGAGCCGATTCGAGTGTCTCGAGCGCGATGGGTGTCGTGTCGTGCAGGCGGTAGAGATGCAAGTGCTTGAACCACATGAGCCTATTCCGTCACAAAGGGGCTCATTATGGCGAAACGCCAAGGCGGGTGCCACTCCCCAGTCGGATGCACGTATCAGCGGTATATGAAAAGGCGTGTTTTGCTCGCGCTCGTGCGGAGCGAGCGATTGCATTGACCAAGCCTGCCGCATTGCCATGTGAAATGGTATGATGGCGTGATTCGGGCCCTTTGAGGTGTGGGCCCGCCATCGAAGCTCAATGATTGCTGTGACAGCCATTGGCGTCGAGCGCTGAAGAGTGACCTGCGGGGCTTCGTGCTCCGTGAGGTCGCTGTTCGTTTCATTCAGTGCCATGACCGATGGTATGGCGCGGTGCAAAGGATTGAACGACCCATGGGTGAGATCGCCAGAGAAATTCTGCCAGTCAATATCGAGGACGAGCTTAAACAGTCGTATCTCGATTACGCCATGAGCGTGATCATCGGCCGTGCGTTGCCGGATGTACGGGATGGCCTCAAGCCCGTACACCGGCGCGTATTGTTCGCCATGCATGAACTCAGCAATGACTGGAACAAAGCCTACAAGAAATCGGCCCGTGTCGTGGGTGATGTGATCGGTAAATATCACCCGCACGGGGATAGCGCGGTCTACGACACCATCGTGCGTATGGCGCAGACATTCTCGATGCGCTATGTGCTGGTCGATGGTCAGGGTAACTTCGGTTCCATCGACGGTGACAGTGCGGCGGCGATGCGTTACACCGAGGTGCGCATGGCACGCCTCGCCCATGACCTCCTCACCGATCTGGAAAAAGATACTGTCGACTGGGTCGACAACTACGATGGCACCGAACGCATCCCCGAGGTGTTGCCGACCAAGGTCCCCAACCTGCTGGTCAACGGGGCCTCGGGCATCGCTGTGGGCATGGCGACCAACATCCCGCCGCACAACATGCGCGAGGTAATCGATGGCTGCCTGGCACTGATCGACGATTACACGCTCAGCATCGACGATCTCATGGCGTATATCCCGGCCCCCGATTTTCCCACCGGCGGGATCATCAATGGCCGTGCGGGAATTCTCGATGCGTACCGTACCGGGCGCGGGCGCATTTATGTGCGGGCTCATCATACCATCGAGCATGACGACAAGACCGGACGCGATCACATCATCGTCACCGAACTGCCTTATCAGGTGAACAAGGCGCGCTTGATCGAGAAGATCGCCGAGCTGGTCAAGGATAAGCGTATCGACGGCATCGCCGAGTTGCGCGACGAGTCCGACAAGGAAGGTCTGCGCGTGGTGATCGAGGTCAAGCGCGGCGAGTCCGGCGAAGTGGTCGTCAACAACCTGTTCGCACATACTCAGCTGCAGACCGTATTCGGCATCAACATGGTGGCGCTGGATAACGGCCAGCCGAAGATCCTGAATCTCAAGGAGATTCTCGAGTCGTTCATTCGCCACCGTCGTGAGGTGGTGACGCGGCGCACGTTGTTCGAGCTCAAGAAGGCGCGCGACCGTGGCCATATTCTCGAGGGTCTGGCCGTGGCGATCTCCAACATCGATGATGTGATCGAACTCATCAAGGCGTCGCCCTCGGCCACCGAAGCCAAGGAAAAGCTGGTCGCACGTGCCTGGCAACCGGGGCAAGTCACCGGCATGCTCGAGCGCGCCGGAGCGACGTCCTGCAAGCCGGAAGATCTCGACGAAGGCTACGGACTCGCCGACAACGAGCGTGAATACCGCCTGTCACCGGCCCAGGCGCAGGCCATTCTGGAATTGCGCCTGCACCGTCTGACGGGGCTCGAAACCGAAAAATTGCTCGACGAATACCTGTCGATCCTCCAGCGTATCGCCGAGCTCAACGAGATTCTCGCTTCTCCGGAGCGGCTGCTTGAGGTCATTCGCGAGGAACTTGGCGCGATTCGCGATCAGTACGGCGATGACCGCAAGACCGAGATCCAGGCCAGCCATCTGGACCTGACCATCGAGGATCTGATCAACGAAGAAGACATGGTGGTCACCATCTCGCGCAGCGGCTATGCCAAGACGCAGCCGCTTTCCGACTACCAGGCTCAGCGGCGTGGCGGACGTGGCAAGTCGGCGACCACCATGAAAGACGAGGACATCATCGAGCACCTGTTGGTGGCCTCGACGCATGACACCATGCTGCTGTTCTCCAACCGTGGCAAGGTCTACTGGCTCAAAGTCTACGAGATGCCCAACGCCAGCCGTGGTTCGCGCGGCAAGCCGCTGGTCAACATGCTGCCATTCGATGATGGCGAGTCGATCAACGCCATCCTGCCGGTACGCGAATACCGCGACGACTGCTACATCTTCTTCGCTACCGCCAAGGGGACCGTCAAGCGGACCTCGCTGGAGCAATTCTCGCGGCCGCGCAGCGTGGGCTTGATCGCCATCGACCTCGAAGAAAACGACCGCCTGGTCGGCGCCGCGATCACCTCCGGCAACGATCATGCGATGCTGTTCTCGTCCAACGGCAAGGCCATTCGCTTCGAGGAAGGCAACGCACGCGCCATGGGCCGCACCGCTCGTGGTGTACGTGGCATGCGCCTGCAGGGCGACGCCGAGGTGATCAGCTTGATCATTCCGCAATCGTTGACCATCGATACCGAGGCCGACGACACCGGTGACGTTGCCGAGGAAACTCCGGTCCAGGCGGTCAGTGAAGATCAGGCCTATATCCTGACCGCCTCCGAGAATGGCTATGGCAAACGCACGCGTCTCGATGAGTTTCCGCTGCGTGGACGCGGTGGGCAAGGAGTCATCGCCATGCAAACCTCGCGGCGCAATGGTGCCATGGTGGCGGCGATTCAGGTCCGCGACAGCGATGAGATGATGCTAATCACCGACAAGGGCACATTGGTGCGCACGCGGGTCGAAGAAATTTCGGTCAGTTCACGTAATACGCAAGGGGTTACCCTGATTCGCACTGGCGAAGGCGAGCGTCTGGTCGCTACGGTGCGGGTCGATGAGCCAGGCGAGGCGCTAGCCTCCGATGAAGAAGGGGCGGTGATCGAAGAGGCGACGCCCGCGCTGGATGATGACGAGGCGCCACAAGGCGATTGAGTCTCAATGCGGCCGCTCCTTCGTGAGTGGTCGTTTTACGTTTGGAATCACGCTGATGACACGCAAGTTCAACTTCTGTGCCGGTCCAGCGGCGCTGCCCGGCCCCGTGCTTGAGCGCGCCCGCGACGAATTGCTCGACTATCAAGGGCGCGGCCTGTCGGTCATGGAAATGAGCCACCGCAGCGATGCTTTCGCGGAAATCGCTGCGCGTGCCGAGCGCGACCTGCGTGCGCTGCTGGCCGTGCCCGACAATTATCGCGTTCTGTTCATGCAGGGCGGCGCATCCAGCCAGTTCGCGATGGTGCCTTATAATCTGCTGGGCACGGGCGGTACACCGAACTATCTATACACTGGTATCTGGGGCAAGAAAGCGATTGCCGAGGCACGCCATCTGGCGGGTGCGCACGTGGCGGCCTCCAGCGAGGCCAATGGACTGACCGCGGTGCCGCGGCCTGAGGACATCGCCTTGTCGTCGGATGCTGCCTATCTGCATTATACGGCCAACGAAACCATCGGTGGCCTGGCATTCGATTACATTCCCGAGGTCGGTGACGTGCCGCTGGTATGCGATATGTCGTCGTCGATTCTCTCCGAGCCGCTGGATGTGTCCCGCTTCGGCGTCATCTATGCCGGAGCGCAGAAGAATATCGGCCCGGCGGGGCTGACGTTGGTCATCGTGCGTGACGATCTGCTCGAGCGCGCCTTGCCGAACACACCGACCATGTTCAACTATCGTGTCATGGCCGAGAACGGCTCGATGTTCAATACGCCGCCGACGTATGCCTGGTATCTGGCGGGGCTGGTCTTCGACTGGTTGCGCCACGACATGGGGGGAGTCGAGGCGATGGACCGGCTCAACGCGCGCAAATCCGAAAAGCTATATGCGACCATCGATGCCAGCGACTTCTATTCCAGCCCCATTGCCATGTCCAATCGTTCGCGCATGAACGTGCCGTTTGTGCTGGCCGATGAGTCGCTCAACGATGCGTTCTTGAATGATGCCGAGGCGGCGGGGCTTTTGAATCTCAAGGGCCACCGCAGCGTAGGCGGCATGCGTGCCAGCCTGTACAACGCCGTGCCGGAAGCGGCAGTGGATGCGCTGGTCGATTTCATGCGGGAGTTCGAACGACGCCATGGCTGATCATGACATGTCCGATAACGATGCCCCTATCACGTCGGCTGACCTGCCGGCATTGCGCGAGCGAATCGATACGCTGGATAGCGAGATTCTCAAGCTTGTCAGCGAACGCGCGCACTGCGCACAGCAAGTAGCGCAGGTGAAAAACGACAGCGATCCGCAAGCGACGTTCTATCGCCCCGAGCGCGAGGCTCAGGTATTGCGTCGCATCATGGCGCTGAACAAAGGTCCCCTCGACGACGAGGAAATGGCGCGCTTGTTCCGCGAGATCATGTCAGCGTGTCTGGCGCTGGAGCGGCCGGTCAAGGTCGCCTATCTCGGCCCCGAGGGCACGTTCACTCAGCAGGCGGCGCTCAAGCATTTCGGCGACAGTGCGGTAAGCTTGCCGATGGCAGCCATCGATGAAGTCTTTCGCGAGGTGGAAGCGGGGGCTGCGCATTTTGGCGTGGTCCCGGTGGAAAACTCCACCGAGGGAATCGTCAACAGCACCTTGGATACCTTCATGGATGCCAGCCTGCGCATCTGTGGCGAGGTGGTGCTGCGTATTCACCACCATCTCTTGGTGTCCAGCAATACGCGCCGCGACAAGGTCTCGCGCATTTATTCGCATCCCCAGTCCCTGGCGCAGTGCCGCAAGTGGCTGGACGCGCATTATCCCAATGCCGAACGGGTGCCGGTGTCGTCCAATGCCGAGGCGGCGCGCCTGATCAAGAGCGAATGGCACAGCGCCGCGATTGCCGGCGACATGGCCGCCAAGCGTTACGAGCTCGAGAAGGTCGCCGAGAAGATCGAGGACCGTCCCGATAACTCGACACGCTTTCTGATCATCGGGCACCAGGACACGCCGCTCTCCGAGGATGACAAGACGTCCATCGTCGTGGCCATGCGCAACCAGCCCGGGGCGCTGCACGATCTGCTCGAGCCGTTCCACCGTCACAAGATCGATCTGACGCGCGTCGAGACGCGGCCGTCACGTACTGGGGTCTGGAATTACGTGTTCTTCATCGACTTCAAGGGCCATCGCGACGATCCTCAGGTCGCGGCGGTGCTGGAGGAGATTACGTTGCGTGCTGCCGAGCTCAAGGTGTTGGGATCTTATCCCGTGGGTGTGTTGTAAATGTCGGAGCAGTCCTGTGCGCCGACCGAGCGCGGTATCCTCATCATTGGGTTGGGCCTGATCGGCGGTTCGTTGGCGGCAGCCTTGAAGGAAGCGGGTTTTGCGGGGCGTATTCTGGCCTGTGATCGTGACGCTGACGAAGTAGCGCGCGGCATCGACATGGGGCTGATCGATGCCGGCAGCACGGAGCTGGCGCCTTGGGTAGCCGAAAGCAGCTTGATCGTGCTGGCGGTGCCGGTATTGGCGATGGAAGCTGTGCTACGCGAGTTGACGCCGCATCTAGGCGAACAGGTGATCACCGACGTCGGCAGTACCAAAGGTGCCATCGAGGCAGCGGTCCAGCGGGCCTTCGATGGCATGCCGCCGCGCTTCGTGCCGGGGCATCCGATCGCGGGATCCGAAAGAAGCGGTTTAGCGGCGTCCAACTCTGCACTTTATCGCCGCCACAAGGTGATACTGACGCCGCGTGCCGATACCGATCCCGACGCCTTGGCCCGTGTACGAGCGCTATGGGCGGCTTGTGGGGCGGAGCTTCTCGAAATGGACGTGGCACGCCACGATCAGGTCCTGGCGCGCACTAGCCATCTCCCGCATTTGTTGGCGTTTTCGTTGGTCGACACCTTGGCGCGTCAGGACGAGCGCCTGGAAATCTTTCGCTATGCGGCGGGGGGCTTTCGCGACTTTACACGCATCGCCGGTAGCGACCCGGTCATGTGGCGCGATATTTTCAGTGCCAACCGCGAAGCAGTGCTTGGTGCACTGGATGAATTCGAGACGGGCGTTGCCCGTTTGCGCCGTGCCGTGACCGATAACGATGGCGATGCCATGCTGGCGATCTTCGATCGTGCCAATCATGCGCGGCAGTATTTCGATACGCTTTTGAACCAGACGAGTTATCAAGCGATGGAACAACGCAATATCCGTTACCGCGTGACTCCCGGTGGCGATGTGCGCGGTCGGATCCGCGTGCCGGGAGACAAATCGATCTCGCACCGCTCGATCATGCTCGGTGCACTTGCTGAAGGCGTGACCGACGTGCATGGCTTCCTCGAGGGTGAGGATAGTCTGGCGACGTTGCAGGCATTTCGTGAAATGGGCGTCGCCATCGAAGGTCCACACCAGGGGCGCGTGACCATCCATGGCGTCGGCCTGCATGGCCTGACGGCGCCTGCCGGCCCTCTTTATGTAGGCAATTCGGGCACCGCCATGCGCCTGTTCGCAGGCTTGCTGGCCGGGCAGGCCTTCGATACCGAGTTGACCGGCGATGTGTCGCTCAACAAGCGGCCGATGGGACGGGTAGCCGATCCGCTGCGCGAGATGGGCGCAGTGATCGAAACCGCTGAAGGCGGTCGGCCACCGCTGACGATTCGCGGTGGCCAGGCGCTGCGCGGCATTCGTTATGACATGCCCATGGCCAGTGCCCAGGTGAAGTCCTGTCTCTTGCTGGCAGGGCTCTATGCCGAGGGTGAGACGCGGGTGCGCGAGCCGGCACCGACGCGCGATCATACCGAGCGTATGCTCAACGGTTTCGGTTACGCGGTGCAGCGTGCGGCTGACGAAGCCTGGCTACAGGGCGGCGGTCGCTTGACGGCGTCGCCTATCGATGTGCCATCGGATATCTCGTCGGCGGTCTTCTATCTGGTGGCAGCGGCCATTACGCCGGGTTCGGACCTGCTTCTGGAGCATGTTGGGACTAATCCGACACGCATCGGAGCCATCAATATCCTCCAGGCCATGGGCGCCGATCTTGAATTGCTCAACCCTAGGGAAGTCGGCGGTGAGCCGGTTGCCGATATTCGCGTTCGCCATGCGCCGCTCAAGGGCATCGATATCCCCGTGGAACAGGTGCCGCTGGCCATCGACGAGTTTCCCGTGCTGTTAATCGCTGCGGTCAATGCTGAAGGCGTGACCCGCTTGCGGGGCGCGGAAGAATTGCGCGTCAAGGAATCCGATCGCATCCAGGCGATGGCCGATGGTCTGGCGGTCCTTGGCGTTGAGAATACCGTTCATTCCGATGGCATCGACATCGTCGGTCGTGCCGACGCCAGTGATACGCATGTTGCGCATTATCGCGGTGGACATGTCGATAGCCTGGGCGACCATCGCATCGCCATGGCCTTCGCCATTGCCGCGCTGCGTGCCGAGAGCGAGATCATGATCGATGACTGCGCCAACGTAGCCACGTCATTCCCGGGATTCATCGATCTTGCGCGTCGTGTGGGGCTGTCGCTCGAAGAACAGGAGGCGTCATGAGCGTGTCGCACGACGAAGTGCCCGTACTGACCGTTGATGGGCCGGGTGGCGCAGGCAAGGGGACGGTCAGTCGCTTGATCGCCGAACGTCTGGGCTGGCACCTGCTGGACTCCGGAGCGCTATACCGCCTCACGGCACTGGCGGCGCTCAAGCATGGCCTGACATTGGGCGATGAGGCTGCCCTTGAGACCTGCGCCGAAACCCTGGATGTCCGCTTCGTGGCATGCGACGGCGAAACGCGTATCGAATTGGAAGGCCGCGACGTGAGCGGCGAAATCCGTACCGAAGAGGTCGGCGACGTTGCCTCGCAGGTGGCATCGTTGCCTCGAGTGCGTGATGCGCTTTTGAAACGCCAGCGTGACTTTCGCGACATGCCGGGGCTGGTAGCGGATGGACGGGATATGGGAACGGTGGTATTCCCCCAGGCACCCCTGAAAGTTTACCTGACGGCCTCGGCCGAAGAGCGGGCGCGGCGACGCCATGAGCAGTTGCTGAATGCCGGTTGGGATGCTAATCTAACGAGTCTTCTAGAGGAAATTGAGGCTCGTGACGCGCGCGACATACAACGTGCAGTAGCGCCACTCAAGCCGGCAGACGATGCCGTGTTGTTGGATAGTACGAGTCTTGCGATACCGGACGTGGTGGAGTGTATCGAAAGGCTGCTCAGTGCACGTGGGCTTGGCCTCCCGAACTGAGTAGCTGGGGTGAAACGGGCACCCATCCGGAGACCCTGGTCAGACGTCATGACGTGCGCGGGCGATAACCGAGAGCCTTCGCAGGTCGAACCAGCGCCAACGTCCCCAGGGATATGTAGGAAAGGCCCGCGCTTGCTGGTGGTGCGGAGAATGAGCGGCCTGGCCGCTATTAACGTTGATCACGTAGGAACAACATGAGCGAAAGCTTTGCTGAACTGTTCGAACAGTCTCTCCAGGACATCAATATGGAACCCGGTGCCATCGTCATGGCAACCGTGGTCGACATCGAAGGTGACTGGATTACCGTCAACGCGGGTCTGAAGTCCGAGGGGCAAATCCCCGTGGCACAGTTCCGTGATGACAACGGCGAATTGACTATCTCCGTGGGCGATGAAGTCAAGGTTGCCCTTGAAGCCGTTGAAGACGGCTTCGGCGAGACGCGTCTGTCTCGCGAAAAGGCCAAGCGTGCCGAGGCCTGGAAAGAGCTGGAAGCGGCCTTCGAGAAGGACGAAATCGTCAAGGGCGTGATCAACGGCAAGGTCAAGGGCGGCTTCACGGTCGATGTCTCTTCCATCCGCGCTTTCCTGCCCGGTTCTCTGGTTGACGTCCGTCCTGTACGCGATACTGCTCACCTCGAGCATAAAGAGCTGGACTTCAAGGTCATCAAACTCGATCCCAAGCGTAATAACGTTGTGGTCTCGCGCCGTGCCGTGCTCGAAGCCGAGAACAGCGCTGAGCGTGAAGCGCTTCTGTCGACGCTTCAGGAAGGTCAACAGATCGACGGTATCGTCAAGAACCTTACCGACTACGGTGCGTTCGTCGATTTGGGCGGCGTCGATGGCCTGCTGCACATCACCGACATGGCGTGGAAGCGCATCAAGCATCCCAGCGAGATCGTTGCGGTTGGCGATGAGGTCAACGTCAAGGTGCTCAAGTTCGATCGCGAGCGCAACCGTGTGTCTCTCGGCTTGAAGCAGCTGGGTGAAGATCCATGGGTCAACATCAAGGATCGTTATCCGGAAAACACCCGCGTCAATGCCCGCGTCACCAATCTGACCGACTACGGCTGCTTTGCCGAACTCGAGGAAGGTGTCGAAGGCTTGGTTCACGTTTCGGAAATGGACTGGACCAACAAGAACATTCATCCCTCGAAAGTCGTCCAGGTCGGCGATGATGTGGAAGTCATGGTGCTGGATATCGACGAAGAACGTCGTCGTATCTCCTTGGGTATCAAGCAGTGCACCACCAACCCGTGGGAAGACTTCAGCGCGCGCTATAACAAGGGCGATCGCGTTTCGGGCACCATCAAGTCGATCACCGACTTCGGTATCTTCATCGGCTTGGAAGGTGGTATCGACGGTCTGGTTCACTTGTCCGATATTTCTTGGAGTGAAACCGGCGAAGAAGCCGTGCGCCAGTTCAAGAAAGGCGACGAAGCCGAAGCGGTCATCCTCTCGATCGATCCGGAACGTGAGCGTATCTCGCTCGGCATCAAGCAGCTCGAAACCGATCCGGTCTCCGAGTACTTGGCCGTCAACGACAAGGGTGCCATCGTCACCGGTCGCGTTGTCGAAGTCGATGCCAAGGAAGCGCATGTCGAATTGGCGACTGATGTCGTGGCGGTACTCAAGGCCTCCGAAATCAGCCCCGATCGCGTCGAAGATGCACGCAATGTGCTCAACGAAGGTGATAGCGTCGAAGCCAAGATCGTCGGTGTCGATCGCAAGAATCGTGCGATCAACCTGTCTGTCAAGGCGAAAGAGCAGGTCGATACACGCCGTGCGATGGGCAAATTGCGCGATCAGGAAGCCGAGCCGGAGTCAGGCCCGACTACTATCGGTGATTTGATCAAGCAGCAGATGGGCGGCGAATAAGCCACATTGCCGCCGCGTCTTGGCGCGGCGGCGAGTGCTTTATCGAGCCGTACGAAAAACCGCGCCTCCAAGAGGCGCGGTTTTTTTATGTCGGGCAGATGGCTGATTCTTCGGGATGACTGGCTTTTACCTCAGTCATCGCGTTTTGTGCCGGCATTTTCCAATGTCGTCAAGACACCGCGCAGGATGGAGAGCTCCTTGCGAGTCGGTTGAGCACGGGAGAAAAGTGCGTGTAGATGATCTTCAGTGCGTGCATGAGGCTGAGTCAGAAATCCCGAGGACGACAGCGCTTGGTGCAGGTGAGTCTCGAAGTGAGCCATCTGTTCGCGCGTCGGTAAGGCGGGCTGCTTGGACTTGGGCTGAGTGGCGCTGGGGGTTTGGTGACGCCATGCACGGCGTACTTCGTAGGCGAGTATCTGCACGGCTTGTGCCAGATTGAGGACACTGTAATCGGGGTTGGCGGGGATGCTGACCTGGTGCGTGCAATGCCGAATTTCATCGTTGGTCAGGCCGAAGCGCTCACGGCCGAACACCAGTGCCACCGGGGCTTCATGTGCATACTCGACCATTTGCACGGCCATGGGCTCGGGATCATCGAAATGGGGTAGAGGGAGGCTACGCAGGCGGGCGCTGGCGCCGATGACCTGGACGCAATCTCCGACGGCTTGTGAAATGTGTTCGACGACGCGTGCGTTGTCGAGCACATCGGTCGCACCAGCGGCTAGCCGAGTGGCCTCTGCGTCGGGAAAGCGGCGTGGATTGACCAGTACTAGGTCCCCTAGGCCCATGGTTTTCATGGCACGTGCGGCCTGGCCAATGTTGCCGGGGTGGAATGTCTGGACGAGTACGATACGTATATTGGAAAGCATAAAAATCGCGATACAGTCGAAGGCAGGGAGATAGTGTACTTGGGCTACGAGCTACGAGCTACGAGCTACGAGCTACGAGCTACGAGCTACGAGCTACGAGCTACGACTGATCCATTCCTCTGACATGAAAAACCCCCACCGGTTGCCCGGCAGGGGTTCGAGTCACGGGACAGCGCCCGGGAGTCAGTAGGCGGCGATTACATCATGCCGCCCATACCTCCCATGCCGCCCATGTCCGGTGCGCCACCGCCACCGCCGGATTCTTGCTCATCCGGGTCGTCGGCGATCATGGCTTCGGTGGTGATCATCAAGCCAGCCACGGAGCCTGCGGATTGCATCGCGCTACGTGTAACCTTGGCGGGATCGAGAACGCCCATGTCGAACAGGTCGCCATACTCACCGGTTTGTGCGTTGTAACCGTAGTTACCTTCACCGGCCTTGATCTGATTGACGATGATAGACGCTTCCTGACCTGCGTTAGTCACGATCTGACGCAGCGGCGATTCCATGGCACGCAAGGCGATGGCAATGCCGTGGGTCTGGTCTTCGTTCTCACCTTTGAGGTTGGCGAGATTGCCAAGGATGCGTACCAGTGCGGTACCACCGCCAGGCACGACGCCTTCTTCGACGGCGGCACGTGTGGAGTGCAGCGCATCTTCGACGCGAGCCTTTTTCTCTTTCATCTCGAACTCGGTCGCGGCACCCACGCGGATGACGGCGACACCGCCGGCCAGCTTGGCGACACGTTCCTGAAGTTTTTCGCGGTCGTAGTCGGAGCTGGTGTCTTCGATCTGAGCGCGGATCTGGCCAACACGTGTTTCGATGTCGGACTCGACGCCGGAACCATCGATGATGGTGGTGCTTTCCTTGGACATGGTGACACGCTTGGCGCTACCCAGGTGATCCAGGTTAGCTTGCTCGAGCGTCAGGCCGACTTCTTCGGAAATCACGGTGCCACCGGTAAGGATGGCGATGTCCTGAAGCATGGCTTTGCGGCGATCGCCGAAACCGGGTGCCTTGGTCGCTGCAACCTTGACGATGCCGCGCATGGTGTTGACCACCAGTGTTGCCAGCGCTTCGCCTTCGATGTCTTCGGCGATAATGCCCAATGGCTTACCGGACTTGGCAACTGCTTCCAGCACCGGCAGCAATTCGCGGATGTTGGAGATCTTCTTGTCGACCATCAGCAGATGCGGATCTTCCAGTTCCACCATCATGGTGTCCTGGTTGGTCACGAAGTAAGGCGACAGGTAGCCACGATCGAACTGCATACCTTCGACGACTTCCAGCTCGTCTTCGAAGCCACGGCCTTCGTCAACGGTGATGACGCCTTCCTTGCCGACTTTCTGCATGGCATCGGCGATAATTTCACCGATACGCTTGTCGCCATTCGCGGAAATGGTTCCCACCTGGGCGATGGCCTTGGCATCGGTGCACGGCACGGAAAGCTTATGGATTTCCTTTACGGCGGCGTCGACGGCATGGTCGATGCCACGCTTGAGATCCATCGGATTCATGCCCGCCGTCACGCCTTTCATGCCTTCAGTGACAATGGACTGGGCAAGAACGGTGGCGGTAGTGGTACCATCACCGGCCACGTCAGAGGTCTTGGAAGCAACTTCCTTGACCATCTGCGCGCCCATGTTTTCGAACTTGTCCTTGAGCTCAAGTTCCTTGGCGACGGAGACCCCATCCTTGGTTACGGTCGGAGAACCGAAGGATTTTTCCAGTACGACGTTACGCCCTTTAGGCCCGAGGGTGACCTTGACGGCGTCGGACAGGGTGTTAACACCGCGCGCCATGCGCTTGCGGGCATCATCGGAGAATTTGATCTGTTTAGCTGCCATTTCTAGCTCTTCCCATTAATGGCGCGATCAAGTCGCGCAAACGTGAAACGAAAATGTGATTGGTGAGCGTTGTGAATTACTCGGCAACGGCCAGAATATCGCTTTCGCTCATGATCAGGACTTCTTCGCCGTCGATTTTCTCTTTCTCGACGCCAAAGCCATCCTTGAAAATCACGGTATCACCCACCTTGACGTCCAGCGGGCGCACTTCGCCATTCTCGAGAATACGACCGTTGCCGATAGCAAGGACTTCACCGCGGGTCGGTTTCTCTTGAGCGTTACCCGGAAGCACGATGCCGCCAGAGGTTTTTTGCTCTTCTTCCATGCGACGGACGACGACGCGGTCGTGCAAAGGACGGATTTTCATTGCTCACGTTCTCCTGATGGTTCTATGGATCATAGGATAATCCCGTTGAGCCAAGCTCAAGGGTGAAGGCTGTGCCTTCTGTTTATAAGGCCGATGCATCAGAGCATTACGGCCGAATCATCTGTTAAGGCCTTGATTGGGTCGACGTATCCACTTTCAAGGGCTCTTCATGAATTTTTTCAATGCCGGGAATCATCTTTCCCTATGTAGTCACCTTCGATCGGTTGCTCGTCATTCGTCTGGCTATTTTGTGAGGCCTTGTTCGTGCGCCGCGTGTGCTCGTGCCAGTCATCGTCCCGGGTTTTTTCCTGAGTTGCGCCATCGGCACCCATGGTAAACATTCGGCCGCGCCATCCACCACGTTGCAGGCTGCGGCCCAGCAAGCGGCGGCTACTCGGGATAAGGCAAAGCAGCCCCAAACCGTCCGATAGAAAACCGGGGGTAACCAGTAATGCTCCACCGAAGATCAGGGCGGCCCCTGTAATCAACTCGTCCGAGGGAATTTCTCCCTGAGTGAAGCGGGCCTGGGCGCGTTGCAGGGTCTGCACTCCTTCGCGTCGAATCAAATGGAGGCCTAGGGCGCCGGATAGCAGGACCAATGCCAACGTCGGAAGCAGACCTATCTGTCCCCCGATCGCGAACAGCACTACGAAATCGAGTAGCCCGAAAAGCGTAATGAAAAGTAACAGTGGCATGGCAGCTCCGTTTGATTTCGACTTCCCAGTAGATGGTGGCATGAGTGTGAATTGCAAGGGAAACGATGCGCTGGATGCAAGCGTGCTGAGAGACCGGATGGTATCACGTCGAGTACGCGTTATATCGTGCCAAACGATGACTTAACGGGGCGAGTGTTGTAGTGCGGTAGCGGGCTGAAGTACGCGGGCGGGCTGAGGATCTGATGTCTCGTATACTCTTCAGATGAAACCTGATATTGGCCGAAAAGACGCTCGCTGGATGCTATCCGTGCGAGCGTCGATAGGGCGGCATCAGAACGTGATGCGATCATCCAGGTCTTCCACCGTTCCTTCGCCGATGCCTTTGACGCGGGTCAAATCATCGACCGAGGCGAAAGATCCATTGGCGTTGCGATCCTCGATGATCGCCTGTGCCTTGACGGCGCCGATGCCCGGTAGTTGGGTCAGGGTTTCAACAGAAGCTTGATTGATGTCGATAGGACCCGGGGCGTCTTCCTGGGCGATTGCGAGGGTAGTGACACTCAGCGCCAGTGTCAGTAGAGCACCGCTAAGCAGTTTGTTCATGCGATCAGTCCTTTAGGTATCTCTTATTTAGAAACTTAACCATACTCAGATTTTCATGGTCGGGATGTAATCGTTTACTGACAATTTTTGTAGGATATTGACTACAATATGAAGTTTTTCTTATAAAAAGGGCGAGGCGGAAGACCTGCCAGGTGCTAGGTGGCGGAGTGGGGCAGCGGTATACTGCCGCTGCCATAATATTGTTCGCAGGAGACATCATGCCGCGCCCCGATACGCCGTTGATCATCGCTCTCGACCACTCTGACCTTGACCAGGCGCTTGCCATGGCCGATCGGCTGGACCCCGCGCGCTGCCGGGTCAAGGTTGGCAAGGAGCTATTCACGCGCAGTGGCCCGCGGATACTCGAAGCACTGCATTCACGTGGCTTCGAGGTGTTTCTGGATCTCAAGTTTCACGATATTCCCAATACGGTGGCGGGGGCCGTCGAAGCGGCGGCGGACCATGGCGTATGGATGGTTAACGTCCATGCGGGTGGCGGGCAGCGGATGATGGAAGCGGCCAGAGAACGACTCGAGAAGCGGCGGCTCGCCACGCATCTGATAGCAGTGACAGTGCTCACCAGTATGGCGCGTGAAGACCTCGTCGAAATTGGCGTCGATAGCGACACATTGTCTCAGGTCAAACGTTTGGCGACGCTCTCGCAACGTAGCGGCATGGAGGGGGTGGTGTGTTCAGCGCAAGAAGCGACGGCGTTGCGCGCACTATGTGGCGATACTTTCTTGAAGGTCACGCCGGGTATACGCCCCAACGCTTCGACAGGCGATGATCAACGCCGTACGTTGACGCCGGCACGGGCGTTGGCGGCCGGGAGCACGCATCTAGTGATCGGTCGGCCGGTGACGCAAGCCTCGGATCCGATGGTGGCGTTGGCCGCAATCGAGCAGGAGATCAGCCGCTAGCGGCTATTCGCCTTCCAGCCCTGTGATGGGCTTGGTGGTGCCCCAGCTGTGGCAGCGCGGGCATTGCCAATGCAGTTGGGCGCTGCCGAAACCGCAGCGATGGCAACGGTGGCGGGGACGTGCCGCGAGTAGTTTATGGGTGTGCTGTTTGAGCAGCAGCAGGCGCTCGCGGTCGCCATGGTCCTCGCCGATCAGATAAAGGTCCATGAGATAATCGACGCCACGCAGGCTGGGATGCGCTTGCAACTGTTCACTGATCAACTCGATGGCGGCGTCCTGGCCTTCGGCATTGAGTCGGGAGGCCGCGAGCATGACCACGACGCTGGTGAAGTGCGTTTCCTGCAGCTTGGTCTCGAGAAATGCGCGCCAGCCCGGTTCGTCCTCCAGACGGCGATACGCCTCGTGCAAAGGCTCGAGGATGACCGGAAGGAAGCCCGGGTCTTGCTCGGGGATGCGCTTGAGATGGCGGATTACGGCCTTGTAGTGGCCGGTATCCCGCTCCAGCTCAGCAAGCAGCCAAGTGGCTCGGACACAGCGTTCATCGGTCGATAGTGCCTGGCGCAGACGCTTGCGGGCTACGCTGGGGCTCGCATTATGCCGATCCTGTTGGGCGAGTTCGCAAAGCCAGTGAGCGGCAGCGCGCTTGATATCGGCATCCTGGCGGATGAGCTGCGGCGTAGCCACATCCAGCGCTTGTTGCCATTCCTTCTCTCGCTGTAGCAGATCGACCAGTAGGCGTTTGGCAGCGTCACGCAGTCCCTCGTCGAGAGTGTCCTTCACTAGTGTTTGCAGAAGGCGTTCGGCGCGATCGAGCAATCCCAGGTTCAGGAAGTCTCGTGACAGTTCCAGTTGCACGAGCCCGCTTTGATAAGGGGTCAGCGTCGGGCGTGCCAACAGATTCTGATGGATCTTGACCGCGCGGTCGGCTTCGCCGCGCGATCGGAACAGGTTACCCAGCGCAATGTGTGTCTCGATGGTGTCGCTGTTGACCTCGAGCGCTTGCACAAAAGTCTCTATGGCCTGATCCGGCTGCTCGTTGAGCAGATGGTTGAGACCAATGAAGTAGTCCCTGGGCAACGACACTTCGGGAGATAGGCGTTCGCGAGCGCGCCAGCGCTCGCGACGTCCGAGCCACCAACCGATGGCAATCGCCGCGACCAATAGGCCAAGCAGCAGCGGATCAAGCATTCAGGGCGCTTCCTTGAACTCCTGGGTGCGTAGCCGATCCAGTTCCTTGCGCTGCTGTTGATTGTGGCGCTGGGCACGGGTCAGAAGCGTGCGCAGCCGCAGATAGATGCCGGTCATGGCCAGCATGCCGAGAATCACGCCGCAGGCCAGCGATATCAGCAACCAAAGAGACAGCGAGGCGGGCGGCAGTTCGACCCATATCAAGTCGAGCGGCATGGCTTGTTGGTTATTGACGGCAAACAGGATGCCGAGCAACAGGACGACCAGCAAGATGATGGCCAGCACGACACCTTTAAACCAACGCATGGGCAGGTTCCTTTTGCATGGAGATATGGCGCCCTTGGGGCTTCAGTAGCCGAGTGCACGGCTAGCGTTGACCTGTTCGCGCAATTCCTTACCGGGCTTGAAATGCGGCACGAATTTGCCCTGCAGATCGACGGGGTCGCCGGTTTTGGGGTTGCGTCCGATCCGGGGCTCCCGAAAATGTAGGGAGAAGCTACCGAACCCGCGAATTTCGACACGCCCACCGCTGGAAAGCGAATGGGTAATGTCTTCGATGATGATCTTGACCGCTGCCTCGACCTCTTTGGCCGATAGCTCGGGCTGCCGAATGGCAATCTGTTCAATCAACTCGGACTTGGTCATCGAATGTCTCCAAGCGACTTTGCCGTTCCACTGAACGTGGTAGTAAAACAACCACGGTATTGTTGTGAATTCAGCATACTGCTCAAATCTTGATAAAACAACGCACTAGCACATTGCAAGTCCATCTTAACCGGTTTTGAGCAAGGAATGGGTACGATGTGTTTCGCCAAGTCCTCGGGTATACTCGTCGCTTATTCATGTCATGACATCGCTTGGGAGTCTCCATGCAGGACGATGTAACCATCAAACGGCTTTACTGGCACTCGCGGCGTGGCATGTGGGAGCTGGATCTACTGCTGATCCCGTTTCTCGAACATTGCTATCCGCAGCTCGATGATGCGGACAAGGCCCGTTATCAAACGCTGATCGATCAGGAAGACCAGGACCTCTTCATCTGGCTGATGCGTCGAGAGTGGCCTGCCGACGCCGGACTGCGGCGCATTGTCCAAATGATCATCGATTATGCCGAAACCACTTCCAACAATCAGTATCGTACCCTCTAGGCTCGACTTGGCACTTCAGGCCCTCGTCTGGGGAGTGGTGAGTGTCCTGATGTTCATGCTGAGTACATGGTGGCTGACGTCTGTGGTATCGCTTAGCGGTGCCGCACTGGTGGGCTACTGGTGGCGTGGTCAGCGGCGTTGGGAATTGCGGGAGTGCCTCGATGGGGAGCACGCCACATGGCAATGGCGTGAGGTCTCGGGGCAGTGGCAGAACGCTGCACCAAGACCACTGCGTATCGGCGCGTGGTTGATCGGTTTGCGCATCGGGCGTCGCGTTATTTGGCTGTGGCCGGATAGCGCGGCGCCCACCTCGCGTCGCCTGTTGCGTATACGGCTACTGGAGGCGATGCCGTTGGGACGGTGACGCTTATGAAGACTGGCGCCCACCGATGCTGAGCATCAGCGTGCGTCATCCTCGCTGCGTTCCAGGTCACTACGCGAGGTATCCAATGGCATCGCCAGGTGATCGCGAATCAGGGTGTGACGCGAGGCGCGGCGACGCAAGCGGGCGCTGGGCAGTCGCTCGAGTGTCTGCAAGGTGTCGATGAGTGCCTGCGTGAGGCGTGCCAACTCACGGTTGAGCCACAGGTAGCCGCTTGGGCTGAACAAGGCGCGTTCATTTTCGCCACGCGCCTCCAGGGTGGCTTGTGCATGGCGCTGCAAGTCGAAGGCGACCACCGTGATGTCGATGGCCTGCCCCGTGCGTACCTGGAAAGCCAGGCTGCCTAGCGCGCGCGCCAGTCGGTGCTGTTCGTCCCGCAAGCCATCGAGTTCGGCGATGATGTCGTGACCGGCCCGCGTGGCCCAGTGAGTTTCCAGAAGCAGCTCGATCGTCGACAGCATGCGTCGTTCCAGCGACAGAATGCGTTCCAGGTCATCGCGATGCAGACGGCGTTCGCTGTGAATGGCATCTACCAGGCCGCGTTGCTTGACCAGTTGATCCGTCGTGCTCTTCAGCAATTGGTGCGTATCGACGTCGTCATGCTGCGTCGCATTGGTATGCGCATGATACAGGCGTGCCAGCTTGTCGAGGTTGTCGGCGAGCAGGAAACGCAAGAGGTCGGTGGCTTTCTGGGGCAGAATGAACAAGGTCGCGAGGATGCCGATGCTCGTCCCGATCAGCACGTCGAAGGCGCGCCACAGGGCGATTCCCAAATCCTGATGGCCGTCACCCACCACCATCAGCAATGTCACGCCAAACATCAGCGCGCTATAGCCATAGCGCGTGGCGAAGGTGGTGTGCGTAGCGACCGCGATGCCGATCAGAGTCCAGGCCGGCACTACCCACTGAGCCGGCGCGGGAATCAGTACCAGCAGGATGCCCCAGATCGCTCCGAGCACTGTGCCCAGAAGGCGTTGCCCACCCTTGTCGATGACGCCGCCAATATGCGGCAGATTGCCCATCACCATCATCGTGCTGACCAGCGCCCAGCTGCCATGAGGGATCTGCAAGGTCAGGATGACGATGAAGGTGATCGCCAACGCCAGCGAGGTACGCAGGACATGCAATCGATGGCGGTAGTGGTAGATGAAGTATGGATCGCGCAGACGCGTGGGCGACATCATTGTCATGACGCTCCGTGTTGGTGTCCGGTGGATGCTTTAGCTTTAGCGCGCGCCAATGTGGCTGCATGCACCATGCTTGCTGCCCACAGCACGAGTAACAGAAGCAACCAGATGAGACCTAGCCAGCGAAGGGGGATCATCATCAGCGCCATCAGAGCGATGAATCCGCCCAGCCATAGCGCGGCCCAGCCCCAGCGTCGCAGGAACACGTGGCCGAACCCGGGGAGCAAGAAAGCCAATAACAGCGTGATGAAGAGGCGGTGGCGCATGGAGTCTCCGCTCGTCGTGGTCCGGGCCTTCATGATGGGGTGTCATGATACAGCGTCTCGAGTGTCGGCGCGGTGCATCGTTGGCGCTTGGCGATGGCCAGCAACGGCCCCAGTATGGCCTCGCGCTCGGTCGGTCTGCCGGCGAGGACATCTTGCAGCATCGAGGCGCGGTTATTGGCCGTGGCCCCGATGACCTCCCAGACGAGCGTATGCCAGCCTGCTGGTGGCGGAACGACGCCTTCACCCTCGAGCAAGGGGCCGATCTCGTTGATGATGCTGTCGACCATGCGGCGAAAAGGCTGATCGCGCAACTGGCCGTTACGAATCCGATAGCGGGCTACGAGTGGGTTGATCGCGGCATTGATGGCGAGCTTGTGCCACAGGCGCTGGACGATCGCGACATCGTGATAGGCACTGAATCCTGCCTGATTGAGCCAATACACGCTGTCACGCGCCAGGATAGGCCAGGTGTTGTCGATATCGCCGATCCAGGTGGTGCCCGTACCGGCATGTACGACACCCGTTTCGCCCTCGACATAGGCGCCTTCGGTGGTGCTCGCGCAGAGCACCGGGCCGGCCCAGATCTTCGCTAACCGAGGCTGTATGCTGAAGCCGTTCTGCAATGACAGCAGAGGCGTTTGGGGATCGACATGGCCTGCGAGTTCTTCGACGGCCGTCAGGGTGGCATAGCTTTTGGTGGCGAGCACGACCAGCGCAGGGCGAGCATGTGTGTGCAATGCCAGGGTGGCGAGAGTGGTGCGCGCCACATCTACGTCATGGATCTCGCCGCAAGGGGCGTGATAGCGGAGCGGGCCGTCGTCAGGGCGACGGCCGATCAAGTGTAGCGATAGTGTGGTCGTCAAGCGGGCGCCGAAGAGTCGCCCCAGCGCGCCGGCACCGAGAATCCACCACGTAGGCGATGTGCGCATCAGGTATCGCCTTTTTTCGTGGTGGCTTTTCGAGGCGTGGTGCGTTTTCGGGTGCGCCGCTGCGTGGTCGACGGTTTGTCGCTTGCGCTGCGCCTGGCGTTGCGGCGCTTACCCCGTGATGGTGCGGTGGGCTCGGCGCCACCCGGCGTGGCCAGGGCCTGGCGCATGCGCTCGGTATCCGCCTGGCTCAGTAGTTGGCGAACATCGCCCACCAGAGTGTCGAGGAACGCGGTGGCGTCGGCATTGCCCTCGGCGATCTCGGCCAGGCGCTGTTCCCAGAGAGCGGTGCGCTCGGGGCGCGTGGCGGTATCCGGCAAGGCCTGAATCAATGCGCGTCCGGTGCGTGTGGCACGCAGTGTGCCTTGCTGACGGATCACGTAGCCGCGCGTGATGAGCGTCTCCAGAATACTGGCGCGTGTCGCCTCGGTGCCTAGACCGTCGGTGTCGCGCAGGGTACGACGCACCGCGTCATCATCGACGTAGCGGGCGATGTTCATCATCGCCTTGATCAGGCTGGCGTCGGAGAACGGCTCCGGCGGGCGTGTCTGACGATCCTCCACCGCGCACGCCTGGATCCGAGCGGTTTCGCCTTCGCGCAACGTGGGCAGCACCGGTGCTTCATCGCGCGTGGTGAATAGCGGTTTCCACCCGGGCACGAGTATCTCGCGGCCTTGGGCGCGAAAGCACTCCTCGAGGATCGAGAACTCGGCCTTGACGTCGCGCGTTTCCAGCGGCGGGTAGAATTGCGCCAGCACGTTGCGGGCGATCAGCCGGAAAACGTTGGCCTCATCATTGGATAAGCGGGCCGCGTCGAAAGGGCGGCCGGTGGGCGCCAGCGCGTGGTGGGCGCCGACCTGCTTGTCGTTCCAGGCGCGTGAGCGGCGTTTGAAGTCCGCGCCGCGCAGCCAGCCGGTGAGGATTTCGTCAGAGGCGCAGGCCTTGGAGAGTGTCTGTTTCGCCGTGGCGAAATGGCCTTCGGGCAGGTAGCGACAGTCGGAACGTGGATAGGTGATGAGCTGATGACGCTCGTAGAGCGTCTGGCAGATATCCAGTACACGCTTGGCCGGTAGCTTGTAACGGCGTGCGGCATCGACCTGTAACGACGACAGCGAATACGGCAGCGGTGCTGTCTGGGATTTCTTCTTGCTTTGCAGGGCGCTGAGGTGCCCTTCGGCGCTGGGCAGGCGTGCCGCCAACGCCTCGGCGGGCGAGCGCGCCAACAGTCGCCCTTGATCGTCGAGCGGATGCGGCGGCTGCGGTTGCCACCAGGCACGTAGCGCGCCGTGCTCGACGACCAGATCCGCCCACAGCGTATAAAAGGGGCGCGAGACGAAGCGCTCGATCTCCAGATCGCGGCGCACGATGAGTCCCAAGACCGGCGTCTGTACGCGCCCCACCGAGAGTACGCCCGAGTAACCGGCTTGGCGACCGGTCAAGGTCCAGGCGCGCGACAGGTTGATGCCATACAGCCAGTCGGCGCGTGAGCGTGCTTCGGCAGCCGCGAAAAGTGACTGATAGCGTGCGTTGTCCTCGAGGCGTTGCAGTGCCTGCTTTACGGCGGGGCGGTTGAGGTCGCTGATCAACAATCGCGACATCGGGTCACGCCAGCCGAGGCGTTCGATGACCTGCTGTACCAGCAATTGGCCCTCGCGGTCCGGATCGCCGGCATGCACCACGCTATCGGCGCGCTTGAGAAGTTTGCGAATCACGGCCAACTGCGCACGAGCCTTGGCGCGCGGCATGAGTTGCCATTGCGTTGGCACGATGGGCAAATCGTCGAGGCGCCATTGCTGGTAGCGTGCGTCATAGGCGTCGGGGGGTGCCTGTTCGAGGAGATGCCCGACGCACCAACTGATGCAGGTCTCCCCGCATTCGAGGTATCCGTCCCGGCGTTGCGCCTTGGTAGGCAAGGCCTCGGCGATGGCGCGTGCCAGACTGGGCTTTTCGGCGACGATCAGGCGCATGACGTTAGGCTATCCAGCATGAACATGACGCTTATTCTGCCACGTTCGATCCGATGCGTGGGCCGAATCGACGCAGCGCGCAGCCAGTTTTCGGGCAGAGTCTAGCGGCGTCCGAAGAGACGCCGCGCACGCACCAGGGCGCGATACCAGTCGCGATGTGGCGTTCCCACGGCGGGCGGGCGATGACTGAGAAAGCTGATATTGCGGGCGTCGCGTCCCGTCAGGTTAATGTTGGAAAGCATCTGCAACGTGCTGTCACGGGCGCCATACTGGCGTTTGAGAAACTCGATGGCCGCCGGTTCGAGTTCCACGCGATAGTGACGCACCAATGCCAATGCTAACGACTCTGCCGCGCGTGACAGCTCGGTATCCACTTCGCGAACCATCGACGCGCCGAGCGCAGCCTTGGCAGCCGCCGACAGGTTGGGCTCGATCTGGCCAAAATCGGCGGCATTGGAGCTGTTGATGGCACGCTGCGTGGCGGGTTGCGAGAGTCCCACGTGAGGTTCGAGGGCGATGAATATCTCAATGGCCAAGCGCTTGGCGGCATCCACGCCGACACTGAGCTGGGTCTCACGGTGCGCGCCACGCCATACCTCGTGATGACGTGATGTGATGCCTGTCTGGCTCAAGTAGCGTGCGAGATGCTTGCAGACTCGTGCCTTGGCTTCGTCATCCAGGGCGATGGAGCGTTCACGGATACGTAGCCCCTGTCGCCCCGGCCCCAGGCGTAGACGCATCGTGTCGTCGGACAGGCTGGCGGTGATGCGCTCCCAACGTTCCACCGACTTGATCAATTGGGCATGACTACGGCCCACTTGCTCATAGGCGCTGGAAACGCTCTTGTAGAGTTGGATGGCATTGGCAAGGATGTCCGCCTTGGTGCGGAGCGCGCGCTTGCGTTCTTCTTGGCCGGCTTCCACGGCCTGGGCGAGATGCACGATCTGTTCGGCCAGCGCGTCCATCGCCTTTACCGAACGCTCGAGTAACAGTTCGGCACGCAGCCCCGAGGCACTGTCCTCGACCAGGGTACCGGATTGTTCGGCTAGATAGACGTTGAGCGCCTTGAGGCGCGAGAGGCCGGTCGCTTGCGCGATGCGCTGGCGTGCACGTGCCTCTTCCAGGTTGTCGAACGCCTGGGCGAGGCGCCAGCGTCCGCGATACTCGAACGAGAGCACCGGAATCTTGCGCCCGCTGATCAACTCGAAAGCAAGGATCAACATTTCCTCGACGTCCTGAAGCGTCATCAGCAGGTCGTTGTCCTGCTCGATGGCTGCCATGACGCGCTCGACGAAGTTTTCGTCGCGCGGTACGCCCTGATGGAGATCGGGGGCACGGCCTTCGAAGCGCTCACGCAGCAGGTGTGTGGCGATAGGTGCGGTGTCGTAGAGGGCGTTGAGTTGAGGTTCTACCGTGTCGCGGTATTGAGTGACGAGATCTCGGATGCGGGCGTGCAAGCCGACCCGGCGGTAGACGTCGATCTGGCCGATGAGACGTGCGCTTTCGCGGTCGTCGAGGAGTTCGATGGCCGCCAACTCGACGCCCTCTGGCGAGAGGTCATGCTTGCGTAGCAACATGGCGGCGGCTTCGCGGCGCCGGGCATCGCCCTCGTGGCTTTCGACGATCAAATCGCGCGTGACCAGTAGTAGCTCGGGCAAGGTCTTGATGACCTGCTCGATCTGCGCGGATGTCTTCTCGACCTTGCGTCCCTGAGTGAGCTGGTAGCCGAGATTGGCCAGAATCCCCGCAGCGCCGGTAATGACCGTGTACGAAATGAAGAAGACATAGTTTTCCGTGGTCGGTGCCTTGCCGTATCCCAGCAGATAGCCGCCCCAGGCGCCGAGCAGTGTCACCGGACCGGCTGTCCATAGGATCTGCATCAGATTGACTGACCAGGGCACCTTCTCGACGGCGGCGGTGATGCGCCGGATTTCGTGGCGTCCTTCGCGTTCGAGGCGAACCTGTGAGGTTTCTTGAGCGGGCGATGCTTTACGCTGAAACGGCAACGGCAGGAGCACGATGACATCCCTTACATGGCAGGGTTCGGACAAGCGGCGACAATACCCGAAAAGCCGCATGGGTGCACCAAGCGGTAGACGGATGAGGCTTGCTCGTCGGACATGCTAGAATAAAGCGATTTTTTCTGGAGGGTCGCGATGCTGGCCGCATGGGTGGAACAATTGCTGGGATACGCCAGCGGCGCGTTGAAGGCGATACGCGACAACGAGCACTATCCGGCGCTGATGATCTGGGCGCGTGACGAAGGAGTGGTACGTGTCGGCGGTGACCTGAGCATGGCACAGGCCTTGGCGCCCTTGTTGTGGAACGAGACGCCGCTGGTGCGGCTGGGTTTCGATCCCGAACCTTTGGCGTGGCCGGGGCGTAACGAGCTCTGCTGGTGCGATTCAGGGCGCAAGACCAAGCAATGCTGTGGTGCGGTGACACTGCCGGGGGCGGTTCCCTCGCACCTGATGTGGATGCTATCGCTCAAGGAATGGACGGGCGAGACACTCAAGGCGGCTCTGGGGAGCGGCAAAGCGCCGGATCAGGCACTGCTGGAAGCCGGTTTGATTGCCGCCGAAAGCGGTCAGCGCGGTCGTGCCCAGCAGATCCTCGAAAGCCTCTTCTCCAGCGAGCGTGACTGGTCGCGCTTGCCTGAGCAGGCCGAGCCGGCGTTTGAAATTCTCGTCGATCTCTATCAGTCGCGCGGTTTTCATCGCAAGCGAGCGGCGTTACTCGACGAGGTCCTGGAACGTGGCCCGACCTTCCTGCGCGGTGTGGCGCTCGAGCGCCTGTGCTTGATGCATCTCGACAGCGACGATCTGGCCAGTGCCCGGGAAGCCTTCGTGCGGGCCCAGCAGACGCTGCCCGATTCGCCGACGCTGGCCTATATCGAGTCTATGCTGTTGCTGCATGAAGGTCATCCCGAAGAAGCCCGAGCCCGGGCGCATTTCTGGTGGCGTCGTCTCTCCAAGCGTTCCGACCTCGAATCCGATCAGCTACAGTTCTTGGCCGACCTGGCCGCCAATCCCGAGGCGACCCTGGCCGAACAGATGATCAACTCCGAGGAGGATCTGGCTGAGCCGTTGGCGGCGCTTGCCGCCTTGCTCGATACCCTGGAGGCGCCGCCTCAGTTGCAATTGTCGCGCACGCCGGAGGGTTACGTGGAATATCATGCCACGGCCCGAGAGGATACCGCCTTCGCGGCGTGGTTCGAGTATTTCAAGGTAACCATCGACGAAGATGCTGCACTGAGTTTCGAGTCCGACCCCTGGGAAAACGCGGGAGAATGGCTGCCCGCCTTGTGTGCTCATCCCGAATGGCTGAGCTCGCCAGCGGTAATGCAATCGCTGAGCCTTGCGTTGACCAATCGTTTTGGAAGCCTGCCTTGGATGGCGGAGCGCTTCTTTGCGCCACTGGCGGCGAGGTTCGAGGCGTGGCTATCACAACTCGAGACGCAGCAAGGCCCTTTCGCCTGGGATGACGCCGACAATGCTACTTTGCTGCGCTGCGCCTTGGCGCTGATCGTGGGAATGGAACGCGGCGCGCGGACGCGTTCGCGGCATCTCGCCGAACGGGTGCTCAAGCTCGACGAAGAAGATGACCTGGGGTTGCGCGAGTTGGTGCTCGATCAGTTGCTGCGTGAGGGACGTGACGACGAGGCCGCCGAACTCAGCGGCGCGCACGATGAGGAAGAGATGATCGGCGTGACCATGGCGCGTGTGCTCGCCTTGTATCGTTTGGCGCGCCCTGACGAGGCTGACGAGGCGCTAGCCTTCGCCCAGCGGGCCAATCCCTATCTGGTGCCGATGCTGTGCGACGAGAAGCCGAAGCCGGTGGCGCTGGCCGTCGATGCGCCGGCGCCGGGAACGCGTGCCGAGGCGTGGCAGTATCGCCAGTTGATGCGCGATCAGTGGATGGCCACACCGGGGGCCATGGCATGGTTGGATCCCCATCGTTGAGATTCGTCATGCGTCAACGTGCCAGCGTCGGGGGCATGTTCAGCGCTGCGTACGAGCGAGCCAGAGCGCGAGTAGCACGGCGGGCACGCCTAGGGCTGCGCTGACGGTAAAGAAGCCCGTATACCCGACGCCATCCACTACCAGCCCCGAGAAGCCGCCGAGAAACTTGCCGGGTAGCGTCATCAGCGAGGAGAACAAGGCATACTGCGTTGCCGTGTAGGCACGTGACGTCAGACTCGAGAGAAAGGCGATAAAGACCGTGCTCGCCAGACCATTGGCGAGGTTGTCGCCCATGATGGTCATGACCAGCATGGGAAAGCTGTGCCCCGCGTTGGCCAAGGCCACGAACATCAGGTTGGTGAGGGCGGTCGCCAGGGCGCCTGCCACCAGCATTCGTCCCAGTCCAAAGCGCACTACCAATAGCCCGCCGGCCACACCGCCGAGAATGCTCATGGCGATGCCGAATACCTTGGTCACATTGGCAATCTCGGAGAGGCTAAAGCCCAGGTCGATGTAGAGCGGGTTGGCCATCGCGGCCATCGCCAAATCGCTGATACGGTAGAGACCGATGAACAGCAAGAACCACAAAGCCGTGCGTCCGTGGCGGGCGAAGAAATCGGTGAAAGGGCAGACGATGGCCCCGATGACCCAGGCGCCCAAGCGTCGCCGCCGTCGAGGCGCGTGCCGATGCTGGTACAAGAATGCGCGAACGCGTGGTTCGCTGGCGAGCTGGATGCCAAGCGTCGAGCGTTGCGGCTCCGGTCTCACCAGGGTGGTGATTATGCCGACCCCGACGAGTGCTGCCATGCACGCGTAGGCGGCATGCCAGGAGACCGCGTCGGCGATGTAAAGCGCCCCGGCGCCAGCGGCGAGCAGCCCGCCGCGATAGCCGATGATATAGGTCGAGGCCATGGCGGCCTGCACGCTTTCCTCGGCGGACTCGATGCGATAGGCATCGATGACGATATCCTGTGTCGCTGCGCCGAACGCGACCAGCAGAGATAGGCCAGCGATGGGGATGAGATGCGCGGGCGGCGAGAGAGCGGCCAGGCCCAGCAGTCCTGCGCTGATCGTCAACTGAGCGCCGAGCATCCAACTGCGGCGTTGGCCGAACCAGCGGCCCACGCCGGGCAGGGCGACACGGTCGACGACCGGTGCCCAGACGATCTTGATCGAATAGAGAATGCCGATCCATGAAAAGAATCCGATGGCGGCGACATCCACTCCGGCGTCGCGTAACCACGCCGTGAGCGTCGAGAACACCAGCAGGAACGGTAGGCCGGCGGCGAAGCCGAGAAATAGCATGGTGATGACCGGTGCCTGCAGATAAACCGCCAAGGCGTCGCGCCAGCGGCGGTGTGCGACATCGTGAGTCATCGGTTCCTCCCGTGAGCGAGCCGCCCGATGCGGCTCGGACATGAATCCGGCACAATGCTAGAATGCAACGTTTGCACGGCAACGGCCCCCGCGCCCCAGGCGCGTGGCTAGAATGCAGGTTGCGTACCGTGGCATACCCCGACGATGAAGGCCAGAGGACATGACCGATCAGCTCGATCCAAGCGCGTTCGACGACGCGGCCGCCTGCCCACGCTGGTATGTGGTGCAGTGCAAGGGCGGGGAGTCCTTTCGTGCCAGTGAACATTTGACCAATCAAGGCTATCGTGTCTTTCATCCGGTGCTCGAGGTACAGAAGAAGCGCCGCAACAAGCTGGTCTGGATC
Organism: Chromohalobacter sp. 48-RD10; assembly: GCF_029889785.1. Classification (NCBI taxonomy): domain Bacteria; kingdom Pseudomonadati; phylum Pseudomonadota; class Gammaproteobacteria; order Oceanospirillales; family Halomonadaceae; genus Chromohalobacter; species Chromohalobacter sp. 48-RD10. The sequence continues at coordinate 305,690 of NZ_JARANX010000002.1, read as the reverse complement.
GCCGAACCCTTGTTTCCTCACTATTTGTTCATTCGTCTCGATCGGGTGGCCAGCAATTGGCGCCCCATACGATCCACGCGCGGCGTGTTGAGGCTGGTAGCGTTCGGCGACGAACCACTGCCCGTGCCGGACACGCTGGTCGAGATGCTGATCGCCCGTTCCCAGCGCGATGAGACGGAGCGTGAGGCGGGCAACGTCTACTTTCGTCCCGGTGAAATCGTCGAGATCACCGAAGGCCCCTTTCAGGCGCTCAAGGCCGTTTTCGAGGCCCAGAAGGGCGAAGAGCGCGCCATTGTCCTGCTCAGCATGCTGCATCATCAACAGCGCCTCGAGTTACCGGTGGGCGATCTACGCCGCACGACATGACACGCCGCTCAATGCTTTAAAGACCAGGAGTTTTCATGACTATCTCGCCGCAACATGTCGTTCGTCTGCATTATGTGCTGTACGACTCGGCCGGCCGTGTGCTCGACGACTCGCGTCGACGCGAGGAGTCGCTCGAATACTTGCATGGCCACGCCAATATCCTGCCAGGTCTGGAGGCGGCGTTGGAGGAGCTTTCCGGCGGCGATACCCGCGAGATCAACCTGACGCCCGAAGAGGCCTATGGGGCGCATGAGCCTGATCTCGTGCAGACGGTGGCGCGCACGGCCTTTCCCGGCGTCGAAGAGTTGTCACCGGGCATGCGGTTTCAGGCGCAGGGTCCCGATGGACCACGTACGGTGACCTTGATCGAGGCGGATGATACGCAGGTGACGGTAGATGCCAATCATCCGCTGGCGGGGCAGGACCTCGTGTTTCGTGTCGAAATTCTCGATGTCCGCCCGGCGAGGCGCGCTGAACTTGCCAAGGGCCACCCATTGGAGAACGACGTGACGGCATCCGAGGTCGAGGATCGCAAGCAATAGCGGCGCATCGAGGTGCGTTTGAGTGCATTAACGAGGGGCATGCCGCGCAGGGCAGGCCCCGGTATCGCTCAGGAGGTCAGGCGTTGACGCAGGAAATCGAGCATCGTGTCGGCGGGCACCATGGTGACCTCACTATCCCGGCGCCCCTTGTATTCCAGTTCGTCGTTATCGAGGCCGCGCTCACCGATCACGATGCGGTGCGGAATCCCAGTGAGCTCCTGGTCGGCGAATTTGACGCCAGGACGCAGGTCGCGATCATCGATCAGTACGTCGACGCCAGCATCGCTTAGTTGCTGATAAAGGGTTTCGGCATACTCGCGAACGCGCTCGGATTTATGCGCGTTCATGGGCACGAGCGTGACTTCGAACGGGGCGATGGCATTCGGCCAGATGATGCCTCCGGCATCGTGGCTCTGCTCGATAGCGGCGGCGACGACGCGGGTGATGCCAATGCCATAGCAGCCCATCAGCAGTGGAACTGCCTGGCCACTGTCGTCGAGCACGGTGGCATTCATCGCCGTGGAATATTTTGTACCTAGCTGAAAGACGTGGCCGACTTCGATGCCGCGTGCGATGGCCAGTGTGCCCTTGCCATCCGGCGAGGGATCACCCTCGACCACGTTGCGCAGGTCGGCCACCTTGGGCAGGGCGACGTCGCGTTCCCAGTTGATGCCGAAATAGTGCTGGCTGTCGGTGTTGGCGCCGGCACCGAAGTCGCTCATTAGCGCTACGCTACGGTCGATGATCAGCGGCATGTCCAGATTGACTGGTCCCAGTGACCCGGGGCCGGCGCCCACCGACTGGCGAATTTCCGCTTCATTGGCCATGGTCAGAGGCGCGGCAACCTCGGGCAGGTTCTCAGCCTTGACCTCGTTGAGTTCGTGATCGCCACGTACCAGCAGGGCGACCAGCCCTCCTTCGGCGGCGTGTACCATCAGTGTCTTGATAGTCTTCTCGATGGGCAGGCCATGCTGCTCCACCAAGGTGGCGATAGTGCGCGCATTGGGCGTATCGACCAGACGCAGTTCTTCCTGGGGCGCGGCGCGCTCGGGGGTATCCCCCAGCGGGGCGGGGAGCGCCTCGGCTTTCTCCATGTTGGCTGCGTAGTCGGACGATGTGGAAAAGACTACTGCGTCCTCGCCGGACTCGGCCAGCACCTGAAACTCGTGGGAGCCGGTGCCGCCGATGTCGCCGTTGTCGGCCTCCACGGCGCGGAAATCTAGCCCTAGGCGTGTGAAGATGCGCATGTAGGCGTCATACATCGCGTCGTAGGAACGCTGTAGACCGGCCTGGTCGATATCGAACGAGTAGGCATCCTTCATGATGAACTCGCGCGCGCGCATGACGCCGAAACGTGGACGCGTTTCGTCACGGAACTTGGTCTGGATCTGATAGAAGTTGGAAGGCAGCTGCTTGTAGGAGCGTATTTCGTTGCGCACCAGATCGGTGATCACTTCCTCGTGCGTCGGGCCATAGCAGAAATCGCGATCATGGCGGTCACGAATGCGCAGCAGCAGGTTGCCGTACTGGTCCCAGCGGCCGGATTCCTGCCACAATTCCGCCGGCTGTATTGCTGGCATCAGGACTTCCTGAGCGCCAGCGCGATTCATTTCCTCGCGCACGATGTTCTCGATCTTGCGAAGCGTGCGCAGCCCCAAGGGTAGCCAAGTATAGAGACCTGAGCTCAGGCGGCGAATCATGCCTGCACGCAGCATCAATTGATGGCTGACGATGTCGGCGTCGGCGGGAGTTTCCTTGAGGGTGGAGAGCAACAATTGACTGGCGCGCATGGACAAGCGGTTCCTTGGATTCGAGGCCTAACATCGCGTCGCCCTGAAGCGGCGCGGTAAATGGGACTATTGTACGGTCAAGGCGTAAACGCGGCAAAAGCGATACGACTCAACGCAGGTCATGGACGGTGATCGCCTGGGAGGCCGCCGCCTCTTGGCCTGGCCAGTTGGCGCGATTCTTGGCTTTGATGTCGCAGGGTGGCGATGTCCGCCAGGTCTCGTCTCGAAAAATGAGATATTGAGCGCTGGCGACCGTGACCGGTTGGCGGGCGTCGGGCATCAAGCCAAATCCTTGAGCCAGAAGACCATGCGTTTGTCGGTAGCCTGTTCGCTGTCCACGTCCTTCCAGGCAAAGTGCGTATAAAGGTCGGGTTGGCGCTGATAGCCGTGACGTTCCCAGAAAGGGGCCAAGGGCTGGTAATCCACCGGGCGACGTGGGTGAGATGGATCGCGTTCCACGGCGCAAAACGCCGCCACCTCGAAGCCGCGGGCGCGAGCATGTGACTCGCGTTCGTGTATGAAGGCCTTGCCGATGCCCTGGCCGCGATATTCTGGGATCAGTACCGACTCACCATAATAAAATATGCGCTCGGGATCAGGCCGCTGGCGTTCGAAGGGCGCGCGAAATTCCTCGCATTCGTCGGCCAGTGGTTGGCCAGTGGCCGCGCCGATCACGGTGTCGTCTGCGAAGGCCAGTACAAAAAGGCTGGCGGGATTGTCGGCGTAACGGGCCAGATAGCGTGCCTCGTATTCTGCATCGCCATCGTAAAGGTACGGGTAGTCACGAAACACATCAATGCGCAGTGTGGCGAGTGCCCCGAGGTGTGGTGTGATGTCTCGACCTTGACAGACCTTCAGCGTGACCGCTGTCATGACGTCTCCTGGTTGAAAGGCATCTCTGCTGTGCGTGCGGTTGCATCGACATGCGTGGAGGGCATGGGCGCAATTACCGCTCACACGTCATCGAGCTTTGCGATACCCTTATGCGTGTAATACTCAGCTTATGGGTGCCGTAGTCTTGGCCTTGAATAATGTATGTGAACAGGGTAAGAGGATAAAGTGATGAGTGCCATGAACGACCGGAAAGTCTTCCAGGTCCGCCGCTGGATGGTAGCACTGACCATCGTGGCCATTACCACGACGCTGGCAGGGTGCGGGACTGTGTTCTATCCCGAGCGTAAAGGGCAGCCTAGTGGGCGCGTCGATCCCGCAGTGGCGATCGCCGATGGTGTGGGCCTACTGTTTTATATCATCCCTGGCGTCATTGCCTACGCCATCGACTTTTCCAATGGCACGGTCTATCTGCCGAGTCGCGATACTGCGCAGGTGGATACGCTGCATTTCGAGGACGAGTTGGATACGCAAACGCTCGAGTCGGTGCTGGCAGAACGTACGGACGGGGCAGTGCGTCTAGACGATGAGCTCGTGCGCGTCGAACGGGTTTCTTCTCGAGATGAGGCGCTGGCACTGGTGCGCATGTCCGGCACTTACGATAAAGAACGCCTTGCCTCGATGTAAGGACTTTATTGGAGTATGAAGCATTCTAGTGTGAGCGGCCTCACATGACTTTGATGAGGGTCATGATACGAGGCAATTCGTGATTGGCATGAGAAAAACCAGACATGTAAACGCGAATATCAAACTGTTATCAAAAAGACTCTAACGCATACTGAAAACCCGATTCAGATGCAGGGAGCCTACGATGACATCACAATATAAAGCTTCTCGATTTGCGGCACCGTCCGAGCACCCGAGGCAAACCTACCGTTTGAGCAGCATGTGCTTGCCAGCGCCCTTGTCAGTGGGCGAGTTGGAAACGTTTAGTACGATCAGCCGTCAGGTGTCGCCTTTGAGAAAGCGCCAAACGCTATTCGCACAAGGCGAAGAGTTCAAGAGCCTGTATATCGTTCGCTGCGGAAGCTTGAAGCAAGTCTATCGAGATATCACCAATGAAGAGCACATTACCCAGTTTTATTTGCCGGGCGAAGTGGTGGGGCTTGATGCCATCAGTAGTGGTTTTCATCCGGGGGTGACGCAGGCGTTGGAAACGACATCCGTCTGCGAAATATTGCCTGAAGCGCTCGAAGAGCTTGCCCAAAAAAGACCGAATGAGCTGGGCATGAACGGTTGTTTTCTACGAGTGATGAGTCGCGCACTGCATCAGGAGCGCATGATGGTACGTCTATTTCTGAATAGAACGTCCGATATTCGTTTGGCCAGCTTTCTGCTTGCCTTGTCGACGCGCTTTCGGCAACAAGGTTACTCGCCGTTCAGCTTCCGTCTGTCCATGTCACGTAGTGATATCGGCAATTATCTGGGGCTGGCGGTTGAGACAGTGAGCCGTCTATTAGGACGTTTCCAGAACTTGGAATTGCTCACGGCAAAGGGGCGAGAAATCAGGATCGACGACTTGGAGGGCTTAATGGCATTGGCGGATGGGCATGGGCGTCAGTCCATCTGGCATGCCACGGTCTCATCGCCGAGTCCCGGCCACCTCGCTGGCATGCAGACGCACTGAGGTCGAGTGCCTGGTGGACACTTTATCGACACTTTAGAGGTCGTCGGTAAAAATGCTAGCAGGAGAGGGCGCCAAGTGCTTGATATTATTGGTGCCCGGAGCCGGACTTGAACCGGCACGGTGTTACCACCGAGAGATTTTAAGTCTCTTGCGTCTACCAATTTCGCCATCCGGGCTAACGGATACGGAAGGGGAACACCGCAGAAGAAATGGAGGCTGGAGTCGGAATCGAACCGGCGTTGACGGAGTTGCAGTCCGCTGCATCACCACTCTGCCATCCAGCCTTGTTGCACTCGTTCAAGAACGGTCAACGCTTGAGTTTGGAGCGGGAAACGAGATTCGACCGGGCTGGCGTTCCAGCTTGCGACCCTCATTAGCCGTTCCAATACTTCTGAGTTCTGGAGCGGGAAACGAGATTCGAACTCGCGACCCTCGCCTTGGCAAGGCGATGCTCTACCGCTGAGCTATTCCCGCCGAACTCGAGGACGTATTATAGAGATAAGTCTGTGAATGTCAAACGTTTATGTGCCTCTTCGAAGTAAGAATAATGCTCACATGGAGCGCGTCAATTCCGGCCATGCTGCGCGCAGGTACTGGAACATCGACCACAGCGTCAACGCGGCGGCGACATAAAGCAGAACGACGCCCAGGTCGGCGATCATCGAGCCAGGTGCGAAGCCGAGCAACAGCAACAGCGAAACCATCTGTAGGGTGGTTTTTAGTTTTCCTACCCACGAAACAGAGACGCTACCGCGCTTACCGAGCTCCGCCATCCATTCCCGTAACGCCGAGATGACGATCTCCCGACCGATGATGACCAGGCCCGGTAGTGTCAGCCACACGGCGTCGAAACGTTCGATCAGGAGCGCGAGGGCGACAGCAACCATGAGCTTGTCCGCTACTGGGTCGAGAAAGGCGCCGAAGGGAGTGCTCTGATTCCAGCGACGAGCCAGGTAACCGTCGAGCCAGTCGGTCACAGCAGCGAGCCCGAACAACCCCGCGCACAGGAGCATGCTCCAGGCATAAGGGAGGTAGAAGGCGATCACCAGCAAAGGAATGAACACGATTCGAGCAAGCGTCAATAAATTGGGGATGTTCATCGAGCGATGTAAGTCCTGACTGGTGAATGAGATCGTCGTGCTATTGTATCTTTCAGCTCATGGCTCATCCATGCAATGCCTGATGAATGGTCGTGGCCATTTGGGCGCTGACGCCGGGCACGCGTGCCAGTTCATCGCGGCTGGCCTGACGGACACCCTGAAGCCCGCCGAAGAAGCGTAACAACTCCCGGCGGCGTTTGGGGCCGACGCCGGGAATGTCTTGCAGAGTCGAGGTGCGACGCTGCTTGTCGCGCTGCTGGCGATGCCCGGTCACCGCAAAGCGGTGCGCCTCGTCGCGGATATGCTGGATCAGATGCAATCCGGGGGAGGCGCTGTCGAGCGATAAGGCATTGTCGACGGTTTCCAGGAACAACGTCTCGAGCCCAGGCTTACGTGTCGTCCCCTTGGCGACGCCGAGCAGATGCGTGTTCATGATGCCGACATCTTCGAGCACCTCGCGCGCCATGTTGAGCTGCCCCTTGCCACCATCGACGATAAGCACGTCGGGGAGCTTGCTTTCGTCCTGCATCAGGCGTTTGTAACGGCGTGTCAGCGCTTGGCGCATGGCCGCGTAATCGTCGCCCGCCGCTACGCCTTCAATATTGAAACGCCGATAATCGGACTTGACCGGCCCGTCCTGATCGAAAACTACACAGGAGGCAACCGTCGCTTCGCCGTGGCTATGGCTGATGTCGAAACACTCCAGGCGCGTCGGGGGCTCCTGCAGGTCGAGCGCCTCGCGCAAGGCGTCGAAGCGTTTGGCTAGCTGCGAGCGATTGGCCAACTGGCTGGTAAGGTGCTGTTCGGCGTTGGTGCCGGCCAGACGCAGCCATTGGGCGCGATGGCCGCGTACCTGATGTGCCACACGGATGCGTTTGCCGGCACGTTCGGAGAGTGCGGCCTGGATGACATCGGCATCCACGAGCGGCAGGGCCGTGATGATCTCGCTGGGAATGTCGCGATCATGGCCCAGGTAATAATGGCTGATGAACGCGCCCAGGAGTTCTTCCGCCGTCAGGTCCAGACCATTTTGCGGCATATGGTGATGCGCCCCGAGCATGCGTCCGCCTCGTACGCTCAGCGTGCTGATGCAGACGCCGCCCGGGCGTTCGGCGAGAGCAAAGATATCGGCATCGCCGTCGCCGGTATCGACGATCTGACGCTCCTGCAGGCGGCGCAGTTGCTGAATCTGATCGCGAAGACGTCCCGCTTCCTCGAAGTCCAGCGCCTGACTGGCCGCTTCCATGTCTTGGGTGAGTTGCGCGGTCACCTGTTCGCTGCGTCCGTCCAGGGCCATGATGGCGTGGTCGATGTCGCGCTGGTATTCCTCGCGGCCGATATAGTCGACACAGGGCGCGCTGCAGCGCTGTATTTGGTATTGAAGACAAGGCCGGGTGCGGTGGGCGAAAACGCTGTCCTCACAATTGCGGATGCGAAATATCTTCTGCACCAACGCTAGACTCTCGCGAACGGCGGTCGAACTGGGGAAGGGGCCCAGGTAGCGACCGTCGCCGCGTTTCCCGCGCGCGCGTTTGAGCTCGAGTGCAGGATAAGGATGGCGATCCGAGACGAAGATGAACGGGTAGGATTTATCGTCGCGCAAGAGGATATTGTACGGCGGTCGTTGCTCCTTGATGAGCGTCTGCTCGAGCAACAGCGCCTCGGTCTCGGTACGCGTGATGGTGACCTGAATATCCGCGATGCGGCCGACCAGGGCTTGTGTCTTGGTATTGAGCGCACCGCGAAAATAGCTGGCGAGACGTGCCTTGAGCCGCTTGGCCTTGCCTACATACAAGATCTCTCCGTCGGTATCCAGCATGCGGTACACGCCGGGTGACTCGGAAACCGTCTTGAGGAAATGCTTGGCGTCGAAGCTCATGGGCGCGGGACATTCGTGGAGTCGATCATGTCCGCTAGTATATCAAAGGGAAAGGGTCGCCGGAGACCCGCGTCGAGACACCGGCGACACCCGGCCTCAGGAAGCTTCGTAGCCGTCTATCAAACCGTAACGCAGTCCCAGGTGGGTGAGTTCGACATCGGATTGCACATTAAGCTTTTCGAAAATGCGGTAACGATACGTGTTGACGGTCTTGGGACTCAGGAAAAGTCGGTCGGAGATATCGCTGACCTTATGGCAATTGACGATCATCATCGCCACCTGCAGCTCGCGATGTGAAAGCTGGTCGAAGGGGTTGTCCTGCGAGCCGATCTTGGACAGCACGACCTTCTGAGCAATATCCGGGCTGATGTAGCGCTGCCCCCCGAAGATAGCGCGGATCGCGCGAACCATTTCATTGAGCTCCGTGCCTTTGCTGATGAATCCGGCGGCACCGGCGTCCATAAAACGCTGGGCAAACGCTTCTTCGAGGAATGCTGTCACGATCACAACCTTGATATCCGACATGCCACGCATGATCTTGCGCGTGGCTTCGAGCCCGCCGATACCGGGCATGCGTATATCCATCAATACGATGTCGGGGCGCATTTCACGTGCCATGTTGACGGCTTCTTCGCCATCGACGGCTTCGGCAATAACGTGCAAATCGTCTTCGGAATCCAGCATTCGGGCAATGCTGGTACGAACTAGATGGTGATCATCAGCGACAAGAACCTTGATCAAGGGAACTCCTGCAATCAATCGCCGGTTAACGAAATAGTGGCCATAGCGATCTTATGTTTCGGCCGTTATGTAACGCTTCAGCTCAGTGTGCTATGCGGTATTCTCAATTAACTTAACAGTAATGCTGGCTTTATGCTGCCGTGGGTTTTGCACTTTCGCGCGCTGTGCGGCACCCGCGTTGAACGGCCCTGCGCCTGGTACGTACGCATTGACATGGGTTAATGGCAGACGTAGTATATCAGCATTCCAAGGTCGCTATCGCGGAAAAATCCCTTGGTAAATAAACGCATCGCCTAATGTGTTATCGATATGGGGCCTTAGCTCAGTTGGGAGAGCGCAACACTGGCAGTGTTGAGGTCAGCGGTTCGAACCCGCTAGGCTCCACCAGATTCGTTTGATATCAAGCCGCCGACGCATCGCGTCGGCGGCTTTTTTCGTATCTTGCGCAGCGTTGAACGATCACCGGCAATGTTTTCCCTCAGGGGCTGGCGGGGTGTCGGGTAAGATGGTGCCGTGGTAGTTAAGTTACAGGAAGGGCAGACCAGCGGGTGTGGTGTGCGAGACAAGTCGAGATGTCGCGGAAATCAAGGAGACGATGCCGTCCAGGCGGCATCGTTTCTTGCGATAGACGTGGCATATCGAGATGTTATTCCTCGACCTTGCCGAGCAGGAGGAATTCGATCAAGGCCTTCTGCGCGTGCAAGCGATTGCCGGCTTCCTGCCATACTACGGCACGCGGGTCGTCGAGCAGGGTGGTGCTGATTTCTTCGCCGCGATGCGCGGGCAGGCAATGTAGAAACAGTGCACTATCGGCGGCGCGGTCGAGCAATGCCTCGGTGACCTGAAAACCGGTGAAATCTTGCTCACGGTTGGCCTGCTCCTCTTCCTGGCCCATCGAGGCCCAGACGTCCGTGGTGATCAGCTCCGCGCCTTGGACTGCCTGCTGAGGGTCATGCAATATCTCCACGCGATCACCAGCGGCCGTTACGAGATCGGCGTCCGGTTCGTAGCCTGGCGGGCAGCAGACGCGCAGTTGGAAATCGAACTGTCGTGCGGCATTGACCCAAGAATGACACATGTTGTTGCCGTCACCGATCCAGACCGCGGTCTTGCCTTTCACTGACCCGCGACATTCAGTCCAGGTCATGATGTCGGCCAGCAACTGGCAAGGATGATAGTCGTCGGTCAGCGCATTGATGACTGGCACCTGGCTGGCGGTGGCATATTCTTTGAGCCCGGCATGCGAGAAGGTGCGGATCATGGCGATGTCCACCATTTCGGCGATTACGCGGGCGGTATCGCCGATCGGCTCGCCGCGCCCAAGTTGCGTATCGCGCGGCGAGAGGAAGAGCGCATGACCGCCGAAATGCGCCATGGCGGTTTCGAAGGAAACCCTTGTACGCGTCGAAGACTTCTCGAAGAACATCGCCAGGGTGCGGTTGGTGAAGGGCGTATAGGTCGGTCCTTGCGCCTTGAGACGGTTCTTGATCGTGATCGCGCGCTGAATGAGATGGCTAAGTTCCGCGGGTGACAGGTCGAGCAAGGTCAAGAAGTGGCGTGTGGCCATGGCGACGCTCCTTTCATATGTGGTCCACTTTCATATGTGATCCACTTGCATATGTGATCCACGGCATATCAGGGTGACGACGCCCACTGACGAAAGCGCGTGAGCGTAACATCCAAGACGCGCCCCGAGGCCCGACTTTCTGCGACACTCGGCTTTACCAGGGCGACATGCGGGCCGTGCGGAAAGTCGACCATCCTAGCCAGGCTGTCGAGAAGGCGCAATTGTCGATATCAAAAGTGTCGGCGTTACGAGGGCTGTTTTCGGCGCTCGCCATCAGTAGAATGGATCTACATTCACCCGACGTATTGCGGCGGTGCCGGCTAATGGCAAGCCGCCCCGCGTGAGGAAACTGAGATGAGCACGACTCTCGAGAACATCCAGCAGCAAATCGGCGAAAACACGATTCTGCTCTACATGAAAGGCACGCCCCAGCTGCCGCAGTGCGGCTTCTCCGCTCAGGCGGTACAGGCGGTCATGGCATGCGGTGAGCGTTTCGCTTTCGTCAACATTCTCGACAATCCGGACATCCGTACCGAATTGCCCAAATACGCCAACTGGCCGACCTTCCCGCAGTTGTGGGTCAACGGCGAACTGGTCGGCGGCTGCGACATTATCGTGGAGATGCACGAAAGCGGTGAGTTGGAGAAGCTGATCAAGGAAGCGGCGGCCAACGCCGAAACTGAACAGGAGTGAGGCATTGAGCTGGGCGTCCTTCCAAGGGAAGGCGCCGGCGCATCGAAAAGCCCTGCCGATGAACATTGGCAGGGCTTTCGTATGGGTGATAAACGCGTAATGACGTGCCGCGTCAGTCCTCGTCCATGCTTTGTTCCTTCTGGGCCAACTCCCAGCCGCCGAGATCCTTGTAGCGGTTGACCATGGAACAGAACAGCTCTGCGGTACGTTCGGTGTCGTAACGGGCTGAGTGCGCCGAGTCGTTATCGAACTGGATGCCCGCCGCGCGGCAGGCGCGTGCCAGTACGGTCTGGCCGTATATCAAGCCGCCGAGCGTGGCGGTATCGAAACACGAGAATGGGTGGAAAGGACTGCGCTTGATGCCGTTGCGCTCGATGGCGGCATTCAAGAAGCCCTGATCGAAAGCGGCATTATGGCCGACCAGAATGGCGCGAGTGCATTGATTGGCCTTGATCGCCTTGCGCACCGGCTTGAAGATTTCGCCCAGTGCGTCGTGCTCGTTCAATGCCACTTGCTGGCGCAGTGGGCTATCCAGGTCGATGCCGGTGAAGTCCAATGCGGCCTGCTCGATGTTGGCGCCGTCGAAGGGTTTGACGTGGAAGGCGTGCGTGTCATTAGGTATCAGGTTACCTTGCTCGTCCATGGTCAGGGTCACGGCGGCGATCTCGAGCAGGGCGTCACTCTGGGCATTGAAACCACCGGTTTCCAGATCGACGACGACAGGGAGAAAGCCTCGAAAACGTTGAGCCATCAAATCGCGTGCCTGGCCGTCGCTCATGCTTTTGCTCCCATCCCGATGCGGTCTCGATAGCGTCGCCACACCCGAGGCGGAGCGACAAAGTGGCAGCGAGTGTAGCATTTTCGCCCCTCGACGTCCCGCTACTCGGTGTTCGTCAGCTTCGCTCGGCGCTATAATCGGGTGACATTTTCTCGCTGTGTTCGCGCAGCCGAACCATTCGATCAATATTCATCTTTTCAGGAGTCCCGCATGTCCGATGTGAACAAGGTCGTCCTCGCCTATTCTGGCGGCCTGGATACGTCCGTCATCGTCAAGTGGTTGCAGGAAACCTACGATTGCGAGGTGGTGACTTTCACCGCCGACATCGGTCAGGGCGAAGAGGTCGAACCGGCGCGCACCAAGGCACAGGCGCTGGGCGTCAAGGAAATCTACATCGAGGATCTGCGCGAAGAGTTCGTGCGCGACTATGTCTATCCGATGTTCCGTGCCAACACGATCTACGAAGGCGAATATCTGCTGGGGACCTCCATCGCACGGCCGTTGATCGCCAAGCGTTTGATCGAGATCGCCAACGAGACCGGCGCCGATGCCATTTCCCACGGCGCCACCGGCAAGGGCAACGATCAGGTACGCTTCGAACTCGGCGCCTACGCGTTGAAGCCCGGCGTCCAGGTGATTGCCCCGTGGCGTGAGTGGGACCTCAACTCCCGCGAGAAGTTGATGGATTATTGCGAGAAGCACGACATTCCGGTCGACTTCTCCCAGAGCAAGAAGAAATCGCCGTACTCCATGGACGCCAACCTGCTGCATATTTCCTATGAAGGCGGCATTCTCGAGGATCCCTGGGCGGAAGCCGAAGAGGATATGTGGCGCTGGAGCGTGTCGCCGGAGGCCGCGCCGGAGACGCCGACCTATATCGAGCTGACCTTCGAAAAAGGCGATATCGTCGCCATCGACGGCGAGCCCCTCAAGCCCCACGAGGTGCTTTCCAAGCTCAACCAGCTCGGCGGCGACAACGGCATCGGGCGTCTGGATATCGTCGAAAACCGTTATGTGGGTATGAAGTCGCGTGGCTGCTACGAAACCCCGGGTGGCAACATCATGCTGCGCGCTCATCGTGCCATCGAGTCACTGACACTCGACCGCGAAGCCGCGCATCTGAAGGACGAGATGATGCCCAAGTACGCCGAGGTCATTTACAACGGCTACTGGTGGAGCCCGGAGCGCAAGATGCTGCAGGCGGCCATCGATGAGACGCAGGGCAACGTCAACGGCGTGGTACGCATGAAGCTTTACAAGGGCAGTGCCACCGTGGTCGGGCGCAAGTCCGAAGAGTCGCTGTTCGATGCGTCCATCGCGACCTTCGAGGACGATGCTGGCGCCTACGATCAAAAAGACGCCGAAGGCTTCATCAAGCTCAATGCCTTGCGTTTGCGCATCGCGGCAGCAAAAGGCCGCAATGCGAATTGATCCGCATTCATTCGCGTCGAACGTCTCCCGGGTGGTGGCGTTCAACGCATAGCACGCGCAGGAGGCTTTATGCTGAAACGACTCATCGAGGGCTTGTTTCGCAGCGGCGGTGTCAATGACGAGGAAATTCCCGCGACAGACTACGAAGGCTATCTGATCACGCCGGATCCGCAGGATGTCGGCGGTCAGTACCGAGTCAGCGGTTGGATTCGCAAGCCCGTCGAAGGCGGTGAGACGCGTGAGCACCGTTTCGAGCGTTCGGATATCGTCTCCAGCCGAGATGACTGTATCGAGTTGACGCTGCGCAAGGTACAGCGCTATATCGACGATGTCGGTGACGAGATGTTCGAGGATCGCTGAACGTCCCTAACTGGGCGCCCCCGGCTAGGCGCTCCCTTCCATCGCTATCGCGCATGCCAACGCCACTATCTTTGGAGCCATAACCTCTGGAGTAGTGGCGTTTTTTTATTGTCACGACGCCTCGCCTAGGGCAATGAGGAGCGGAACTCTCGCCGCTTAGAGCAGGCCCAACCTTTTATCATTCCGATGGAGCCGCGCATGATTACCGTGCATCACCTCGACAACTCCCGCTCGCTACGCATCGTCTGGCTGCTTGAAGCTTTGCAGCAAGAGTATGAGCTCGTGACCCACCATCGCGATCCGCAGACATTGCTGGCGCCGGAGAGTCTCAAACGTCTCCATCCGCTCGGCAAGGCACCGCTGATCGTAGATGAGGGGCTAACCGTGGCCGAGTCCGGGGCGATCATCGATTACCTGGTCGAACGTTACGACGAGGGCCGTCTGGCGCCGCCTGTAGGGACGCTTGAGCATCGCGACTACCGTTATTGGCTGCATTACGCCGAAGGTTCCGCGATGCCGCCGCTTGTGATGCATCTGGTCTTTTCGCGTTTGGGCAAGCCGCCGATGCCGGCGTTGATACGCCCGCTGTCGGGCAAGATAGGTCAAGGTGTGCAGGCCAAGTTCCTCGACCCCGAGATCGAGCGGCATCTGGCGTTCTGGGAGTCCACGCTCGCCGAGCATGCATGGTTCGCTGGTTCGGACTTCACGGCGGCAGATATTCAGATGAGTTTCCCCGTGTTGGCGGTCGAATCACGACGTGGCGTCAAGGATTTCCCCGCCATTGGCGACTGGTTGGCGCGGGTGCGCGCGCGGCCGGACTACCAGCGTGCTGTGGCGCAGACCGGTGATTTGAATCTGAGTGCAACACGTTAGAGGAGCGATCATGATAAGTCACAGGTGGATAAAAGGACTGGCGCTGGGAGTGATGGCGTTGCCGATCATCGCCAGCGCTCAGGAGGAACCGCGCGCTGGCGGAGGCGGTAATGACGCCGGCGTGATGGCCTGCGATGTCTTGCAGGATGAGATCGAAGCCAAGATTCGTGCCAATGGCGTCGAGGACTTCCAGCTCGATATCGTCGCCAGCGAACGCGTTGGAGAAGGCGGAGTCCGCGAGAACGATGCTCTCGCCGGGGGCGAAGTCGTGGGTAGTTGCGATGGCGGTACGCGCAAGGTGATCTACCGGCGCGGCGCCCAGGGAAGCGGGGCCATGTCGTCCTCGGATGCCTCGCTGTCATCGTCTAATGAGCGTGCTAAGCCAGGTAGCGACACGACCGATGAGGCGCTGGGCGAAGGCGCCGAAAACGAGGAGGGCGGTCACTAGGCATTGTCTGAAAACTGCCTGCGCTCGGCCATACTGCGTTAAAAATCAGCTCAAAATTCTCATTTACACCCCGTAGACTCCGCTTTTTCGCTGATTTTTGCCTTGTCTGACCTTCGCTCGTCGACTTTTTAGACAGTGCCTAGGCGGACGCTACTTCCGCCTTTCGGTGGCCCGCTTCCGTCGATCTCAGAGCTTGGTTACCATGGCGCCCTTTTCTCAGGAGTCGTGCTTGAAGGCCTTATTGCTATCCGCCTACGCGGCCGTGAGTCATCGGCACTGGGCGGATGGGCTGCAGCAGCAGTTCCCCGAGATCGACTGGCGGCGGTTGGAACTGCCACCGCGGCATTTTCCCTGGCGTATTCGTGGCAATCCGCTGACCTGGATGGGACAAGAGAGTGACTGTCTCCATGAAGACTATGACCTGGTCGTCGCCACCTCGATGGTCGACCTGGCGACGTTGGTAGGTCTTTTCCCGTCGCTGGCGCGTGCACGCAAGGTCGTGTATTTCCATGAAAACCAGTTTGCCTATCCGCTTCCCAAGGGCCAGCGTATCCGCGCCGAACCATTGATGGTCAATCTCTACACGGCCTTGGCAGCGGATGTCGTGGTCTTCAATAGTGCCTACAACCGCGACAGTCTATTGCGTGGAGCGCGCGACTTCCTCAAGCGCATGCCTGAGCGTCTGCCGCTCGACACTTTGCTGTCACGCGTAGCCGATAAGGCCGTGGTGCTCCCCGTACCCTTGCCCGAGGTGACGCCAAAGCCCGCGCGCTCGGGGCGGCGAATTCTGTGGAATCATCGTTGGGAATACGACAAGAATCCCGATGCGTTTTTCACGGCACTGGAAACGTTGACCACGCGTGGCATCGATTTCGAGGTGGCCGTGTTAGGCCAGCAGTTCCGCGATCAGCCACCGGTCTTCGAGGCATCGCGTGCGTGGTTGGGCGAACGTGTCGTGTGCTGGGGCGAGCAGCCCGGCGATGTCTATCGGGAGATGCTCGATACGGCGGATATCGTGGTGTCGACGACGCATCACGAGTTCCAGGGGTTGGCCGTCATGGAGGCGGTGATGCAGGGGTGTGTGCCACTGGTGCCGGATCGCCTGTGTTTTCCCGAGTATTACGCGCCAGCGTATCGCTACGCGGGCGATCAGGCGACGCTCGAGGCGACACTGGCACAATGGCTGACTGACCCAGCGTCGCGTCCGGCGCTACCTGACGCGCGTGCCTGGCAATGGCCGGCGTGGCGCGAGGCTTATCGCGAGGTACTCATGGGGGCGTGATGATGCACGTGTCATGCTGGGTTCATTCGATCTCGGTCTTTTCTTTGTACTCGCATAGGTCCTCGATCACGCAGCTTCCGCAGCGCGGCTTGCGGGCCAAGCAGGTGTAGCGTCCGTGTAGAATCAGCCAATGATGCGCGTCGTGCAGAAAGTCCTGGGGCACGTGGCGCATCAGTTTTTTTTCCACCTCCAGAACGTTCTTGCCCGGCGCGATTCGTGTGCGATTGGCGACGCGGAAGATATGCGTGTCCACTGCCATGGTCGGCTGGCCAAACGCGGTATTGAGGATCACGTTGGCGGTCTTGCGGCCGACGCCGGGCAGCGCTTCCAGCGCTTCTCGCGTATCCGGCACCTCGCCAGCGTGCCGTTCGAGCAGCAGGTGGCAGGTTTTCATCAGGTTGTCGGCCTTGCTGTTGTACAAGCCGATGGTCTTGATCTTGTCCTTGAGCCCGTCGATGCCCAGGCTAAGGATGCCCTGCGGGGTGTTGGCGACGGGAAACAGGCGCGCGGTGGCTTTGTTGACGCCGACATCCGTGGCTTGGGCCGAGAGCAGTACCGCCGTCAGCAGCTCGAAAGACGTCTGCCAGTGCAGCTCTGTTGTCGGCGTGGGATTGTTATCGCGCAGGCGCGAAAAAATCTCGTAGCGTTTTTGAGCGTTCATGGGCGAATCAAGTCGATGAGGGAGAATCGTACGCGGCACGTGCGGCATCGAGCATTTGCTGGGCCTCGTCGACCTGCCCATGCGCAGCCTCGAGGCTGGCAGCATCGCCATGGCGCTGGGCATGCGTGACTTGCTGACGGGCCTTGCGCAGTGACTGCTCGGCGGCTTTGACGGCCATTCGCCGATGGTGCGTGGTAGAGGTGTCGGCACGTGGTGCTTGTGCGTTGCCGAGTTGCCGGTCGATATCCGCCAGGCGCGCGGTCAACGTCTCGGCGCGTTCATCGAGCCCCTGACGTGTCTCGGCATCCAGGTTGTCACGCTGGCGTTGACGTTCCACACGCTTGAGGCCGGCGACCAAGGTTGCCCGCGTCGCCTTGAGAGCAGTGGTATCCACGCTGGCGGTGTCGTCCTGTTGCGTCGATTGCGCAGGGGCCGTCTCACGCTTGGCTTTTGCCGCCACGGCGGCTTGACGACGTTCGCGCTTGCGGCGTTTTTCCTCGGCCTGTTGGGCGAGACGCTGTTGACGCGCCTCGTAGCGTTGTCGCCCTAGCGCGGCACGTTTGTCCAGGTATGCGTCTTGCTGAGCCTGGGTGCGTGCCGCGAGCCATTCGGGATGCGGTAGGATATCGATGCAGTCGACCGGGCAGGGCGCAACACACAGCTCACAGCCGGTGCATTCGGATTCGATCACCGTATGCATCTGCTTGGCGGCACCGAGGATGGCGTCTACCGGGCAGGCCTGGATACACTTGGTGCAGCCGATGCACTCATCCTCACGAATGTACGCCACTTTCGGCGGCTGCGCCGGTTCCGCGAGGGGCTGGTGCGCTTGGCCTGTCAACTCGGCCAGCCGCGCCATGGTGGCCTCGCCGCCGGGCGGGCATTTGTTGATCGCTTCACCCGCCGCGATGCCTTCGGCATAGGGGCGACAACCGGGGTGCCCGCACTTGCCGCATTGCGTTTGCGGCAATTCGGCGTCAATGGTCTCGATGAGCGCGAGATTAGTAGACACCTTGCCTCCTCAGGTTACGCGCTGGCCGGGTTCCGCGCCGCTGTCCGGCGACAGCAGATAGATGCCGCCTTCCTTGTCGCCGGCGGCCAGCACCATGCCTTCCGAGACGCCGAAACGCATCTTGCGCGGCGCCAGGTTGGCGACCATGACGGTCAGGCGACCCTCCAGCGCTTCGGGGGCGTAGACGGCACGGATACCCGAGAAAACGGTACGTGTCTCGCCACCCAGGTCGAGCGTCAATTTGAGCAGTTTCTTGGCGCCCTCGACGTACTCGGCCTTGGCAATACGCACGATGCGCATATCGAGCTTGGCGAAATCGTCGAAGCTTATTTCGTCGGCAATGGGATCATCGGCCAGCGGGCCCGTGGCGCGTTCCTTGAGCTTTTGTTCCTCGGCGAGGACTTCCTTGGAGGCCTCGGTCATCTGCGCGATTCTGTCGGTGTCGACGCGGGTCATCAGCGGCTTGAACTTGGCGATGGCGTGGTCTTCGAGCACGTGGTGACGGCGTTCCCAGTCGAGGGAGTCGACCTGCAGGAAGTTGCGTGCCTGCTCGGCCATAGCCGGCACCACGGGCTGCAGGTAGACCATCAACACGTGGAACAGGTTGATCCCCACTGAGCAAATATCGAGCACTTCCTGCTCGCGGCCTTCTTCCTTGGCCAGCACCCAGGGCGCCTTGTCGGCAATGTAAGCATTGGCCTCGTCGGCGAGCTCCATGATCTTGCGCATGGCGTGGCCGAATTCACGTGCCTCGTAGTCGGCGGCGATCGCCTCGCCGGCGTCTGCGAAGCGTGCCACTAGCGCGGGCTCGGCGCAGTGCGCGGCGAGCTGGTTACCATTGAGCTTCTTCACGAAGCCTGCACAGCGGCTGGCGATGTTGACCACCTTGCCGACCAGGTCCGAGTTCACGCGCGAGGCGAAGTCCTCGAGGTTGAGATCGAGATCGTCGACGCCGGCCGTCAGCTTGGCGGCGAAGTAGTAGCGCAGGTATTCGGGATTGAGGTATTCGGCATAGGTCTGCGCCTTGATGAAGGTGCCGCGCGACTTGGACATCTTGGCGCCGTTGACGGTGACGAAGCCGTGGCAATTGACGCCGGTCGGCGTGCGCAGCCCTGCACCTTCCAGCATCGCCGGCCAGAACAGGGCGTGGAAGTAGACGATGTCCTTGCCGATGAAATGATAGACCTCGGCCTCTGAGTCCTTCTTCCAGTAGCTGTCGAAGTCGATGCCTTCGCGCTCGCAGAGGTTCTGGAAGCTGGCCAGGTAACCGATCGGCGCGTCGAGCCAGACATAGAAATACTTGCCCGGCGCATCGGGAATCTCGAAGCCGAAATAAGGTGCGTCGCGAGAGATATCCCACTCGTTGAAGCCTGACTCGAACCATTCCAGCAGCTTGTTGCGAATCTGAGGCTGCACATGACCGCCATCGATCCAGCCCTGCATGAAGTCGGCGAAGTCGGGCAGCTTGAAAAAATAGTGAGTCGACGTGCGGACTTCCGGTGTGGCGCCGCTGATCGCCGAGACTGGATCGATCAGCTCTGCTGGCGTGTAGGTCGCACCGCACGCTTCGCAGTTGTCGCCGTATTGGTCGTCGCTGTGGCACTTGGGGCAGGTGCCCTTGATGAAGCGGTCGGCGAGGAACAGCCCCTTGACCGGATCAAACATCTGTTCGATGTCGCGCGTCGAGATATGCCCGGCATCGCGTAGCGCTGTATAGATGCGCTCGCTGTGCTGGCGGTTTTCTTCCGAGTGCGTGGAGTAGTAATTGTCGAACGCTACCCCGAAGCGGGCGAAATCGGCCTGGTGCTCGGCGCTGACGTTGCTGATCAGCTGCTCCGAGGTAATGCCTTCCTGCTCCGCGCGCAACATGATAGCGGTGCCATGGGCGTCGTCGGCACATACATAATGGCACTCGTGACCACGGCTTTTCTGGAAGCGCACCCAGATATCGGTCTGGATGTACTCGAGCAAATGGCCCAGATGAATCGAGCCGTTGGCATAGGGCAGGGCACTGGTAACCAGGATCTTGCGCTTGGCGTTGGCGGTAGTCGGCATGGCGGCTCTAGTGACGAAAGTCGGAACGAAAGAAGGCGTCGCGAACGACATCGACGAAAAGGCGATTGTAGCCCGCTTGGCGCTTGGCTGCATCCGTGATGCGGAAGACGCCGTCGACGCGCTCATGACGCATCAGTAAGGGTAACGCTCAGGGCGGGCTTGGCCAGCCGCCGGCACGAATGGCCGGACACCCCGCGATATCGAGATTGTAGAGGTACAGCCAGGCGGGGCCGAACGCAGTGTCATAAATGACACGGTCATAGGTGCCAGTCAGCGGTGCGCGTACGCGATAATCTTCGAGCCGATCGAGATCGCGTAGGCCCCGCGCATCGACCCGGTAGAGTTCCACGTCGATGCCGTGAGAGGGTTCCGCCTTGGCGCCGGGGCAATGCCCCAAATCGTAGAGGGTGACATCAACGAGCGTATCCGCGCCGATGAATTCGGTACCTGCGAGCCAATGGTGGTTGCGCAGGCCCCGCTTGAGCGTGCCGTACACGGCGACCAGTGGCGTACGACGGATGGCGATAACGGGGGAATACATGGCGACTCTGCGTTGACGATGAGTGACGATTCAATGCTCAGCGTGGCGGTTGCCGCGATATATGACGAAGTTCTTGAGCCCCTGATCGGCGAGCCGAAGCGCCTGCATCTTGCTCATGATGCCCTGATCGCAATAGAGCGCGTAGCGCCGATGCGACGGCAACTGCGCGGCGCGTTCGCCGAGCTCGAAGAACGGAATCGCCAGCGGCTCGTCTTGCGGCAGCCTCAATGGGGCGGCGTCGCGCTCATCGGGGTGGCGAATGTCGATGACCGTGACGTCATCGGCTTCGCGTAGCGCCTCGGCACTCTCGATCACGGGCACATCGAGCGTGCGTGGCGCGGGCGTGTCGAGCAGGCGGTCCACTCGCGTCTGGCGGGTGGCCTCGAGTGCTGCCTCAAGCACGCCCATGTCGAAGTCGGCCTCGGCGTCGTCGATCTGGTCGGGCCTGGGGCGTGTATTGGGGCGTTGCGAGATCGTACCGCAGTATTCCGGCAAGCGCTCGGCATGGGCGGCGGTGCCGATGTGACGCGCATCCTCGATGATGGCTTGCTTATCGTCGGCGATGAGCGGACGCAGAACGGGCCGCTCGCTGACCGTGTCGATCAGCCTTAGATTGACCAGGCTCTGGCTGGATACCTGCGCCAAGGCATCGCCGGTGACGAGTGCTGAAATGCGCGCGCGTGCCGCGATGCGGTTGGCGGCTCGCAGCATCATCCGCTTGAGCACGACGCCTGCCAGGCCCGCGGGCACACGGCGCTGGATCTCATCGAGCACGCCGTCGAAGGGCACACTGATGAAGTGGGCATGGTGCGAGGCGCTGTAACCCTGCCACACTCGATGCACGACCTCGCGCACGGCCTGCTCGTGTTCCGGCCCGCCGAGATTGAAGAACAGGTAATGCGTCTTGAGCCCGCGCCGGATCAAGCGCCAGGCCGCCACCGGCGAATCGTAGCCGCCCGAGATGAGTGCCAGTGCCTGGCCCTGGGTGCCCAGCGGATAACCGCCCAGGCCGGGCAAACGGCGTGTCACCAGGCGCAGGTGCTGGTCCTGCAACTCGAGCGTGACATTCACTTCGGGGTGGGAAAGGTCCACCTTGGCGTCCGGGCTGGCGTCGAGCAGCGCGCCGCCCAGATGACGTTCGAGGTCCGCTGAAGTGAAGTCGTGTTGTCCGCGGCGCTTGACGCTGACGCGAAACCGGCGGCCAGCCAGCGGGGCACGCCAAAGCGCCACCAGGCGTTCGGCGGTATCGGCGAAGGAGACGAAGGTATGCACGTCGATCACCAGCACCTCGTGGATGCCGGGCACGCGCGATAGCGTTGCTTCCAGGCGCTCACGAGTAGCGTCGTCGATGGCGTGGCGAACCCGTACCTCCAGCGCATCCCAGCAGTCGGCGACTCGCACATCAGGGACCAGTGGCGTCAGGATGTTGCGCAGGTTGGTGCGCAGACAACGCACCATCTGCTTGCGCACGGGGCGGGACTTGATGGTGATCTCGGGGAAAAGCTTGACGCGATACCGCATATGTCTCGTGTCGAGTGCCTAGTGAAGGCGCGCATGGTAGCAACCCGTCACCTGCCTCGCCAGTCACTCCACTGAGGCTGCTACGCTGAATACGTGTATCGTGAGGAGATTTCTCATGCAATACGAACTGTATTATTGGCCGGGCATTCCCGGGCGCGGTGAATATGTGCGCTTGGCGCTCGAGGCGGCGGGCGCCGACTACGTTGATGTGGCGCGTGAACGCCAGGATGGCATGAGCGCAATCGGCGATCTGCTCGAAGGCGAAGTTGCACCATTCGAGGCGTATCCGCCCTTCGCGCCGCCGATTCTCAAAGCGCAGGAGCGGCTCGTGTCGCATGTCGCCAATATTCTGCGTTTCCTGGGGCCACGGCTTGGCCTGGTGCCGGACGACGAGCCCAGCCGTGACTGGGCGCACGGATTGCAATTGACGATGGCCGATTTCATCGCCGAGATTCATGACGTACATCATCCCATCGGAAGTTCGCTATATTACGAAGAGCAGCAAGACGAGGCGCGCCGTCGTGCCCAGGTATTCCGGCAGGCGCGACTGGGCAAGTTCCTCGGCTATTTCGAGGATGTTCTGGCGCGCAATCCGGCTGGAAAGACGTATCTCGTCGGCGATGCCTTGAGTTATGTTGATCTCTCGCTTTTTCAAACCGTTAGCGGCCTGCGCTATGCCATGCCTCGTGCAATGGCGGCTCAAGCGCCATCGATTCCCGACGTTATGGCCTTGAGCGAGCGTGTGTCGGCATTGCCGCGTATTGCCACCTATCTGGGGTCCGCTCGGCGCCAAGCGTTTAACGAAGATGGCATTTTTCGCCATTATCTTGAGCTGGATGCCGATTGAGCGCTCGATGTTATCGTCCGGTGGCGTTATGTTGAGAAATGTGTGCGGGGGCCGCGCCCGAGCGCCAATGAATTTGATACCATCTTGGCGTTCGTGATCCGCGCCGTGGTGGGCGTTTCTTGATGGGCAGGGATAAGCGCATGTTTCTCGACGACTTTCACACCGTGACCGATGATCGGCTATGTATTACGGCCGAGCAGGCAAGCCGTTTCGCCAAGTGTATCGCTGGCGATTACAATCCCATTCACGATGCGGATGCACGGCGTTTCTGCGTGCCGGGCGATCTGCTGTTTGCCCTGGTGATGGCACGTTTTGGCTTGGCACAACGCATGACCTTCCATTTCAAGGGCATGGTCGGTGATAGCGTCCCGTTGTGCTTCGCTCAGCACGGCGACACCGTCCAAGTGACCGACGCCAATGGCAAGGTGTATCTCGAGGTCGAGCGTGGCGGGGATATCACCCACGATGCCGACGTCATCGAGGCCTTCACGCGCCGTTACGTCGCTTTTTCAGGTCGCAATTTCCCGCATTATCTCAAACCGCTGATGGAAGAGCAGGGTGTCATGTTCAATCCTCAGCGACCGTTGGTGATCTACGACAGCATGGGTTTCTCGTTATCGCGGCTGGATGTCGCCGAGGCCGGTGTTGCTTTCGCTGGCGCGACGCTGGATGTCAGCGGCAAGCGGGGCGATGCCTTGCTGCAATTCAAGATGACCGACGGCGAAACGGCCATTGGCCATGGCTCCAAGAAGTTGGTTGTCAGCGGCTTGCGTGAGTACGATCCTCCGGTGATGGACGCTTTTGTCGAGAAGTTCATGAACCTCAAGGCGCATTACGCCACGGCCGAGTGAGTATCCAGATGCAACCCTTGCACTCAGAAGGTGTCACAGGCCAAGTCATCTTTTGTCATA
This sequence comes from Chromohalobacter sp. 48-RD10, assembly GCF_029889785.1. Taxonomy (NCBI): domain Bacteria; kingdom Pseudomonadati; phylum Pseudomonadota; class Gammaproteobacteria; order Oceanospirillales; family Halomonadaceae; genus Chromohalobacter; species Chromohalobacter sp. 48-RD10. The sequence goes on along the minus strand of NZ_JARANX010000002.1, from coordinate 281,774 downwards.
GGAGCATCCCTTGAGTATCGAAGGCATTCAGCAATTCTTTCAGCGCATGTTGGAGTCCCCGCAATCGGAGCGTCGGCAGGTGACGCTGGAATTGGCGGTGGCAGCCCTGTTATGCGAGATCATGCGTGCCGATTACGAATATGACCCACGTGAAAGGGCCATGCTGCGAGAGCTTTTAACCACGCACCTTACGATTGCCCCGGACGACGTCGATGAGCTGATGGCGCTGGCCGAAACCGAAGTCGAACAGGCCGTCGATCACTATGAATTCGTCAGCCTGATTCGCGAGCAGTACGGCTACGAAGACCGCGTGGCGCTGGTAGCACAGCTGTGGCAACTGGCCTTTGCCGACGGCGAACTCGATGCCTTGGAAGAGCACCGCGTCCGGCGTATCGCCGATCTCCTTTATGTCAGTCACAGCGATTTCATTCGTACCAAGCTCGAGGTCATGCCGGAGGGGTGAGACGGTACGGCCAGCCTGCATGTGTCGATTTTCTGGAAGCGCCTGGCGAAAAGTTGACTGAAACGCTTGGGTAAGTGCCATCGCGGGACGTTATACTGAGTGTATCGAGTTGTCAGCCTGGCTGGCGCACTGCAGATGAGCATATCGTGGAAAGGAGAGTTGCTGTGATCGAAGGCGTGAAGCATATCGTCGCCGTGGCGTCAGGCAAGGGGGGCGTGGGCAAGTCCACCGTGACCGTCAATCTGGCTCTGGCGATGGCCGCCGAGGGGTACCGAGTGGGACTGCTCGATGCCGATATCTACGGCCCCAGTCAGGCGCAGATGCTGGGAATCGCTCCGGGTGTGCGGCCGCAGCCGGCGGGCGAAAATGCCTTCAAGCCGCTGGAGGCTCATGGTCTGCAGGCAATGTCGATGGCGCTCATGGTAGATGCCAATGAGCCCATGGTCTGGCGCGGCCCGATGGTGGCCGGGGCTTTCCAGCAATTGCTCAACCAGACCGCCTGGGAGGATCTCGATTACCTCTTCGTCGACATGCCACCGGGTACCGGCGACGTGCAGCTGACTCTGGCGCAGAAAGTGCCGGTTAGTGGCGCGGTGATCGTGACCACGCCTCAGGACATTGCGTTGCTCGATGCCAAGAAGGGCATCGAGATGTTCCGCAAGGTCAACGTGCCGGTGCTGGGCGTCGTCGAGAACATGAGCCAGCATGTCTGCTCGCAGTGTGGCCATCAGGAGCCCATCTTCGGTAGCGGTGGCGGTGAGCGCGTTGCGGAGCAGTATCAGACTCGACTATTGGGCCAACTGCCGCTCGATGGCACGATTCGCGAGCAGGTCGATGGCGGCAAGCCTAGTGTGATCGCCGACCCTGAAGGCAACGTCGCGCAGACATTCCGCCAGGTAGCGCGTGCCGTGGCCGAGGGGGTCGACGCGCAATCCGACGAATCGCCGACCATCAGCTTCGGCGAGTGACGTTCGCCACGTAACGTTTGCGTGACGCGATGGGGCCGTTATCATAACGGCCCCTTTGTTTTCACGGACCGAGTGTTCGTGGAGACGACCCGACTTCATCGCGACAGCGCACTGAGCAGGAAACTTCAATGAGCATCAAATCCGACAAATGGATTCGGCGCATGGCCGAGGGCCAGGGCATGATCGAGCCGTTCGAGGCGGACCAGGTTCGTTACGTGAACGAGCAACGGGTGATTTCTTATGGCACCTCAAGCTACGGCTATGACGTGCGCTGTGCCGATGAATTCAAGGTATTCACCAATATTCACTCGGCCGTGGTCGATCCCAAGGGGTTCGATGAGAAGAGCTTCGTCGACGTGAAGGGCGATGTCTGCGTGATCCCGCCCAACTCTTTCGCCTTGGCGCGCACCGTGGAGTATTTCCGGATTCCGCGCAGCGTTTTGACCATCTGTCTAGGTAAGTCGACTTACGCGCGTTGCGGCATCATCGTCAATGTCACGCCGTTGGAGCCCGAATGGGAAGGCCACGTCACGCTCGAATTTTCCAACACCACCAACCTGCCCGCGCGGATCTACGCCAATGAAGGAGTGGCGCAGATGCTGTTCTTGGAATCCGACGAGGTCTGTGACGTTTCCTACAACGACCGGGGCGGCAAATACATGGGGCAGCGGGGCGTGACGCTACCGAGGACGTAAACTGCGAGCTACGGGCTGTGAGCAGCGAGCCAAAATGCTGCCGAAGCCCGAAGCCACTCTTTATAGCGCCCCGAACCTGGCGCTCGAAGCCACTCTTCATAGTGCCCCGGACCTGGCGTTCGAAGCTGGGGTCTATCCTTCCTCGTCGAGCTCTTCTGCGGCGTCTTCATGCGACATCCGCAGTCCGGTGGGCGGTAGCGGCATGTCGTCGAACTGAGCCCCTTCCGCGCCTAGACTCAAGCGGCCCTCGAGAAACCAGCGCACGGCGATGGGGTAGATCAGATGCTCGCGGGCGTGGACTTTTTCGATCACCTGCTCGGCGGTGGAGTCGGGATCGACGCTGAGCGCGGCCTGCAAGGCCACCGGTCCGCCATCGAGTTCCTCGGTGACGAAGTGCACGCTGGCGCCATGCTCTGACACGCCATCGGCCAGCGCGCGGGTATGCGTGTCCAGGCCTGGATAGTCCGGCAACAGCGAAGGATGGATATTGAGCATGCGGCCGGCATAGCGATGCACGAATACCGGGGTCAGAATACGCATGAATCCCGCGAGCACGATCAAATCTGGCTTGTGGCGGTCGATGACCTTGATCAATGCGCGGTCGTAAGCTTCGCGATCGTCGTACTCGCGATGCGGTAGCACGACGGAGTCGACACCGGCTTCCTTGGCGCGTACTAGGCCGTAGGCATCGCCCTGATTGGAAATCACGGCAACGATCTCGCCACCCAGCTCGTCATGTTGCTGCGCGTCGAGTAGCGCCTGCAAGTTGCTGCCGTTGCCGGAGATCAACACCACGACGCGACGCTTCTCGGCCGGCTCCGCTTCGAAGTCGTTGCCGTCGGGGGTGTCGGGTTGAGTCGTAGCATTCATTAGCGGACGTTCTCCAGACGAACTTGTTCTTCCTCACCCTGGCGCGCGACGATGTCGCCTAGACGATGTACCGTTTCGCCAGCGGCTTCGAGTGTGGCCTGGGCGTGCTCGGCCTGCGCTGCAGGTACGACTGCGACCATGCCAATGCCGCAATTGAGCACGCGATGCATCTCGTGCTCATCGACGTTGCCTTCACGTTGCAGCCAGTCGAAGACTGCGGGGCGTGTCCAGCTCGTGGCATCGATGCGTGCAGTGAGCGTATCGGGCAGCACGCGAGGCACGTTTTCGAGCAGGCCGCCGCCGGTGATATGGGAGAGCGCGTGTACGGCCACGTCGCTGTCCTTGATCAACGATAGTAGCGGTTTGACGTAAATGCGTGTCGGCGCCAGCAAGGCGTCACGCAAGGTCACACCGTCGACCTCGGTGTCGAGATCGGCCTGATTAACATCGAGGATCTTACGGATCAACGAGTAGCCATTGGAGTGCGGGCCGGAGGCGGCGAGCCCGAGCAGCACATCTCCCTCGGCGACACGGCTACCATCGAGGATCTCGGATTTCTCGACGACACCGACGCAGAAGCCGGCCAGGTCGTAGTCGTTGCCCGCGTACATGCCGGGCATTTCGGCGGTCTCGCCGCCGATCAGTGAGCAGCCCGCCTGGGCACAACCTTCGCCGATGCCGGTAACGACGTCAGCGGCAATCTCGACATCCAGCTTGCCAGTGGCATAGTAGTCGAGGAAGAACAACGGTTCGGCGCCGGCGACGACCAGGTCGTTGACGCACATGGCGACCAGGTCGATGCCGATGGTGTCATGCCGGTCCAGGTCCATGGCCAAGCGTAGCTTGGTGCCCACTCCGTCGGTGCCAGACACTAGTACCGGCTCGCGATAACCGCTGGGTAATTGGCATAACGCGCCGAAGCCGCCCAAGCCGTCCATTACTTCGGGTCGGGAGGTGTTTTTGGCGACTCCCTTGATGCGTTCGACGAGCGCGTTGCCGGCGTCGATGTCCACGCCGGCATCCTTGTAGCTGAGGGATGCGCGGGAGGAGGTGGGCGTGTCCGAACTGCGAGTCATGGGCATTCCTGTCAACAGTGTGCCGATCGCGGGGCGATCGAGCGAAGCCGATGGCGCCGCCTGGCGCCCGAGGCCAGGGCGGTATTAGGGAAGCTACATTGTAGCATTGCCCCACGGGAGGCGCATCGCCCGCGCAGGCGTGTAGAATCGAAACCCAAAGAGCTGGGAGACACGTATCGCAATGACACGCATACAAGTGTGGTGCCTTCTGGGCGCGGCGGGATTGATCTGGTTGCTCGTCTTGCTGGAGCCCATCTTGATGCCGTTTTTCGTCGGCATGATATTGGCTTATCTAGGTGATCCGGTGACCGACTGGTTGGAGGCACGCGGTTTATCACGCCGGCTCTCGGTGAGCGTAGTATTCCTCGTGCTGGCGCTGTCGATAGTCTTGGCGTGCTTGATTCTGATTCCCTTGCTGGGTCGACAGCTGGCGCAGTTGGTCGAATCCTTCCCGGCCATCTTCAACTGGGTGCAGTCGGTGGTGCTACCGGAGGTCCAGGCCGTGACGGGCGTGGATCTCAGCGCTGATTTCGATCAGCTGCGCAGCACCTTGATGGAGAACTGGCGCGAGACCGGCACGGTGGCGGCCGCAGTTCTGGCCCAGGCGTCGAAGTCAGGCATGGCGTTCGCCGTGTGGATGGGCAATCTGGCGCTGCTTCCCGTGACGACCTTTTATTTTCTACTCGACTGGGATCGGCTCAAGGCACGCCTGCGCGATTTGCTGCCGCGACACGTCGAGCCAACGATCACGCGCCTGAGCCATGAATGCGACGAGGTGTTGTCGGCCTTTCTGCGCGGGCAACTGCTGGTGATGCTCAGCCTGGCGGTGATCTATGCGACGGGGCTGAGTCTGCTGGGCTTGCGTTTTGGCCTTTTGATCGGCTTGGTGGCGGGGCTGGCCAGTATCGTGCCCTACTTAGGCGTGATCGTCGGCATTAGCGTGGCGGCGTTAGTGGCATTCTTCCAGTTCGGCGAATGGCTGCCGTTACTCGGTGTGGCTGTGATCTTTGGTATCGGGCAGCTTGTCGAAAGCACCGTGCTGCAACCGGTATTGCTTGGTGACAAGATTGGCTTGCATCCCATTGCGGTCATTTTTGCGGTCTTGGCGGGGGGGCAATTGTTCGGTTTCATCGGCATTTTGCTCGCATTGCCGGTCGCAGCGGTCATCATGGTAGTATTACGTTACCTTCATGAGCGCTATAAAAACAGTCGCTTATACGATACATCCTGTCACGCTGACGCCTCGCACGAAGGCGATGAGGAAAGGTCATGATCGGGTCCGCGCAGTTGCCACTGGGAGTGGGGCTGAGTGACGATGCAACGTTTGCCAACTTCCATGCGTCGAGCAATGCCCCGTTGCTCGAGCGCTTGCGCGGCCAGCTCGACACGGACGGCGAGCCGTTTCTGTTTCTGTGGGGTGCCCCGGGCAGCGGTCGTAGCCACCTGTTGCAAGCTGCCTGTCACGAAGCCGGCGACCGGGGAGGACGTACCTTGTATCTCCCCTTGCGCGACCTGGGCCATTTTCCGCCGCATATGCTCGAGGATCTCGAACGCCTGGAGCTGGTGGCGATCGACGATCTTTCTGCGGTACTTGGGCGCAAGCGCTGGGAAGAAGAGCTATTTCATTTCTTCAATCGCATGCGCGATGCCAACAAGCGTTTGGTAATCGCCGCCGAGGCAGCACCGCGCCAGTTGCCCACCGTGCTGCCCGATCTCGCCTCGCGCTTGAGCTGGGGCGTGACCTTCCATGTTCAGTCGCTGGATGACAGCGGCCGCTTCGAGGCCTTGCAGTTGCGCGCACGGGTGCGCGGCATGCAGCTCCCCGATGAAGTCGCGCGCTACATTCTGCACCGAGGCCCGAGGCAGCTTTACGCGCTATTCGATGCCCTCGCTCGTCTCGATCATGCCTCGCTTTCCGCTCAGCGCAAGCTGACCATTCCTTTCGTCAAGCAAGCGCTGGGGTGGTAATAAGCCAAGTCATGCGTCGTCGCCGTTGAGGGTGGCGAGAATCCGCCGCGGTCCGCCGTGCTGGCGATGCTCGCCTAGCCATATGCCTTGCCAGGTGCCGGTGGCGAGTCGCCCCGAGTCGACGGCCAGCGTCAGCTGCGTGCCGAAGAGGCTGGCCAGGACGTGTGCCGGCATGTCGTCGGGCCCTTCCAACGTGTGGTGCATGCCGTCGATGCCTTGAGGCGCAAGTCGTTCGGCATACAGGGCCATGTCGTGGCGCACGTCAGAATCGGCGTTCTCATTGAGAGTGAGCGACGCGGACGTATGCAATAATTGTAGATGCAAGAGCCCGAGACGTACGGAGGCGAGTGCTGGAAGCTGGTCGATGATCTCGTCAGTGATGAGATGAAAGCCCTTGTGGTGTGGGCTCAGGGTGAGTGTGGTGCGATGCCACATGATGGATTCTCCCGAGAGGTAATGACGATGCCTTGAAAGGCGTCATCGGCAGCACAATTTCACATTGATAGTCGCCGGGCGCGTGCGCCCCGGAGGGGCGACCGTCATGAATGTCGATAATGACGGATATCGCCATGATGGGGCGCGTGCACGGTGGTCTCAACCGATCAGGAGGGTGTGATGAGCGAGACACGCATTGAACGCGATAGTATGGGAGAGCTAGAGGTTCCCGCCGATTCACTGTATGGCGCCCAGACACAGCGTGCCATCAACAATTTTCCCATCAGTGGGCAGCCCATGCCCTCTGCGTTCATTCAGGCGGTGGCACGTGTCAAGCTGGCGGCGGCGAACGTCAATCGTGACCTTGGCCTGCTCGACGCCCCGCGCGCGGAGGCGATCATCAATGCGGCTCAGCGTCTTGTCGATGGTGAGCATGGCGATCAGTTTCCGATCGATGTCTTCCAGACGGGGTCGGGCACATCGACCAACATGAACGTCAACGAGGTGATCGCGCATCTCGCCAGCGAGAGTGGCACCGAGGTTGGCCCCAACGACCATGTCAACATGGGGCAGTCGAGCAATGACGTCATTCCCACCGCGTTGCATCTGTCGGCGGCGCTGGAGGTCGAAAAAACGTTACTTCCCGCCTTGCGCCACCTGCAGTCGGCTATCGATGCCAAGGCGCACGAGGTAGACGATGTCGTCAAGACGGGGCGTACCCACTTGATGGATGCCATGCCAGTTCGCATGAGTCAGGAGCTTGGTGGCTGGTCCAACCAGGTCGCTCAGGCCATCGAGCGCCTGGAAGGCACCCAGCAGCGGCTGACACGCTTGGCGCTCGGCGGCACGGCGGTGGGCACGGGGATCAACGCCCATCCTGAATTCGCCGAGCGGGTCGCCAAGGCGCTCGGCGAGCAGACGGGGCTCAACCTGCGCCCCAACGATAGCTTCTTCGCCAGCCTGGGATCGCAGGATGCTGCCGTCGAGTTGTCCGGCCAGCTACGTACCTATGCCGGTGCGGTGATGAAGATCAGCAATGATCTACGCTGGATGAACTCAGGCCCCTTGGCGGGACTGGGAGAGATAGAGCTCGAGGCCTTGCAGCCAGGCAGCTCGATCATGCCGGGCAAGGTCAATCCGGTGATTCCCGAGGCAGCGGCGCAGACCGCGGCACAGGTGATCGGGCTGGATAGCGCGGTCACGGTGGCGGGGCAGAGCGGCAACTTCCAGCTCAATGTCATGCTGCCGTTGATTGCCTCGAACCTGCTGACATCGCTTCGCTTGATGTCCAGCGCCAGTACGCTGCTCGCCGATCGTGCCATCGCGACCTTCAACGTGCGGCGTGACAATATCGAGGCGCCGCTGTCGCGCAATCCCATCTTGGTGACTGCGCTCAACTCGGTCATCGGCTATAACGCGGCGGCGCAGGTCGCCAAGAAAGCCTATCAGGCAGGACGTCCGATCATCGACGTAGCCGAGGAAGAAACCGAATTATCCCGCGAGGAACTCGAACGTCTGCTCGATCCCACGCAGTTGACACAAGGCGGCATCCCCGAATGACGTGATAAAACGGCAGGAGTTTTGGGCGCTCTCAGGGGCGCCCAATGTATTGAGCTCATCGCACTTGGCTGTCTCGCTGGGTGACAAAGACGGGCTCAGTCGTCGTCCTTGACAGGCTCCTCGCCACGCCGGTCATGGGCTTCCTCGATGGTTTCCTGGGCGTCTTGGCGCTCTTCGCGATCCGCGTCCGGGCTGTCGTTTTCATCGGCACGTGCCGGCCGATAACGGAAGGTCGCGAGAATCGGGAAGTGATCGGAGCCGAACGCCGAGAGGCGGCGTAGTGCGATCAAGGTGAAATGCTCGCTGACGAAGACGTGATCCAGCGGCCAGCGTAGCCAACGATGCTCGGCGTGGAAGGTGCTGTAAAGCCCGCGTCCGCGGCGAGGGTCCAGCATGCCGCTGATGCGGCAGAAAAGGCGCGTCGTCTTCGACCATGCCACGTCGTTGAGGTCACCGGCGACCAGCGTGGGTTGATCCGAGTCCCGGACCGTCTGGCCGACCAGCAACAGCTCGGCATCGCGCCATAGCGATTCATCGCTTTCGCCGGGCGCAGGTGGTCGTGGATGTACGGCATGAAAGCGTACGCGTTCGCCACTAGGCAGCTCGAACCAACCGTGTATCGACGGGATGTCGTCTTGGATCAACCATTCGACATGCGGCTCATGCAGCGCGAGACGTGAATACAGGTGCATGCCGTAGAGGTTGTCGAGGGGAATCTTGACGGTATGAGGATGGCTTTCGCTCAGCGCTTCGTCGAGGCGCTCTTCCCACCAGGCGTCGGATTCTAATGTCAGCACGATATCGGGATCGATCGCGTGGATCTGGTGCATCAGTGAGATAGCCTGGCGATTGGGCGTGAGAACGTTGGCGACCAGCAACGAAAATTGACGTGAAGCATCCTCGCCTTCGGCATTTACCACCTGGCGTGCTGCCAGCGGTGTCCAAGGGAAAATGCGCGCGCCTTGCACGCCGAGCACTATCAAACTCGCGATGGCGCCAATCCAGCCCAGTGGCGACCAAGGCAGCACACACAGTAAAGCCATGAAAATCACGATGGCGAGTACCGCCAGTTGCATGCGGGGAAAGTCGAAACCGCGCACCCACCAGTAGCGTAAATCCAGCCACGGGATGGCAGTGGCGATAAATGCCGCAAGCGCGAGCAGGGCAAGCGCTATCTCAGCGATATACTCAATCATCATGGCCTCGTCCGGCGGCGCTGGCCCTGGCTCCATGCCGGGGCGTTACCGTCCATGGTCAGCGTGGAGATCGAGGATAGCAGGCTACGTGGTGATGGGGCCAAGCAATGGCGTCACCGCATAGGCTAGTCAGGCCGCACGGCCTTGGCAATGACGATTGAGGTAGGCAGTCAGGCGGTGATGTTGTTCGGGCGTGAAACGCAGCCCCAGCTTGGTGCGTCGCCAGAGTATGTCGTCCGGTGAACGCGCCCATTCTTCACGTAGCAGGTAGTCGACTTCGGCCTGCGTGAGGCCTGCGCCGAACGTTTCGCCAAGCTGGTCTTCGCGGTTGACGCCGTGCAGGAAGCGCAGGCATAGCGTGCCATAACTCGAGGCTAGACGCCGCGCCCGGGCTTCCCCCAAGAAGGGATAATCGCGGACGAGCTGCATGGCAAATGCCTCGCGCGAGTCGATGTCACCGCCAGGGAGCGATGTCTCGGCGGTCCACGGTGATCCGGCCTCGGTGAAGTAGGGCTTCAGTTGCTCCAGGGCGGCTTCGGCCAGCTTGCGGTAAGTAGTGATCTTGCCCCCGAAGACTGACAGCAGCGGTGCACCGCGTGCGTCAAGGTCGAGCGTGTAGTCGCGTGTCATCGCCGAGGGGTCGGCGGATTCGTCATCGCATAACGGCCGCACACCCGAGAAGGTAGTGACGATGTCCTCGTGGGAGAGCGTCTGGGTGAAATGTTGATTGACCACGTCGAGCAGGTAGTCGATTTCCTGACGGCTGGCGTTGACCTGGCCTGGATCACCTTGGTATCGGACGTCGGTCGTTCCGATCAGGCTGTAGTCCTGCTGATAGGGCAGCACGAAGACGATGCGACGATCTTTGTTCTGCAGGATATAGGCGCGCTCGTCAGTGTTGAGGCGCGGCACGACGATATGGCTGCCCTGGATCATGCGAACGCCGTAGCGCGAATCGCGCTGGGCGTTTTCGCGCACTACCTGCTCCACCCAAGGCCCGGCAGCGTTGACCAGGGCGCGCGCGTGTCGTATATGACGTTTGCCAGTGGTGACATCTTCCAGCGTGATGTGCCAGAGGCCGTCTTCTTCCTGCGCTCCGACGCAGCGGCTTCCCACCTGGATATCGGCGCCATGTTCGCGCGCTTGCATGGCATTGAGAACGACTAGCCGGGCATCATCTACCCAGCAGTCGGAATATTCAAAACCGCGCTTGATAACTGGTTTGAGGGGGCTTTGTGCGTCAAAGCGCAATCCCTTCGATGCGGGTAGGCTGGCACGCTGGCTGAGATGATCGTAAAGGAATAGACCCGTTCGGATCATCCAGGCCGGACGTAAATGCGGCTGGTGTGGAAGGATGAAGCGCAGCGGCCAGACGATATGCGGTGCCTTGCGTAACAGCACTTCACGCTCGTGCAGCGCTTCGCGTACCAGGCGAAATTCTCGATGCTCAAGGTAGCGCAGACCGCCATGGATCAGTTTGCTGCTCGCCGAGGAGGTCGCGCTGGCGAGATCGTGCTGCTCGCTCAGGGCGACGCGCAAGCCACGGCCAGCAGCATCATTGGCGATACCGGTGCCGTTGATGCCACCACCGATGACGAAAAGGTCGAGTATGTCCTGTCGGGGGGAGGCGTTCATGGCAAGCTCCGCAAGGTTGGGTTCGCAGATCGTATGTTCGAATATGAAAGTAGCGTAATCGTAAACGAACATCAAGTTGACGCAACGAACATGGCGTCACCGAGTGACGCCATAAGCGGGACAAGCCGATCAGGCGCCGGCGATATGCAGTGTTACATCATGTTTGCGTAGCAGGCGCAGGATGCCGTCGGGCGGTTGGCGGTCCGTGAACAATGCGTCGATCTGCGAGATGTTGCCTTGGCGCACCACGGCATTGCGATGGAATTTGGAGTGATCGGCGGTCAGGAAGACCTGGCGCGAATTATGGATGATGGCCTGGGCGACACGGACTTCCTGATAGTCGAATTCGAGCAACGAGCCGTCATCGTCGATGCCACTGATGCCGATGATACCGTAGTCGACCTTGAACTGATTGATGAAGTCGATCGTGGCTTCGCCGATGATGCCGCCGTCGCGCGAGCGCACCTGACCGCCAGCGATGATGACGTTGAAATCCTCCTTGTGCTGAAGGATTGCCGCCACGTTGAGGTTGTTGGTAATGACCTCTAGGCCCTGATGGTCGCGTAGTGCCTCGGCGACCATTTCATTGCTGGTGCCAATGTTGATGAACAAGGAGGCGGAGTCGGGAATCTGTGCGGCAACGCATTCAGCGATGTGCTGTTTGGCATCGGCATTGAGTGTCTTGCGCGTATGATAGGCGGTGTTGACGGTGCTCGATTCAAGGCCGGCCCCACCGTGCACGCGCTTGATTGCGCCTTCGTCGGCCAATTGGTTGAGGTCGCGGCGAATCGTCTGTGGCGTGACGGAAAAATGCTGTGTGAGCTGCTCTATAGAGGCGTAGCCCTGATGCTTCACTAGGGTGACGATGGCGTCGTGGCGGTCTTGTTGTGTCATGGGAGGTTCCGTTACCTGGCGAGTAAAACGGCCGATGAATGAGCCATGTCGTGTGGGTATACGCGAACATTGAACAGGCGGCGCAGTGCAGGCTGCAAGGCTATGCTAAACCATGCACTAGTGCGGAAAAAGGCATTATAAATTGTTGTAAAACGAAAGTAGACGTAGGTTTTGCCCGCTAAAGCGAACTTTTACAAGCAGGAGTGGGGCGTGCCGAGTGCTTGCGTCAAGCGTCTGAACCTTGGCGAATTTTTAGGTCGGGGCTTGCAATTTTCTACGGCCTGCGTAAAATGCGCATCCGTTGCCAAGGCGAGAGTCGTCAAAAGCAGTAATGGCATTGTCAAAACGAGTAAAAATAGGACCGTAGCTCAGTTGGTTAGAGCGCCACGTTGACATCGTGGAGGTCAGCGGTTCAAATCCGCTCGGTCCTACCAAGTGCTTAATGTGGAAGTGCGTAATGTTTTTGGTGCTTAGCGTCTAAATGCTGCCAACAATCGATTTGCAGGACCGTAGCTCAGTTGGTTAGAGCGCCACGTTGACATCGTGGAGGTCAGCGGTTCAAGTCCGCTCGGTCCTACCAGAATATTGAACGCCCCCGCTGTTTATTGCAGCGGGGGCGTTTGCGTTCGATCTTCGTGCCGTCGAGTTTATCCGGTTACGCTGGATGTTGAGAGATCGCTGGCGGCGATGAAGATGTCAACCAAGCGCTCGATCCCGCGTTGGTCGTCTTCGCTGAAGCGCTCGAGGCGTGGGCTGTCGAGATCCAGCACCCCCCAGAGTTCGCCGTCGTGCACGATGGGTACCACCAACTCCGAGCGTGACGCGGCATCGCAGGCGATGTGTCCAGGGAAGGCATGGACATCCGCGACACGTTGTGTGCGACGTGTCGTGGCGGTGGCGCCGCACACACCTGTGTCGAAAGGGATGGGATTGCAGGCCGGCAAGCCCTGGAATGGTCCGAGGATGAGCGTGCTAGGCTGCCGCTGAAGGTAAAAGCCAGCCCAGTTCAGGTCGGTGATCTCGTGCTTCAGAAAGGCACAGGTCTGTGCCGCGTTAGTCAGCCAATCACGGGTGTCCAGCAGGGTTTCCAGTTGACGGGCAAGCAGGGCGTAGTCACTCATGATGTCTCCAGGCGGATGCGGGTGATAACGAAACAGGCCGACCCTGTGGGGCCGGCCTGTCGAACGAAGCAGCTGACGGTGGTTACTTCCAGCCGGGAACTGCTGCGCCCTTGAAAAGTTCGTTAGCCTTATCGATGACAGCCTGCGATTGATACGCCTTGACCAGATTCTGGATCGCTTCGTCGTCCTGCATGTCCTTACGCGTCACGATCAAGTTGACGTAGGGCGACTCCGGTCCTTCCTTGATCAATGCGTCATCCAGACTGAGACCTGCCGGCTGGGCGAAAGTATTGTTGATGAAGGCCAGGTCCACATCGGGCAGCACGCGCGGCAGTTGGGCGGCTTCGATTTCGCGGAACTCGTAGTCATGCGGATTATCACTGATATCCACCGGTGTCGCTTCGAGGTTTTCCGGATCGTCGAGCTCTAGCAGCCCTTCATTATGCATCAGAATGAGCGAGCGCCCTTCATTGGAAGGGTCGTTGGGCAATGCGATGGTTGCTCCGTCGGGTACGCTGGAGATGTCGTCGTAGCGTTCGGAATATGCGCCGATCGGGTAGACGAAGGTCTTTCCGGCGATGGCGAAATCGTAATCGCGGTCCTCGATCATGCTATTCAGGTACGGCTCATGCTGGAAGGCATTGGCATCCAGGCTGCCGTCGGCGAGGGCGGCATTGGGCGAGACGTAGTCGGTGAACTCGACGATTTCGATATCGAGGTCATAGTCGTCTTTGGCGACTTGCTTGGCGACTTCCATGACGTCCGTTTCCGGACCTGCCACGGTGCCGACCTTGATCGATTGCGTTTCGGCGTCATCGCTGCCGCAGCCGGCGATCAAGCCGGCGCCGAGCAGTGCCGCAGCACCGAAGAGACGCACGGGGTGTAGGACCTGGGCGAGAGTGTCGTTCATGTTGTGAGCTCCTTGAATGAGGCGTTGCCGCCGGATGCACGATGGTTCCCGAAAAGTATTTATGCTTTTTGGATATAAAAGTTTTTCCTAGTATAGCTTTATGTTTGTTCCACTGGCCACGCACTCATTTATGGTCGGCCTTGCGTACCAAGCGGTCGCCAAGGCTTTGAAAGCCCTGCACCATGACCACCAGTATCGCCACCGTAATGAGCATGATCATCGGGTCGAAGCGATTATAGCCATAACGGATGCCGAGATCGCCCAGACCGCCACCCCCGACGGCGCCGGCCATGGCCGAATAGCTGACCAGCGTGACCACGGTAATGGTCAGACCGTTGATGATACCGCCCTTGGCTTCCGGCAAGAGCACCTTGGTGATGATCTGCAGCGGAGTGGCGCCCATGGCCTGGGCGGCTTCGATCAGGCCTGGGGGAATCTCGTTGAGCGCGCCTTCGACAAGGCGCGCGACGAAGGGAATCGCGGCGATGATGAGCGGCACGACGGCGGCGTTGGTGCCGATGGAACTGCCGACCACGAGGCGCGTGAAGGGAATGATCGCCACCATGAGAATGATGAAGGGTATCGAACGGCCTATATTGGTGACGATTCCCAGAACGCGTTGGGCGACTGGCTGCGCGAGGATCTGCCCCGGACGCGTGACATACAGCAGAACCCCGAGAGGAATGCCGATCACGGCCGAGACCGCGCCCGACAGGGCGACCATATAGAGTGTATCGAGCGTTGCCTCGAGGATCAGTTCAAGCATCGCGCTGGACATGGCCGAGTACCTCTACATTGATGTCGTGGGATTCGAGTTGCGAGAGCGCTTGTGACGTTTTCTCGGGCGTGCCGATGAGCTCGGCGATCATCAGGCCTAGCGTGCGGCCCTGGATCGACTCCACCTTGGCTTGCAGGATGCTGACATCGACGCCGCTATCGCGTGCCAGGCGCGAAATGAGCGGCGTTGCAACATTGGCGCCGGAAAACGCCAGACGGACCACGGGATGTGTATGCTCGCCGGGTGCTTCCTCGAGACGCTCGACCAGCACTTGCGGTGGCTCGAGCTCGAGAAAGGCGTTGAGAAAATCGCGTCCCAGTCGTGTCGCCGGTGCGGTGAAGAAATCGCCGACGTCGGCTTCCTCCACCAGCTCGCCATCCGAGATCAGGCCAACACGGTGGCAGATGCTCTTGACCACTTCCATCTCATGGGTAATGAGCAGAATGGTCAGTCCCAGCTTACGGTTGATGTCCTGTAGCAGTTCGAGGATCGACGCCGTCGTCTGTGGGTCGAGGGCGGACGTCGCCTCGTCGCAGAGCAGTACCTTGGGGCGACTGGCGAGGGCGCGCGCGATGGCCACACGCTGTTTCTGTCCCCCCGAGAGTTGCGCCGGATATTGCGTGGCCTTGTCGGTCAGGCCCGTGAGGTCGAGCAGCGGCCCGACGCGCTCGCGAATCTCGCCTTTCGATACGCCCATCAACTCCAGCGGCAGCGCTACGTTGTCGAAGACCGTGCGCGAGGCGAGCAGGTTGAAATGCTGGAAAATCATGCCGAGCTGATGGCGCGATTGCCGCAGGGCTTCGCTGTCCTGCTGGGTCAAGTCCTGGCCGTCGACGATGACATGGCCCTCGGTCGGGCGTTCGAGGAGGTTGACGCAGCGAATCAGCGTTGACTTGCCCGCGCCGGAGAGACCGATCACGCCATGGATGGCGCCCTTCGGGACTTCCAGGTCGATATTTTTTAGGGCATGGATCGCCGTGGGACCGGCCCCATAGGTTTTGGAGACACCGTCGAGTTTGATCATCGTCTTCGTTTGGGTCGATGCGTTGGGACGTCATGGCCAGTGGCACGCCGGCGACCGTCGGCGACCGAAGCATTGTCATGCCTGGAGTGGCGTCGCATGTGGCAAAATCCAGCATTATAACGAGACTGGACTGCCTTTGTGGCGGGATTTGTAGGCTGTGGCCATAAAAAAAGGCCACCCAGGCGGGTGGCCATCAACGCTGGACACACCCTTTTAGCGGTATTTCCCCGGAACATGCCCGGGCGCGCCCGCAATCTGGGGACAAATCGGCGCTCAAGAAGCGGTGGATTTTAGGGAACGCCTCGAGATCTGTCAATATCTCTAGGCCACGTTCTGGCATTCAAGGACTTTATTCAGTGTTATCACCTATTTGGGGGAGCATTTAAAGGTATAGGTGTCTGGCGATGGGGGCCGATGGGTCATGGTAGGATGATGGCTTTTGAAGCGTGAAAGCATTGGTCAAGGAGTCGAGATGTTTACCGGTATCGTGCAGGGCATGGGAACGGTGGTGGCCGTGGAAGAGGAAACGCAGTTCCGGCGCCATATCGTGTCGTTTCCCGAGGGCATGGTGGACGGGCTCGAAACCGGTGCCTCGGTGTCGCATAATGGATGCTGCCTGTCAGTGACTCGCATCGAGGGCGACCAAGTGTCCTTCGATCTGATGCGTGAAACATTGCGCCTCACTAACTTGGGAGCGCTGAGCGTTGGTGACCAGGTCAATCTCGAGCGTGCTGCGCGCATCGGTGACGAAATCGGTGGCCATTCGATGTCCGGTCATGTCATCTGTCAGGCGGCCTTGGAAGAACTTGACGAGGCCCCTAACAACCGTCGCTTGTGGTTCGCGATGCCAGAGGTGCATGCGCGTTTTCTGTTCGAGAAAGGCTACATTGGCGTCGATGGCATCAGTTTGACGATCGGTGCCGTCGATGGCGCGCGCTTCTGCGTCGACTTGATTCCCGAGACCTTGTCGCGCACGACATTGGGCGAGCGCGTGCTGGGCGAGTGGGTGAACATCGAGATCGATCCGCAGACTCAGGCGATTGTCGAGACGGTGGAGCGGGTGTTGGCATCGCGTAGCGCCGAATGAACGAACGCGCTGTTGTACACCCTCGATTCCTGGCGTTGCATTGGGTACCATTTACGGCTTTGTCCGCTGCCCGTCGCGGCTAAACCGCGTGCCTAGCTGATGGAGCCTCAGATGAGCATTTATGGCGATTATATAAAGTCGGTCATTCGCACCGTCCCCGATTGGCCCCACCCGGGGGTCAATTTCCGTGATATCACGCCGGTGCTGCAGAACAGTGCCGCTTTCCGCAAGCTCATCGATAGCTTCGTCCACCGTTATCAGGAGCTCAATCTGGATGCAATCGCCGCCATCGATGCGCGCGGTTTCATTATCGGCGCGCCGGTTGCCTATGAGCTGAACTGTAGCTTCGTGCCGGTGCGCAAGAAAGGCAAGCTGCCGTTCAAGACCATCAGCGAAACCTATACGCTGGAATACGGTGAATCGACCGTCGAGTTGCATTCTGACGCCTTCCGCGAAGGCGACCGTATCCTGGTGATGGATGATCTGATCGCCACTGGTGGCACCATGCTGGCGGCGGCCTCGCTGATCCAGCGTAGCGGCGGACACGTGGTCGAGACCGCCACAATCATCGATCTTCCCGAACTTGGCGGCGCGCAGAAGCTCCGCGATGCTGGCCATAGCGTCTTCGCTGCTTGCACCTTTACCGAAGACGAATGATGCACGTGGGTGCGTGGCCGCCGCGCACTCTGCCGCCCCTTATCTTCCGTTAGTAGGGTCTACTAATGAGTACCGATCGCTACCACCAGCAGTTCACCGTTTCCTGGGACCAGTTGCATCGCGATGTGCGTGTCCTGTGTCACCAACTCGTCGAGCGAGACTTTAAAGGTATCGTCGCGATCACCCGCGGCGGATTGATTCCCGCTGCATTGATCGCGCGTGAACTCAATGTGCGTCTGATCGATACCGTGTGCATCAAGAGTTACGAACACAAGGAGCAGGGCGGCCTGAACGTCATGAAGGGCGTCGATCACGATGGCGATGGTTGGTTGCTGGTCGATGACCTGGTCGATACAGGAAAGACGGCGCAGGCGGTGCGCGAGATGCTGCCCAAGGCGCATTTCGTGACCATCTATGCCAAGCCGGAAGGTCGTCCGCTGGTCGATCAGTGCTTGACCGAAGTCGCGCAGGACTGCTGGATTCAGTTCCCGTGGGACATGGGCATTGCCTATGTCGAGCCGTTGGTCGACCAGGTGCGTTCGCGCGATTCATGAGTCTCGTTGCCCAACGCAAGCGTAAGGAAGGTGTGTGATGTCTCAAGTCTTGCCGGATAGCTGGCAACGTCATCTGGGCCCGGAATTCGAGGCGCCCTACATGCAGACGCTGCGCGCGTTTTTGGCGCGTGAAAAAGCCGCGCGCAAGGTGATCTATCCGCATTCGGATCACTGGTTTCGTGCCTTCGAGTTGACGCCGTTGGATCAGGTCCGCGTCGTGGTCTTGGGGCAGGACCCGTATCACGGGCCACACCAGGCGCATGGGTTGTGCTTCTCGGTGCGCCCCGGTATCCCCGCACCGCCTTCATTGCAGAACATTTACAAGGAACTGGCGCAGGACGTGGGCACGACCCCGGTTTCGCACGGCTTTCTCGAGTCCTGGGCGCGTCAGGGCGTGTTGCTCCTCAATAGTGTATTGACCGTCGAGCAGGGTAACGCCGGCGCGCATCGGGGGCAGGGCTGGGAGGCCTTCACCGACCGTGCAATTCAGGTGGTCAATGAGCAATGCGATGGGGTGGTTTTCTTGCTTTGGGGTAGTTATGCCCAGAAGAAGGCATCGTTCGTCGACCGTCAGAAACACCTGGTGTTGCATGCCCCGCATCCTTCGCCCTTGTCGGCGCACCGTGGCTTCTTCGGTCAGCGTCACTTCTCTCAAGCCAATGCCTTTCTGGCCGCACGGGGCCGAGAGGGCATCGACTGGCAACTGCCGGCACAGCCTGAGTTCATCTAGTCCCCTTAACCCGCGCTCCCTGGCACGCTAGAATACGTGCAAATCCGGGCCGCTCTCCGGTCGCATCCGTGACGTACCCGCGTGGCCGATGTGAAGTGCGGTTCGGCTCGTCATCGCCGAAAGGATATCCCCCGACATGAGCGTTCATGCCATCCAACATCCCCTGGTCAAGCATAAGCTGGGCCTGATGCGTGAAGCCGGTATCAGCACCAAGAGCTTCCGTGAGCTGGCCAGCGAAGTCGCCAAGTTATTGACCTATGAAGCGACGCAGGATCTCGAGACTCAGAAGACCGAGATTCCGGGATGGAGTGGCGGCTTGCTCGAAGTCGAACTGCTCAAGGGCAAGAAGGTGACCGTGGTTCCCATTCTGCGTGCCGGTCTGGGCATGCTCGATGCCGTTACCGATCTCATTCCCAGTGCGCGTGTCAGTGTGGTGGGGCTTTATCGCAACGAAGAGACGCTGGAGCCGGTGCCGTATTTCGAGAAGTTCGTCGGTGATCTCGACGAGCGTCTGGCGATCGTCATCGATCCCATGCTGGCTACGGGGGGCTCCATGGTGGCGACGCTGGATATGCTCAAGGCGCGTGGCTGTCCGCTCGTGAAAGTCATCGTTCTGGTCGCGGCGCCTGAGGGTATCGCCCGAGTTCAGGAGGCTTATCCCGAAGTGGAAATCTATACCGCTTCCGTCGATGAGCGCCTCGACGAGAATGGCTACATCATTCCGGGTCTTGGTGATGCCGGCGACAAGATATTCGGCACGCGCTGAGACGATATCTGCCACGAGGCCCCTGACGTTTTGCACTCAGGGGCTTTTTTGGGACCTCGCCCTGGCATGTGGCACGTCGTGGGCGGTGCTTGAGCGTACTGCTTTAATTGCTTTGGAGACTTCTCGTCATGTCGGATACCGAGCCCCCGCTTGCCAACTCCACGCCAACGTCGTCCTGGCCGCGCACGCTGATCACCGGAACTCAAATGCTGTTCGTGGCATTCGGAGCCTTGGTGCTGGTGCCGCTTTTGACGGGACTGGATCCGAGTGTGGCGCTATTCACGGCGGGCATTGGTACCTTGATCTTTCAGTGCGTCACGCAACGCAGCATCCCGGTGTTCCTGGCGTCCTCGTTTGCCTTTATCGCGCCCATTCAAGGCTCGGTGGCCAGCTATGGCATCCCCGCCACATTGGGTGGACTGTTCGTCGCGGGGCTGATCTATGTGGCGATCTCGCAGATCGTGCGCTTGAAGGGTACCGCCTGGCTACATCGCTTGCTGCCGTCGGTGGTGGTGGGGCCGGTGATCATGGTGATCGGTCTGGCATTGGCGCCCGTCGCGGTGGACATGGCGACGGGCGATAACAGCGACATGGGATATGCCCAGGCCATCACGCTGTCGATGGTCAGCTTGCTGGTAACACTGGTGCTGGCCGTCTTCGGGCGTGGCCTGATTCGCCTGATCCCGATCATGGGCGGGATCGTCGTGGGGTATGCGCTGGGCCTGGCAATGGGCGTGGTCGACCTGACGCCGGTGCATGATGCCGCCTGGCTGGCGTGGCCCGATTTCGTGACCCCGACCTTCAATCTTGCGGCGATCCTGTTCATGATTCCGGTGGCCATTGCACCGGTGATCGAGCACATCGGCGACATGGTGGCAATCGGTTCGGTAACGCGTCGCAACTATCTGGAAAAACCGGGTCTCAAACGTACCCTGCTTGGCGACGGGCTGGCAACTTCCGTGGCAGCCCTTTTCGGTGGACCACCCAATACGACCTACTCGGAAGTCACCGGGGCGGTGACGCTTACGCGCAATTTCAACCCGGCGATCATGATCGTCGCGGCCTGTACCGCTATCGTGCTGGCGTTCGTCTCCAAGCTCGGTATATTGTTGCAGACCATTCCCACACCGGTGATGGGCGGCATCATGACGCTGCTGTTCGGTTCCATCGCGGTGGTAGGGATGAACTCTCTGGTGCGTGGCGGTCAGTCCTTGACCGCATCGCGCAATCTCGTGGTGGTGTCGTTGATTCTGGTCTTCGGGATCGGCGGCATGCAGCTTGGCAGTGGTGAATACGCCTTGCAGGGCGTGAGTTTGGCCGCCTTGGTTGGCATCGTTCTCAACTGGGTCTTGCCGCCGGCCGCCGAGCATGAATGACGCCTAACGCCGATGATGTGTGCTCGCCCCGCCCTCTGAGAAACCTGGCGGGGTGTTGGCACTGACGATGACGCAGTCCGCGTCGCCGGTGTTGCGAAAGCGGTGCGGCAGTCGCGAATCGAAATAGTAGGCATCGCCCGTATGCAGGCATTGCGTGTCACCGTTGACGGTAAGCTCGATCATGCCGGTAATCACGACACCGCCTTCCTCACCTTCGTGTTCGAGCATGTCTTCGCCGGTATCGGCGCCCGACGGATAATGCTCGTGGATGATCGACATGCCACGGCTGGGGTGGCGTGCGGCGACCAGGCGCCAAGAGAGGTGGCCGTCGCCGATTTCCGTCAACTCTTCGGCCCGGTAGAAGACCTTTTCCTGGGGGCTGGTTTTCTCGCCGGCGAAGAACTCGCTGATCGAGACCGGTATGGCATCGAGGATCTTCTTCAGAGAGCTCACCGAGGGACTCACGCTATTCTGCTCGATGAGTGAAATCGTGCTGTTGGTCACGCTGGCACGTTTTGCTAGCTCGCGTTGCGATAAATCACGCAACGTGCGCAATTGCTTGAGACGTGCGCCGACGTCGAATCCGCTCATGGATGATCCTTTGTGATGAGACGTTATCGAGCCATGATAGCGCCTCGGCGCGGCGATCTTAACCGCCGCGTGAGGAAGGTGAGGCCATGTCGCTGAGTGATGCGATCAGCTTGCGTGTAGTGGCTTCCTCGGCACCGCTGGGGAATGCTCATCGGCGAGGTACTGGCCTGGCTGGTATTGAGCAGCACGTTGATCAGCACCTGTTGCAATTGACCGCGGTGGCACTCGGCACGCCGGGAGGCGTGCAGGGACGTGTTTCGACGCGTCGCTCGAGGGTTTGGGCTGCACGTTGCAAGGCGTTCTGATGGGCTCGGAGACGCGTGTGCCCAGCGCGCGGTCGGCACTGGATTTATTGTGACCGTGGGCTTCTAGCACACCCGCTGGCATGGCTGGCGTGGAAACATGGCGCGTGCTGCTGCTTGACGAGCCCACCGCCAGCCTCGATCGTCAGGCGATTGCAGATGTCAGTACATTGATTTCGTCGCTGCATGAAGCGGGCTATGCCGTCGTGCTCAGTGCCCATCAACCTAGCGTGTTGACCGAGCGCTGCGATGAGTACTGGTGCCTCGAACAACGATGCCTACAGGTAAGTGTCTTCAAGCAGGGGGCGGTGTGACGCGGTCATTGCCGTGCGCACCTGGTAAGTGGCTCGGCGTGTGCAGTGAAGCCGAGTATGATGGTGGGAGTGACAGCCAGTCCGGGAGCGATAGGCATGCACGAGAATGAAGTGACTGCCGTGGTATTGGCGGGAGGAGAAGGGCGTCGCATGGGCGGCCGCGATAAAGGCTGGGAGTCGTTTGCGGGTGAGCCCTTGATCACGCACGTGGTAAACCGTTTGGCGTTCCAGGCTGGTTGCATCGCGATCAATGCCAATCGCAGCCTCGAGCGTTATCGTGCGCTGGGATATCCGCTCATCAACGACCGTGAGAGCGGCTATCATGGGCCGCTCATGGGCATGTGGAGCGCGTTATGTGCCGTGGACACCCCGTGGGCGCTGTTCGTGCCTTGCGATTCCCCGGCGCTGCCGGCGGATCTGGCGCTGCGTTTGCAGCAAGGGCTTGGCGACCGCCGTATCGCGGTCGCACATGACGGCCAACGGGCGTACCCGGTAGTGGCCTTGATCGATACCGCGTTGCGCGACGATCTCGGCGCGGCCCTGCGCGATGGCGAGCGCAAGATAGATCGCTGGTATGCGCGCCACCCGTGGTGTCATGTCGATTTTTCCGATCAGCCCGAGGCGTTCGCCAACCTCAACTCCTCCGATGATCGTGACGTTATGGAGCGGCGCTGGCGCTCTAGCGAGTCATTTTGACCCGGTGACTGCCTGCCTGTGCGATTTTTGGAGAGCCAAGGCGATTTGCTATCACATCAATGGTGGTCGCGCGGCATGTTTGTTGCCCCCTGTTACCCATTGAGGGTTCTCCCCCCGACGACTTGGAATGAGGACGACGAGACGCGATGACCTTATCGTTCGATGCGCTAGACACGCCACTGCTGGGGATCGCCGCTTGGAGTGGGGCCGGCAAGACGACGCTGCTCGAGGCACTTTTGCCCAGACTAGCCGATGCGGGAATGCAGGTGGCAGTGATCAAGCATGCCCATCACGCCTTCGACATCGACCGCCCCGGCAAGGATAGTTATCGGCTGCGTCGGGCAGGCGCGACGCCGATGCTGGTGGCGTCGGGCAAGCGTTTTGCCTTGATGATGGAAACACCCGAACGCGAGGAGGCCGATCTCGCGGAGTTGATCCCCCATGTGCTGCCCTTGGCGCCGGATTTGATTCTGGTCGAAGGTTTCAAAACCTGGCCTCTGCCCAAGCTGGAGCTGCATCGCGAGGCCCTGGAAAAGCCGCTGATGGCGGCCGATGATCCCTGGATACGAGCGGTGGCGACTCCCGACGATATCGCGCTGCCGGATGGTGTCGAGCGCTTGTTGTTGGACGATCATGACGCCTTGATCGACTGGCTACAGGCCTGGCCGCAACGTTGGCCTGACATGCGTCGCGGCCCTCGGGAGACGTCATGACCTTATCCTGTTTTGAGTTGGGCGAGGGGATGCTCAGCGTCGAAGAGACGCTCGAGGCCCTGGCGACGATGATGCCACCGCCAGTCGTTACGCACCTGGTCAGCCTGGCGGCGGCTGGCAATCGGATATTGGCGGTGGATGCGGTATCGCCGATCAACGTGCCGCAGAACACCAATGCTGCCATGGACGGCATTACGCTGGCGTGGCCCGACGACGCGCCAGCAGGCGACATGTACGTGGACGTGGTGGGTGATGTCCTGGCAGGTACGCGGTTGACGACATCGCTGGCGCCGGGCCAGGCGGTGAGGATTACTACCGGCGCGCTACTGCCGGCCGGCGCGGATACCGTCGTCATGAGCGAGCAGCTCGCCGATGTGGGGATTCACGGTCGCGTGCGCGTCGAACGACCCGATCGGGTGCGGCGTGGACAGAACGTGCGCCAGGCCGGCGAAGATATCGCGCGCGGCCAACGCGCGCTGGGTGCAGGGACACGCTTGCGGCCGCAGCACTTGGGGCTGCTGGCCTCGCTGGGGTACGCGGAGGTCGAGGTGTTTCGCCCGCTACGTGTGGCCGTGTTTTCCACTGGTGACGAAGTCTCGGCGCCGGGCGAGTCGCTGCCGCCCGCCGGCATCTACGATACCAACCGGTTTTCGTTGCAGGGCCTGCTGAGCCGCTTGGGCTGCGAGGTCATCGACCTGGGCATTCTGCAGGACGATCTCGACAGCATGCGTACTTCCCTCGTGGCGGCGGCCCATGAGGCGGATATGGTAATGACCAGCGGGGGCGTCTCGGTTGGCCAAGCCGACTGGGTCAAGCCCGCGCTTACAGCCATCGGCGAGCTGGGGTTATGGCAGATCGCCATGCGCCCGGGAAGACCCTTGGCGTTCGGGCGTATCCATCAAACGGGGGGCGTGACGGTGCCTTTCTTCGGACTGCCCGGCAATCCCGTGGCAGTCATGGTGACCTTCCTGCAATTCGTGCAGCCGATGTTGCGGCGCATGCAGGGCGAACATGACTGGCAACCGTCCCGTTTCACGGCGCTGGCCGCCGAGCCCTTGAAAAGCCGCGAGGGACGCGTCGATTATCATCGCGGTGTCTATACCAGTGATGAGGCCGGCCAGCTTTGGGTGCGTACTACGGGCCGTCAAGGATCGGGGATTCTCAGCTCGATGGTGGCGGCCAATTGCCTTATCGAAATCGGTGACGGATGTGCCGCCGTCGAGGCGGGAGCGCTGGTGACGATACAACCCTTCGGTGACCTGACATGAGTTTGACCCATCTCAATGCGCGTGGCGAAGCCCACATGGTGGATGTCGGCGACAAAGCCGAAACGCAGCGCGAGGCCGTGGCAAGCGGACGCGTCGTCATGCGCCCGGAAACACTGGCATTGCTGGCCGAAGGTGGTTTGCCCAAGGGCGATGTGCTGGCCACGGCACGCATCGCTGGCGTTCAAGCCGCTAAGCGCACGCATGAATTGATCCCTTTGTGTCATGCGTTGTTGCTGTCCAAGGTGAGTGTCGACTTTCGCCTCGACGAAGCTGCTTCCTGCGTGCATGTGGAGTCCCGCTGCCGTCTGGCGGGTCGCACCGGTGTGGAAATGGAGGCGCTGACCGCGGTCTCGGTTGCGTGCCTGACGCTCTACGATATGTGCAAGGCGGTCGACAAGGACATGGTGGTCGAAGGCGTGCGCCTGGAACACAAGACAGGCGGCAAGTCCGGTGAGTGGCATCGCGCCTCCGAGGACGTATCCGCGACGCGCGACGCGTCTGAAAACCCGTCCGTCGACAGCGCCGCAATACGCGTCAAGTTTCTCGCCGAATTGCGCGAGCGCCTGGATATTGAAGAGGTGACAGTGCCGGTCGCATCGCTGACAAGCCCCGATGTCGCGAGTCTCAAGACCGCGCTTGAGGCACAGGATCCCCGCTTCGCGGCCTTGTCTGCTGCGCGCATTTTATGTGCCGTCAACCATGCCATGGCGCATGAGGAAACATCGCTCTCCGGTGGGGATGAAGTGGCGTTTTTTCCACCGGTCACCGGTGGATGAGGGGGCAATCATGATCGATGTGCGTGTGCAGTCTCCGGTATTCGATGTGAGCGAGGAGCAACGTCAATTGCTGACAGGGCGTCATGATATAGGTGCTGTGGTGACTTTCACCGGCCTGGTGCGCGATTTCAATGAGCGCCCGGACGTGGAGGCCCTGTCGCTGGAGCATTATCCCGGCATGACCGAGGCGGCGCTGCGTGACATTGCCGGGCAGGCGATGACGCGCTGGACGCTCGACGGGATACGTATCGTACATCGTGTCGGCCGCTTGTCGCCAAGTGACCCCATCGTTCTGGTCATGGTGGCGAGTGCTCATCGCCGTGCGGCATTCGATGCGTGCGATTTTCTTATGGACTACCTCAAGACACGTGCGCCATTCTGGAAAAAAGAACATACTGCAAGCGGGACGTATTGGGTCTCGGCGCGTGACAGTGACGCGCGGGACGCAAACCGTTGGGAGGAAGCATGACCGAGCTGATCGACAATTTTCAGCGCCAGATCCGCTATGTGCGTATCTCGGTGACGGATCGCTGTGACTTTCGCTGTGTCTATTGCATGAGCGAGGACATGACGTTTCTGCCGCGTGCACAGATATTGACGCTTGAAGAGATCGAACAGGTGGCGCGTGCGTTCGTCGAACTGGGCGTGGAAAAGATTCGCTTGACCGGCGGTGAGCCGCTGGTGCGGCGTGGCATCGACGATCTGGTGTCGCGTGTCGGTGCGCTTCCGGGCCTCAAGGACTTTGCCATGACCACCAATGGTGCGGGGTTGGTCAAGCATGCCAAGGCACTACGAGAAGGCGGTATGCAGCGCCTCAATATCAGCATTGATTCACTCGATCCCGAGCGCTTCCGCAACGTGACGCGTACTGGTAATCTCGAAAATGTCATTGCCGGTATTCGTGCCGCGCGCGATGCCGGGTTCGAGCGTATCAAGCTCAATGCCGTCGTGCTTAAAGGGCGTAACGACGATGAAGTTATCGATCTGGTTGACTTCGCGCGTCGAGAAGGCGTGGATATCAGCTTTATCGAAGAAATGCCGCTGGGCGACGTATCCGATCATTCGCGCGCAGAAACCTTTTATTCCAGCGATGATGTCCACGCGGCTATCGCATCGCACTATGCGCTGTTGCCGACCACCGAAGATACCCTGGGGCCATCACGTTATTTTCGGATGCCGGATAGCGATTCGCGCATCGGTTTCATTTCACCGCACAGCCATAATTTCTGCGACACCTGCAACCGGGTGAGGGTCACTGTAGAAGGGCGCTTGTTACTGTGTCTCGGCAACGAACATTCGGTCGATCTGCGTGAGGTTTTACGGCGTTATCCTGGTGATATGGAGCGCCTCAAGCAGCGCATCGTCGAGGCCATGCCATTGAAACCCGAGCGCCATCATTTCCGCACGGATGGTGATGTGGATATCGTGCGTTTCATGAATATGACGGGCGGATAATATTTCGTGTGTTCTTTATTCGCGGTAGCGTGATGTGTCTCCTGACCATAAAGATATAAGGTTCAACTTGGCATGAGGGCATTATTTTCTTGCTAAACCAAGTTCGAGTCATATACTTTTCAGAAACGCCAAGGCGTTATGCTGCAGGTTGGTTATCTCAAATGGAGGAGGCGAATGTCCACTGATACTCTGGAGCGCATTGCGCGAAATAAAAACGTGGCTCGCGCTGCCGCGCGACAGCTCAGTATGGAGCAGCTCCACAAGCTGTCGGAAGTCATCGGTGAAGTGATCGAGCAGAAGCAGCAGGAAGATCACAAGCGCCAAGCTGAAGAAGCCGCAAAAGAGCAGAAGTTGGCGGAAATTCGTGAAGCGATGAGCGATGCCGGCCTTTCTCTGGACGACTTGATGTCCGAAAAGCCGCGCAAGCGTCGGGGACGGCCGCCGAAGAAAGATAAGGAACGCAAGCAGTAAGTGTCGCGCGTGGGACGCTAAAAACGGACCGTAGGGTCCGTTTTGTCATGCTGCCTCATAAGGAGATGCGTCATGAGTCGAGAGGCGAGGTCTCTTCTGCGGCCATGATATGCAGATGGACATCGGGAAGATGACGCAGGTGCTCGTCGAGCCAATGCATCAAGGGGGCGTGCAATTGTTGACGTAACTTGGCGATGGTGTCCGCTTCATGCATGGCCAACTGATCGTCGAGCCAATCGGCGAGGGCGGTATCGTCCAGTGCAAGGTCGTGGCTCGTCTCCCACAACAAACGCCCCACGCGTGCCCATCCCACGGTCTGTCGCACGACCGGGAGCGTCAAACTCAAGATGCCGCTGCGGCGATGCATGCTCGACATGGCGGGAGCGCGCAAGCCTTCCAGGGGATGAATGCGATTCTGAGTGACGATATGCGGCGTCAGCGAGTGGCGCGCAAGGCAACTCAGGCCCTCGTTATCGAAGCGCAGCATATCGCCATTGCGAGGTATCCAGGGCACCTCGATACCCAGCGATTCCGCTAAGTCACTATGCGCTTGTTGATGTGCGAACTCACCATGTATGGGCAGCAAGCGGTGGGGGGCAAGCCAGCCATAAAGACGCTGCAATTCATCCTGTGCGGGATGCCCCGAGGCATGCAGCTCGGGATGGTTGAGTTCATCGTAGAGGGTTACGTGGGCGCGCTTGAGCCCTGCCTTTAACCGCTCGATCAGCAATTCGTTACCCGGGATCGCCTTGGCCGAGAAAATCACGCTGTCGCCGGGCTGGAGTTCGAAATCGGCGTGCTGTCCCTGGGCCAGACGAGCTAGTGCGGAGCGTGGTTCCCCTTGGCTGCCGGTGGCAATGACCAGCACCTCTTCGGGGGGCAAATAGCCAAGGTCGTGAACGGGGACCAGGGAAGGAAAGTCCTCGAGATAGCCAAGCCCTCGGGCGATGTTCACCATGCGCTCCATCGAACGCCCCATGAGGCTGACGCGTCGTCCGCATGCCTTGGCGGCACGACCCAGTGCCAGGATGCGCGCCAGGTTGCTGGCAAAGCAGCTGACGATCACACGGCCGGGGCAAGCGCCGATCGTTGTCTCGAGCGCGCGCGCGACGTCGCCTTCGCTGCGTGAATGTCCGCAGACGGGAGCATTGGTGGAATCGCCGACAACGAGGTCGATAGGCGCCAGTGTCTGGAAACGCTTCGGGCATACAGGGTCACCGATCAAGGGCTCGGGGTCGAGCTTCCAGTCGCCGGTGTGCAGGACACGATGGTCGGATGTCGCCAATAGCAGGGCACAGCTTTCGGGGATCGAGTGCGGCAGCGGTAAAAAGCGTACATCGAAAGGACCGCTTTGCACGGCTTCGTCGGGCGTGATGACGTTAATCGTATCGGTGGGCAGTTGCTGCTCGGCGAAGCGCAGACGCAGCAAGCCGGCGGCCAGTGGCGTCGCATGGATGGGGCATTGCCAACGGGGCCACAGCCAGGCAATCGCGCCGATGTGATCTTCATGTCCGTGCGTGACGAGAATCGCCTGAGGAACGATACCCTGAGAAGGCAAGAGGTCGATATTGGGGACTTGCAGGGGCGCTTGAGGAAGGTCCTGGCGAATCATCATGCCGCAGTCGACCACGATCCAGTGACCAAGATGCCCGTAAAGGGTGAAATTCATGCCGATTTCACCGCAGCCGCCGAGGGGGAGTATCTGAAGGGGTGGTTTGCGGCGTGCGCGTACCTGGATGTGTGATTGGGACATCGTTACCCCTTAACGTGAAGATGTCCATTACTATACGGGATGCCGCGGCGCGGCCACAATCGAGGCTTCTTGTGATCCTCGAATTCGCTACAATAGGCGCCTTTTGGTGAAAAGCGACTCCCTCAAGAGAGCGCCGATCACCGCCACATTTCAGGATTGGTGATAGCGCGCATGTCCCATTCGTATCGTCTTATCGTCTCGTGCCCTGACCGTGTGGGCATCGTTTCTCGCGTATCCAGTTACATCGCTGGTCACGGAGGCTGGATCACCGAGGCCAATCAACACTCGGACTTGGCCACCGGGCGCTTTTTCATGCGCTACGAAATCAAGGCTGAGTCTTTGCCGCTGAGTATCGATGCGATGCGCGACGATTTTGCCGCCATTGCCGGTGAGTTCTCGATGGACTGGGCACTGAGCGATACCGCAAAGCCCAAACGCGTCGTCCTGATGGCCTCGCGTGCTTCGCATTGTCTGGTCGATCTGCTGTACCGCTGGAACGCGGGTGAGCTCGATTGCGAGATCCCCTGCGTGATCTCCAATCATGAAGCGCTGCGTGCGCTGGTCGAATGGCATGGCATTGCGTTTCATCATGTGCCGGTCGATGCCCACGACAAGGCGGCGGCATTTGCTCGGGTCGAGGCGCTGGTCGAAGAGGCGCAGGCGGATACGGTAGTGCTGGCGCGTTACATGCAGATCCTGCCGCCCAACCTGTGCCAGCGATATGCCGGGCGGATCATCAATATTCACCATAGTTTCCTGCCCTCCTTCGCTGGCGCCAAGCCTTACCATCAGGCCTACGCGCGGGGCGTCAAGCTGATCGGTGCGACGTGTCACTATGTGACCGAAGAGCTCGACGCGGGGCCCATCATCGAGCAGGATATCCAGCGCGTGACGCACTGCCATACCGCCGAGGACCTGGTGCGTCTGGGGCGTGATGTCGAAAAAGCGGTGCTGGCGCGGGGGCTACGTTGGCATTTGCAGGACCGGGTCTTGATCCATGGCAACAAGACGGTCGTCTTTGCCTGAGGAGAGATCAGTCGAAGAGTGTCATCTGCCGTTGCTGCGCTTCGGGGGTTAGGCGTACGCCGACCCCCAGCAGGCGCACGGGGCGCTCGCCGCGGGCCCAGGCGCCATCCAGAAGGGCTTGAAAGCGTGTACCCAAGGCTTCGCGTCCTGCGGTTTCAAGCGTCGTGCTGCTGAAGTCGTTGAAGCGAACCTTGACGAACAGTTTTTGAATGGCTGGCGTGCCGTGCCGCGTAAGGCGTTTCATCAAGCGGTCGATCAGTGGCGTGAGTGCGTCGTGACAGCTGGCCAGGTCGGGCAGATCGCGGTGATACGTCGTCTCCACGCTGACGGACTTGCGTTCACGCTCGATCTGTACCGGGCGTTCATCGATGCCACGCGCCAGTTCGAATAGCCGACGTCCGAACTTGCCGAAGCGCTCGACCAGAGCTTCGAGCGGCCATTCGCGCAGGTCGCGGCAGGTGACGATCTCCAGTGCCTCGAGCTTGGACGCTGTCGCCGGGCCGACACCATGCAGTTGTTTGACGGGCAGAGCGAGGAGAAAAGGCTCGACTTCATGCGGTGCGATCACGCGTAGCCCATCCGGCTTATCCCAGTCGCTGGCCAGCTTGGCGAGGAACTTGCTGGGTGCCGCGCCCACCGAGATGACGATATCCGTCCGCGCCAGTGCCTCCTGTTTGAGCCATTTGGCCATCCAGGTCGCGCTGCCCTGAAAGCGTGTGACCTCGCTGACATCCAGATACGCCTCGTCGAGGGACAAGGGCTCCACCCGTGACGTCAATTCATGGAACAGTGCCTGGATGCGCGCCGAGACGGCACGGTATTTTTCGAAGTTCGGAGAGAGTCGCGTCAGGTGCGGACACAGACGCATGGCACGTGCCATGGGCATTGCCGAATGGATGCCGAAGGCGCGCGCGGGATAATTGCAGGTGGCGACAACGCCGCGCGTCTCGGGGCTACCTCCGATCGCCAGGGGAATGTCGCGTAACGCCGGATCGTCGCGCATTTCCACGGCGGCATAAAAGCAGTCGCAATCGGCGTGAAGGATCTTGCGCATGATGAACGGCGTATCGGCTCAGTGCAGGCCGTTACCGCCACCGCCACGAATCACGCCGACGCCGAGGCCTTCAATTTCGAGATCCTGGTGGCGTAGGTCGACCTCGATGGGTGAAAACTCCTCGTTTTCGGCGAGTAGCCAGACATGATGACCTTGACGCTTGAATCGCTTGACGGTCACATCGTCTTCCAGACGAGCGACGACGATCTGGCCGTCGCGGATCTGCTGGGTGCGATGCACGGCGAGCAGGTCGCCATCGAGAATGCCGGCATTTTTCATCGAGAGCCCGCGAACACGTAGCAGATAATCGGCGCGCGGTGTGAAGTAGTCCGGTGCTAGAGGGCAGTGCCGGTCGATGTGCGCTGCAGCAAGGATCGGGCTACCGGCAGCGACTTCACCGACGACCGGCAGGCCATCGCCGTTGGTCAAGGCCGTGTCGTCTTCCGCGGTGAGGCGGATGCCGCGCGACGTGCCGGGGATCATGCGAATGACCCCCTTGCGGTCGAGCGCACGAAGATGCTCCTCGGCGGCGTTCGGCGAGCGAAAGCCCAAGGCTTGGGCGATTTCGGCGCGCGTCGGCGGGTAGCCAAGCTCATTCATGGTCTTGACGATAAAATCGAAGACGTGTTGCTGGCGTGAAGTTAACGAGCGAGACATGGGGCCTCCGGCAGGCACTGACGTGTTCAAGCATACAGTATGTGATTGTATCCAGTCTTTGGCGCGGTGCAACCATGCGCGCCGTCATGCGCCCAGCAGCATGGCGTTTCAAACGTGGAGATTTGTCGTGATCGACGTCAAGGCTTAGAATCGAATTGTTTTAAACATCCGTTTACTCTACGCGGGGCGCCCCATGGCTCAGACAGATACAGTGACGCGCATTCTCGATACCGCCGAGGTCCTGTTTGCCGAGCGGGGGTTCGCCGAGACCTCGCTGCGTACCATCACCAGCAAGGCCAAGGTCAATCTGGCGGCGGTCAACTACCATTTCGGTTCCAAGAAGGCGCTCATTCAGGCGGTTTTCGCGCGTTATCTGGATCCCTTTTCAGAACGCTTCCATCAAGCGCTGGATGAACTCGAGGCGCAATACCGGGATGAGCCCATTCCTCTTGAGGTATTGTTGGAGACGCTGGCGCGCACGGTTCTCGAAGTGCCGGCCGAGCGCAATAGTCTCAAGGTCTTCATGCGCTTGCTGGGGTTGGCCTATACTCAGGCACAGGGTCATTTGCGCCGTTACATTCAGGAGCACTATGGCAATGTGTTCTCTCGCTTCAGCGACTTGGTACGTCGTGCCACGCCGGAATTACCCGAGGCGGAACGCTTCTGGCGGTTACACTTCATGCTGGGCACAGTGATCTTTACGCTGTCGGGTCTCGATGCCTTGCGCGATATCGCCGACAAGGATTATCACGAGCATGTCAGCGTACGCGATCTGATTCGGCGTCTGCGTCCGGTGGTCGTGTCCGGCATGCAGGCGCCATTGCCCGATGATGCGCTCAAGGTGGTGGGGTGATGCGAACGCCTCGACTCGCCGATCTACCCCCCGAACGGGGCGTCTGGCTGGAAATCGATCTCGGCGCGCAGTCGCTGACGATCCGCGAAGGGGACGCGTGTCGCGAGACATTCGCGATTTCCTCGGGCGCTCATGGTACCGGGCAGCATGAGGGCAGCGGGCAGACGCCTGCAGGATGGCATTACGTGCGCGCGATTATCGGTAATGGATTGCCACCTGGCAGTGTCTTTCGTGGGCGTCGTCCTACCGGCGAAGTGTTTTCGCCCGAGTTGGCTCGCGCCCACCCCGGGCGGGATTGGATATTGACGCGTATCTTGTGGTTGTGTGGTCTGGAGCGGGGCGTCAATCGCGGGGGTGATGTGGATAGTCAGCGCCGCTATATATACCTGCATGGCACGCCACCCGATCAGCCGATGGGCACACCGGCCTCGCATGGCTGTATCCGACTGCGCGACGAGGCGTTGCTGGCCATTTTCGACGCAGCACCGGCCGGCACGCCGGTCTGGCTGCATGACTGAGAGGTGTTTACAACAGGGCTACGCTCGACGTCGTGCCGCTCACCGCCTAGAATCCTTCCTCCATTTGCCAGGAGCGCGATGATGACCCAACCGCTCGGTCCGGTCATGCTGGACATTGAAGGTACCCAACTCAGCGACGATGAGCGTCGTCTTCTGGCACGCCCCGAGGTCGGCGGGGTGATCCTCTTCAAGCGCAATACGCAGGATGCCGAGCAAGTGCGAGCCTTGACCCGCGCGATTCGCGATATGCGTCCTGATGTGCTGCTGGCGATCGATCAGGAAGGCGGTCGTGTCCAGCGCTTGCGCAACGGTGTGACGCGGCTGCCGGCCATGGCGACGTTGGCGGCCGATTATGCCGCAACCCCTGAGGCGACTCGCACCCTGGTACACGAAGCTGGTTGGCTGCTGGGTATGGAGATGGCGGCCTGCGGTTTCGATATTACCTTCGCTCCGGTGCTCGACGTCGACGATCAGTGTGCGCCGGCCATCGGTGACCGCAGCTTTTCCGCCGACCCCGATATCGTCACCATACTCGGCGGGGCCTTCGTCGATGGGCTTCACGAGGCCGGGATGATCGCCGTGGGCAAGCACTTTCCAGGGCATGGCGGCGTCAGTCTTGATTCGCATCATGCTTTACCCGAAGACACGCGCTCACTATCGGCGTTGCGCGAGCGCGACCTGGTCCCTTTCAAGACGCTCGCCGGCAAGCTGGATGCGGTGATGCCGGCGCATGTGGTGTATACCGCGTTCGATTCGCGTCCGGCGGGTTTTTCGCCTTCCTGGCTTGGCATGTTGCGCGAGGAACTCATCTTCAAGGGTGTGGTGTTTTCCGATGACCTGAGCATGGCTGGCGCGCACGTGGCCGGATCGCCCTCGGCGCGTGCCGAGGCTGCCTGGGCGGCAGGATGTGACATGATACTGGTGTGTAACGACCGCCCGGCGGCGCTCGAAATTCTTGACACAGCGGCGGGGCATTCTTCCAAGCGTCTGGGAAAGTTGCGTTATGGTCGGGCCCGCCCCGAGCTTGAAACGCTACCGGCACTGGCGCGTTGGCGTCGTGCGCATGCGCGCCTCGAGGCACTCTCGGAAACGCCCACGCACTGATCTCGCCACTGGGTATCGGTGTGGTTACCTGTACTAGAAGGAAGGATCCTCGTGTTCGATTTTTTCTCTCCCGTGATGGATTGGGTTCAAACCACTCTGGGCATACCGCTGTGGGTGGCGGCGATTGGCTTGGTCATCGCCCTGACGCTGATCGTCGATCTGGTGAGCTGGGTCGTCTTCTGGCGTCTCGGGCCGTTATTGGAGAAAACCAACAACCGCTGGGATGACATTCTGATTCAGGCGCTGCGACGCCCGTTGCGTATCTGGATCTGGGTGATGGGGATATTCCTTTGTTTGACCGTCATTCGTTATCACTGGGAAATCGATGGGATGGAGGAACCTCTATTCCAGGCGCGTGCCGTCATTTCGCTGCTCTTGCTGGCCTGGGCGGGGCTCAGGGCCGTAAAACTTCTCGAAAAACGCCTGGTATTTCCGCCAGGGGGGCATCGCGCCAAGCCTATGGATGCCGATACGGCATCGGCCGTTTCCAAGTTACTGGGCGCGGTGGTGATCGTCGTCATCGGATTGTTGATTCTTTCGAGTCTGGGTGTCTCGCCCTCGGGAGTGGCCGCCTTCGGTGGGGCCGGCGGGCTGATAATCGGCTTCGCTGCCAAAGACATGCTGGCCAATTTCTTGGGTGGATTAATGATTCACCTGGACAAGCCGTTTCGCGTCGGCGATTGGATCAAATCCCCTGATCGCGATATCGAAGGGGTCGTGGAAGATATCGGCTGGCGTTTGACGCGCATCCGCACCTTCGCGTCGCGTCCGATCTATATGCCTAATTCCGCCTTCAGCAGCTTGGTGCTCGAGAACCCTTCGCGCATGTGGAACCGCCGCCTTTTCGAGACCATCCGGTTGCGTTATACCGATATCGAGCGTGTATCGAACATTGCCAAGTCGATCCGCTCGATGCTCGATGCGCATGACGACGTAGATACCGATGAGCAAACTCTAGTGTACTTCCAGAGCTATGGTGAACATGCGCTGGAGCTGATCGTATACGCTTTTGCCAGGACCACTGATTGGGCCGAATTCCAGACGATGAAGCAGGACATCCTGCTGCGTGTCTACGATATCGTACGTGAACATGACGCGTGCCTGGCGTTGCCGGCTTCCGAACTGCATATTGCCGGCCCGGTGGCGATCACCGACGAGACGGGCGGTGATAACGCTCAGGATGACGCCGACAACGACAAGAACTACAAAAGCGCCGATGACGATCAGAACGAGACACCCGACGCTACCCACTCGCGGGCGGCGCCCGACCGCGAGGCTCCCTACACGTCGTCTCGCCAGCGTTCGCGCAATGCCGGGCGAGGCGAAGTGAATGATGCTTCCCAGGATCACGATCAGGAATCCGATGCCTAACCAATCTACTTCCGTGTGCCAGGAATCACTGGCGACCATGCGCGATGTCATGACGCATGCCGAGTGCCTCATTTCGCAGCAGGAAGTCGAGCGTGCGCTCGACCGTATGGCCGACGAGATCACTCATGATCTGGGCGACACACTGCCGGTATTCTACTGCGTGATGAACGGCGGACTGATCACCACGGGGCATCTACTGACACGACTCGGCTTCCCGTTGGAAGTGGATTATCTACATGCGACACGTTATCGCGGCGGTGTGCGCGGGGGCGAGCTGTTCTGGCGCGTCTCGCCCGAGATTCCGATGGCCGATCGCCATGTGGTGATCGTTGATGACATTCTCGATGAAGGCACGACGCTGGCGGCGATTCTGGACTATTGTCGTCAGGCGGGCGCGGCGAGTATTTCGACAGCGGTCCTGGTCGACAAGCGTCACGACCGCAAGGCTGTGCCAGGGCTCCAGGCGGATTATTGCAGCCTTGAGGTCGTCGACCGCTATGTGTTCGGTTTCGGTATGGACTACAAGGGCTACTGGCGCAATGCGCCGGGGATCTTCGCGCCGCGCGGCATGTGAGCGTGCGCTCTGCCACAATGAGGTCGTACGCATGAACAGCTGGCTTGCATCGTCTTTTCGCAGCAGAAGGTGAGGGGGGTGATGACGGAATCCGAGGTGATCTTCGAAGAACGGCCCACGCGTGACGGTGGACGCATCGGCATCGCCACGCTGAATGCGCCCGACAGTCTCAATGCCTTGTCACTGGCGATGATTACCTCGCTGCATACCAAGCTCGATGCCTGGGCGGATGATATGTCGGTGCATGCGGTATGGCTGCAAGGCGCAGGCGGCAAGGCGTTTTGTGCGGGCGGCGACGTGGTTGCCTTGTATTGTGCCATGACGAAGTCGCCAGGAGACGAGGGAGAGGCCGCTCAGGCTTACTTCGGGGCCGAATATCGACTCGATCATCTCCTGCATCATTACCCTAAGCCTCTTGTCGTCTGGGGCGACGGCGTTGTCATGGGGGGCGGTCTGGGGCTATTGGTCGCCGCCGATCACCGTATCGTCACCGAGACCAGCCGCCTGGCTATGCCGGAAATCAGCATCGGCCTATACCCCGATGTCGGCGCCAGCTGGTTTTTCCAGCGTATGCCTCGCGGTGTTGGGGTTTATCTGGGAGTGACCGGCGCGCAGCTCAATGCGCGCGATGCCCTTGAGCTGGGATTGGCAGATCGCGTCATCGCCAGTGAGGCGCGCCAAGATGTGCTCAAGGCCCTGGAGAATGCCGATTATCGCCATCCACAGCAGGCGGTCAGGGAAGTCTTGCGTGACTTCGAAAACCGCGCGCTGGCGCCGAGGGCCGAGGTCATGCCGCGTCTGGATCATCTGCAGACCTTGAGCGATGCGGCGGATATCACCCAGGTAGTACGTCGCATCCTCGATGATCCTCGTGAAGACGCCTGGCTGGCCGCCAATCGTGCACGTCTGGCGGCGGGTTGCCCTGCCACGGCGCACTTGGTGTGGCGCATGCTGTGTCGGCACCGACATGGCAGCTTGGCGGAGACGTTCCGCGATGAGTTGATGCTCTCGGTGCAATGTTGCCGGCATACGGAATTGGCCGAGGGTATTCGTGCGTTGTTGATCGACAAGGATCGGACGCCGCAATGGGCGTATACGGATGTCGCCAACGTGCCGGCGCACTACATCGATGGCTTTTTCATGCCGCTTTGGGATGCCGAGACGCATCCATTGGCAGATCTATGAGCCCGTTCAACGCGGGCTGAAACGACGTGTCAGGCTGGTCTCGGCGATCATGCGCGTGGAAATCTCCTCGATGGAGAAGCGTGTGGTGTCGATATAGGGGATATGGTAGCGGCGAAACAGTGCCTCGGCCTGCTGCAGTTCCTGCATGCATTGATCCATCGAGCAGTAGCGACTATTGGGGCGACGCTCGCTGCGAATCGCCGCGAGTCGCCGTGGGTCGATGGTCAAGGCGAATAGCTTGTGACGATAAGGCGCCAACGCCTTGGGCATGCTCAGCGTGCCGTCTTCATCCAGATCATCCTCGGTCAGGGGGTAGTTGGCGGCTTGAATGCCGAATTGCAGGGCCAGATAGAGCGAAGTCGGCGTCTTGCCGCAACGCGAGACGCCGACCAGGATGACATCGGCCTGATCGTATTGGTGCGTGCGGGCCCCATCGTCGTTGTCGAGCGCGAAGTGCACTGCATCGATGCGATGCATGTAAATGTCATCGCGGCTGATGGCATGGGTGCGTCCTACCGTATACGTGGAATGGGTCGCCAGCTCTTCTTCGAGCGGGGCCAGGAAGGTCGAAAAGATGTCTACCTTGAAGCCTGGTGACTCGGCAATGATGGTGCGAATCGCCTGATCGACGATGGTGTCGATCACGATGGGGCGGGCACCGTCACGTTCGGCGGTCTGGGCGATGGTGGCCGCCAGGGTGTGGGCTTTTTCCAGCGTATCGATATAGGGCTTGACCATCAGGTTGAGCTCGATGCCCTCGAATTGGGCGAGCAGGCTGCGACCCAGTGTTTCTGCGGTGATGCCGGTACCATCGGAGATGAAGTAAGCGGTGCGAGGCATGGCGATGTCCGAGCGTGGCGAAAATGATACGTCTATTCTCTAGCTCCTTTCTGACAAGCGCAAATAGGTGTTCATCGCCCTTGGTACGGCGACTACAAGAAATCTCGAAAATGCCACGTTGTTGTAAAAATACTCCAACCCCTTCGCTATTAGACCAATGGCGAATAGCAAGGCCCCTTGATAGGGTACGAGCATCCGCCGCGCCGCGCGGTACTGGCTGTGACGGCGTCGTCATCGCGACCGTCCTGACTCGAGGGGGTTCTCTTGGAAGAGTATATCGTTTGGTTCGATCAGCTTGGCATGGATGATGTCGAGCGGGTGGGGGGCAAGAACGCGTCGCTCGGGGAAATGATCTCCAACCTGGCGGGTGCCGGTGTCACCGTGCCCGGCGGGTTTGCCACCACCGCCGTCGCGTATCGCGAATTCCTCGCGCACGAGGGACTCAACGAGCGCATCAACGACGCGTTGGCGCGTCTGGATGTCGACGATGTCACGGCACTTGCCGAGACGGGAGCACGCATTCGTCAGTGGGTCATCGATACGCCACTGCCACCGGCTTTCGAGCGGGTCTTGGCCGAGGCGTATGGCCAGCTTCAAGACAAGCATCCGCACCTCAAGGCGGCGGTACGCTCCTCTGCGACGGCTGAGGACTTACCCGATGCGTCGTTTGCGGGGCAGCAGGAAACCTTCCTCAATATCGAGGGCTTCGACAACGTCAAACGCGCCGTTCACGAAGTCTTCGCGTCACTATTCAATGACCGTGCCATTGCCTACCGCGTGCATCGAGGTTATCCGCACGAGAACGTGGCGCTTTCCGCCGGCGTGCAGAAGATGGTGCGCTCCGAAACGGCGGCCAGCGGCGTGATGTTCACGCTCGACACCGAATCTGGCTATCGCGATGCCGTGTTCGTGACGGGGTCCTGGGGGCTGGGCGAGACGGTCGTTCAGGGGGCGGTCAATCCTGATGAATTCTATGTGCACAAGCCGACGCTGGCGGCAGGACGCCCGGCGGTGCTGCGGCGGACACTAGGCTCCAAGCTGATCAAGATGGTCTACAGCGAAGAAAGCGCCACTGGCCGTTCAGTGAAGACCGTGGATGTGTCGCACGCCGATCGTCAACGTTTTTGTCTCGGCGATGACGAGGTCATGGCGTTGGCCCGGCAAGCGGTGACCATCGAGGCGCACTATGGATGCCCGATGGATATCGAATGGGCGCGCGATGGCGACGATGGCAAGCTGTACATCGTTCAGGCACGTCCTGAAACTGTGGTCTCCAACGTGGAAGGCGGCAAGCTCGAGCGTTTTCAGCTCAAGGAAAAAAGCCGTGTACTGGTGGATGGCCGCGCCATCGGCCAGCGCATCGGCCAGGGCGCGGTCAAGATCGTGGGCAGTCCTGAGCAGATGGACAAGGTACACGACGGCGATGTGCTGGTGACCGACATGACCGACCCCGACTGGGAGCCGATCATGAAACGCGCCTCCGCGATCGTCACCAATCGGGGCGGACGCACCTGCCATGCGGCGATCATCGCGCGCGAATTGGGTATTCCCGCTGTCGTGGGCTGTGGCGATGCGACCCAGGCGCTTGCCGATGGCCGCGAAGTGACCGTGTCCTGTGCCGAGGGTGACACCGGCCATGTCTACGATGGCTTGCTCGATTACGACTGTCAGACGACGACGGTCGATAATATGCCGACGCTGCCTTTCCATATCATGATGAACGTCGGCAATCCCGACCGTGCCTTTGGCTTTTCCAGCTTACCCAATGCGGGGGTCGGACTGGCGCGTCTGGAGTTCATCATCAATCGCATGATCGGCGTGCATCCCAAGGCTCTGATCGATTACGACACACTTCCGGCCGACTTGCAGCAGACCATCGATTTGCGTACCGCCGGGTATGACGATCCGGTCAGCTTTTACATCGACCGCTTGACAGAGGGCATTTCCACTCTGGCGGCGGCGTTCTATCCCAAGCGCGTCATCGTGCGGCTCTCGGATTTCAAGTCCAACGAATACGAGAATCTCATCGGCGGCAAACTCTATGAGCTTGGTGAAGAGAATCCGATGCTCGGGTTCCGTGGTGCCTCGCGCTACATCTCCGAGACGTTCCGTCCGTGCTTCGAGCTGGAGTGCCGCGCCCTGAAGCGGGTGCGCGATGTCATGGGCCTCGATAATGTCGAGATCATGGTGCCTTTCGTGAGAACGCCGGAAGAAGGGCGTGAAGTCGTCTCCCTGATGGAAGCCAATGGGCTCGAGCGGGGTGCCTCTTCATCTCCTCAGGGTCAGGGACTCAAGATCATCATGATGTGCGAACTGCCGGCCAATGCCCTCTTGGCGGATGAGTTCCTGGAGCATTTCGATGGCTTCTCCATCGGCTCCAATGACCTGACGCAGTTGACACTGGGGCTGGATCGCGATTCGGGCATCGTGGCGCATCTCTTCGACGAGCGTAACCCGGCGGTCAAGAAGCTGCTGTCCATGGCCATCCAGGCGTGCCGGGCACAGGGCAAGTATGTCGGTATCTGCGGTCAGGGGCCGTCGGATCACCCCGAGCTTGCAAAATGGCTGATGGAGCAGGGCATCGATTCCGTGTCATTGAACCCCGACGCGGTACTCGAAACCTGGTTCATGCTGGCGGGTGAAAAGGTCGGCGGCTGAAACCGGTTCATATAGGGATAGGCAAGGGCGCGCCGCTATAGCGCGCCCTTTTTCGTAGAGCGGTTTATATGTCGCGAGTAGCTCTATTAGCCCTATTCACTGATGCAGCCAATTGCGCAGTTTGAGCAGCAGCAGCTCGCCATCGCGGAGGGTGGCGCGTTCGATGAGCAGGTCGATCAGCGTTGCGGGGCGGTCGGTGATGATATTGTCGACGCCCATGTCGATGTAGCGCGACATGTCACGCGCACTGTTGACTGTCCAGACGTGCAATTCGCGGCCGCTGTCATGCACCATGCTGACGGTACCGGCATCAGCGCGGGTGTGGCGCAGGCCGATGATGTCGGCCGGGGTCGAGGTCAGAGCGCCAGGCAGCAGGAATTGAACGAACAGTGTGGTAGCGATATCGGGGGCGTATTCTTCGACGTCGCGAATCACCGTCGGCGATAAAGATGCGATGACCGCGCTGTCGGCGATGCCGTAACGCCGCAAACGTTCGACGACCGCTTCGATGAGCGCCTGCTCGTTGCCGGGGGCGGGCTTGAGCTCGACGTACAGGCGTGACTTGCCATGTGCCAGGCCAATCACCTGATCGAGCGTTGCCAAGCGTTCATCGGAAAAGTCAGCATCGAACCAGCTACCGATATCGATATCGCGCGTTTCCTCCAGCGTCAGGTCGTTGATATTAAGTGCCTGGCCGGTAAGGCGTTCCAGCGTGCGGTCGTGAGAGAGGACGACATTGCCATCGCGCAACAGTCTGACGTCCAGCTCCAGATAGTCGGCGCCTTCCTGGATGGCTTGGCGCATCGATGCCAGGGTATTTTCCGGTGCCGCCATCGAGCTCCCGCGGTGGGCGGTAACTGTGACCTCATCGCGTAGCTGGAAGTCACTCAGCACCCATCCCGCTTGGAGCAGCGCGAAGATCAGCAAGACGGCCTCGGCGGTCCAGGCCCACCAGCCCGACTGCTGGGGAGCCGGCGAGTCCGCGACACCAAGCATGCCGCCCCCCAAACGTCGATAGAGATTGGCCACCAGCAGGCTATTGGCCGCGACCCCCAGAAACGTCACGGCGATGATCGAAAGCGTGTAGGCCGCCACGTAGACCAGCATGACGGGCACCAGCAGCGAGATGCGATCCGGTAGGTAGGTGATCAGCGGCGATGCCAGGCTATTGAACAGGAGGCTGAACAGGACCGGCAGCGCGGCGATACCCAAGGCGAATGTCAGTGCCAGAGCCGTGATGCGCGCGTGTCGTCCCCGTGTTAGCGCACGGCTGCATGTCAGCGCCTGGAGTGGCGAAAGGCGGTCGAGTACCAGGGCGGGGAGTGCCAGGAACCAGCGCGCATAAAGCAGTACTTGCAGCCAGAGTGCGATGAGTGCGAGGCCTCCGCCGAGCATGGCGAAATACCATAAGGCTGGGGGCTTCATGCGCATCACGACGTAGAGTTCGGCATCGCCGAGAAAGGCGTCGTAGCAATAGGCGATCAGCAGCACGAATGGGGTGGCGAGCAGCAAGTGGGCGCCGACCTGAAGGAATGTGAGTCCGGCGATGCTCGGAAAGTAGCGACCGATTTGCCACAGTGTATTCATCGTCGCCCGGTAGCGCCCCGGCCCGGGTACGGCGACCAACCGCATCATACCGCTTTGCTGCAGGAAGATCAGCAGAAAACTCAGGCCCAGCGCCACGAGACCCCAGGCAAGGCCCAAGGGGGAAAGCGCCATGTCGGCAATTTGGGCATTGCTGAGTGCCTGACGATGGAAGGCATGCAGCAGACTGGTCAGAGTCCAGGTCGTCAACGGCACCAAAACGGCCGTGGCGAGGACGGTGAAGAATAGATGAAAAACCAGTAACGCTCGTCCCTGAGCGCGTAATTGGGTTGCAATGTCACCCAGCAACGTGCGGGTGGCGAGCATGACAACTCCTTCGTTTTCTATCAGGCTCTTGCAAGCCTCGCATCGTCGCTCGCTGCAGGCAAATGGCTGCGCTATCAGTCATCTAGCGTTAACGGCTCATGCGCAATCACGAAGGTGCCGTATCCGTTGATATAAAAAGACGCCGGGCGAGGCCCGGCGTCTTGTACAGCGATGCACGTCGAGGCGTTCTTTAGAACTGCCAGCCCACGGACGCGGTGAAGGAATCCACTTGATAGTCGCTGTCGAAGTCGTAGCGCTCATATTCGGCGCGCACCAGGAAGGGATTGAAGTTGAATTGCGCGCCGGCACCGTAGACCGGGTCCACGCCATCGTTATCCTTGAGGTCGGTGCTGGTGCCGCCGAGATTACCGTCGACGTCGGTTTCCCACTTCGCCATGCCCGCCTTGGCGAAAAGTTCGAACCAATTTGTGATGGGCAGCTTGCCGACCAGGCTGACGCCGTAGGCTTCTGAGTCGAGGTTGGTATTGGCCGTGTCGTTGCCCTTGAGCTCGACACTTCCGAGGTCCGCATAGAACGCCTCGGTGGCGAAGTAGCGGTTGAAGTTGTAGCCGACGAAGCCTTTGAAGACGTTGTCGTCATCATCAGTATCGTAGTCCTCGCTGCCTGACTCGATAAACTCGTCAACGTCACCGTCATCGTTTTTCAACGAGCTGAAGCCGGTCCCGACACCGAAGTACAAGCCTTCGGGGCTGGGAGCGGCCATGGCGTTGGGGGTGAGGACGAGAAGACTCGATGTGGCCACAGAAGCGGTGATCAAAGCCTTGAGTTTCATGGTGTTCTCCTTGATTTTCTCATCACGACGTATCCTCGTGTGCCGGCTTCGAGGCACGGCACTGGGCGGTCGGAATGTCATGGCATCCTGCCGTCTCGTCCCATACTCGTATGGAATGGGGCGCGAACGAGCGTTTCATATCTAAGCGTCTGTCCAGCCCGCTGACAAGGTGAACAGTGTTAAAAAACGTACGCAGGCGTTGGTATATGGCGACGCCAATCAAAAAACGCCCCGCATTGGCGGGGCGTTTCGGTGACCTGCACTCTTTCTCAATAGGCGAGCATTGGAGACGAGTGGTCAGGCTTCCTCGGCGACCGGAATCACATTCGCGGCCGCGTGCTGGAACTCTTCTATCTCATGGAAGTCCATGTAGCGGTAGATTTCATCCGCCATGGCATTGAACTCGCTCATGTAGCCCTTGTATTCCTCGACGGTCGGCAAGCGTCCCTCGACGGCCGCGATGGCGGCCAGCTCGGCGGAGGCAAGATAGACATTCGCGCCGTCGCCCAGACGGTTGGGGAAGTTGCGCGTGGAGGTCGAGACCACGGTTGACTTGGGCGCTACGCGTGCCTGGTTGCCCATGCACAGCGAGCAGCCCGGCATTTCCATGCGTGCACCAGCGCGCCCATAAATGCCGTAATATCCCTCTTCCGTCAACTGATGTTGGTCCATCTTGGTGGGCGGTGCAAGCCACAAACGGGTCTTCAGGCTACCGGCGGGTTGTTTCTCGAGCAGTTTGCCGGCGGCGCGGAAGTGGCCGATGTTGGTCATGCACGAGCCGATGAATACCTCGTCGATCTGCTCGCTGGCGACGTCGGAGAGCAGGCGCGCGTCATCGGGATCATTGGGCGCGCACAGCACGGGCTGGTCGAGTTCGCTCATGTCGATCTCGATCACTGCGGCATACTCGGCGTCGCCATCGGCACGCATCAGGCTGGGGTCGGCCAGCCATTCCTGCATGGCTTGGATGCGGCGCTCCAGCGTGCGGGCATCGCCATAGCCATTGTCGATCATCCATTTGAGGAGGGTGACGTTGGAGTTTAGATACTCGGCGAC
This sequence comes from Chromohalobacter sp. 48-RD10, assembly GCF_029889785.1. Classification (NCBI taxonomy): domain Bacteria; kingdom Pseudomonadati; phylum Pseudomonadota; class Gammaproteobacteria; order Oceanospirillales; family Halomonadaceae; genus Chromohalobacter; species Chromohalobacter sp. 48-RD10. The sequence continues at coordinate 237,072 of NZ_JARANX010000002.1, read as the reverse complement.
CCGCTCCTCGCCCAGGGTGATCGTGCAGCCAGCGGCACTACGTTCGGCAGAGGCGTCGGAAAGCTCGAATGCCTGCTCGGCGGTGAGATCCTCGAGGCCTTCGATTTCCAGAATACGGCCTGAGAAAAAGTTCTGCTTGTTCGACTTCTCGACGGTCAGGAGGCCGTCCTTGATAGCGTAATAGGGGATCGCATGCACCAGGTCGCGCAGCGTTATGCCGGGCTGGCGTTCGCCCTTGAAACGCACCAGTACCGATTCCGGCATGTCCAGCGGCATCACGCCAGTGGCGGCAGCAAAGGCCACCAGGCCGGAACCCGCCGGGAAGGAAATACCCATCGGAAAGCGAGTGTGTGAATCGCCGCCGGTACCCACGGTGTCAGGCAGCAGCATACGGTTCAGCCAGCTGTGGATGATGCCGTCACCCGGGCGCAGCGAGACGCCACCACGATTCATGATGAAGTCGGGCAGGGTGTGATGAGTTTCCACGTCGACCGGCTTCGGGTAGGCGCTGGTGTGGCAGAACGACTGCATGACCAGGTCTGACTGAAAGCCCAGGCAGGCCAGGTCCTTGAGCTCATCGCGGGTCATGGGTCCCGTGGTGTCCTGGGAGCCGACGGTGGTCATCTTCGGCTCGCAGTACATACCCGGGCGCACGCCTTCCATGCCACAGGCCTTGCCGACCATCTTCTGCGCCAGGGTGAAGCCCTTGCCTGTACCGATCGGTTGTTCGGGCTTGCGGAAGACCTCGGAGCCGGCTAAACCGAGTTCGTTGCGCGCTTTCTCGGTCAGGCCACGGCCCACGATCAACGGAATGCGGCCGCCAGCACGCACCTCGTCGAGGATGACCTGGGTCTTGAGTTCGAAGGTGGAGACGACCTCGTCGCTGTCGTGGCGTGTCACCCTGCCTTCATAAGGATAGACATCGATGACATCGCCCATCTCGAGCCTGGAGACATCCATCTCGATCGGCAGGGCGCCGGCATCTTCCATGGTGTTGAAGAAGATCGGTGCGATCTTGCCGCCGAACACGAAGCCGCCGGCGCGCTTATTGGGCACGTTGGGGATGTCGTCGCCGAAGAACCACAACACGGAGTTAGTGGCCGACTTTCGCGACGAGCCGGTGCCCACGACATCGCCGACATAAGCGACCGGGAAGCCTTTCGCCTTGACCTCGTCGATCTGTGCGATGGGGCCCTTGTTGCCTGGCGCTTCCGGCGTAATGCCCTCGCGCGGGTTCTTGAGCATGGCGTTGGCATGCAGCGGAATATCGGGGCGTGACCAGGCGTCCGGCGCGGGGGAAAGATCGTCGGTGTTGGTTTCGCCCGGTACCTTGAATACCGCGATACTGATCTTCTCGGCCAGGGCCGGCTTGGCGAGGAACCACTCGGCTTCGGCCCAGGATTCGAGCACGGCTTGCGCGATGGCGTTGCCGTTCTTGGCGCGTTCGGCAACATCGTGGAAGGCATCGAACATCAAGAGGGTGTGCTTGAGCTGCTCACCGGCTTCTTGGGCGAGGGCGTCATCGTCGAGGAGTTCGACCAGGGTGGCAATATTGTAGCCGCCTTGCATGGTACCGAGCAGCTTGACCGCGTGGATCTTGTCGATCAGCGGTGACGTGGCCTCATCTTTGGCGATGGCGGTGAGGAAGCCGGCCTTGACGTAAGCGGCTTCGTCCACGCCGGGGGGAACGCGGTTGGTGAGCAGCTCGAGAAGCGTTTCTTCCTCGCCGGCGGGCGGCGCCTTGAGCAGCTCGACCAGTTCGGCGGTCTGCTCGGCGTTGAGCGGCTGGGATGGCACGCCTTTGCGCGCGCGCTCCTCGGCATGTTGGCGGTAGGCTTCAAGCACGTTGGGACCCTCGTCAGTCATCGAAACCAGGGCGGGGCGGTGCGCGTGGCGATAATCGCTTCCACGCTCGCGCACGACGGACACGACCTGGGACAGGTTGTCACCGGTCTAAATAGGCAGCGAGATTCTACTCGAAACTGTCGACAATGTTAATAAGACGGTCTGTGCCGGGCGCTGAGAGAATGGTAAAAGGCATTCTGGTGCACGACGGTCGCTGTCGTGGCGCGCTCGCGATATCATACTTGCTCGGGTAAAGGGGGAGGTGAGATGGTCGCCAACGAGAGCAAGGCAAAGCGTCTCCAGTGCCATGCGTGGGATTGTGCTCGACTCGCACCCGATGCCTTGTACGCCGCGTTGCAGAAAGCGTTGATGCAGGAGGCGCTCCACCGCCTGACGACAGCGCCGACCGAGCCTTGCGTTTAACTTTCATGACCCTCTCAATGGATAGAAGAAAGCCATGTCCACGGACGTAAACACCCTGCTACCCCAAGAATTGTTGAACTTCTTGCCGTGTCCGACGCCGGATGCTTGGGTGCAAGCAGCGCTGGCGCATCCGTCGCTATTGCTCATCGATCACGCTCAATGCGAAAAAAAGGCGGCATCCACGGCGATGAACCTGATGTATCGCTATGTCGAGCATACCGAGTTGCTGACCAAGATGTCGCAGTTAGCCCGCGAGGAGCTCTTGCATTTCGAACAGGTGGTGACCTTGATGCGCGCGCGTGGCGTGCGCTACCGCCAACTCAGCGCCTCGCGTTATGCAGCGGGGTTGCGACAACATGTCGGCAAGGACGATCCGCAACGGCTGGTCGATACCCTTATCGTCGGCGCCTTCATTGAGGCGCGCTCCTGTGAACGTTTCGCGTCTCTGATCCCTTTTCTGGATGATGAGCTTGCCAAGTTCTATCGCGCTCTGGTCAAGTCGGAAGGACGCCATTACGAAGATTACCTGGCACTGGCACAGCAGTATGCCACGCAGGATATCGCGCCGCGTATCGCGTTTTTCGCCGAGCGTGAGCGCGAACTGATCGAATCCCCGGATACCTGCTTTCGTTTCCACAGTGGTGTGCCGTCGGCAGCGTGATCGCGCTCGCCGTCGGTACTGGCCCAATCAGGGTATGACGACGATGACTCAGGACACTCCGGTACCGCCTCGATTGATGCTTTTCGGGCATTTTTCGATGACGCTGGGGCGCACCACGCTCACCCAGTTCAGCTATGACAAGGTCAAGGCGTTGTTGGTCTACCTGTTGCTCAACGAGCAAGCGGCCAATCGTGCCGGACTAGCGGAAATGCTGTGGCCCGCTCAAGGCCTGTCGTCGGGTCGAACCAATTTGCGTCATGCGCTGCATTGCCTGCGGCAATGTCTCGGCGATGAGGCTGAGTCAGTCTTGACGGTTTCGCGTCAAAGCATCGAATTGCGCCTGGAATCGCATTGGGTGATGGATGTGCGTCGCCTCGAGACGCTGCTGCAAGCGCCGCCCGAGATCGGTGCCATCGATGAGTTGCTGACGCTGTATCGCGGCGACCTGGTCGAAGAACTGCACTTGCCGCAGTGCAGTGATTTTCAGCGTTGGCTGGTCAAGGTGCGCGGCGAATGGCGCCAACGCATGATCGCCTATATCGAGCATGCGCTGGACGGCGTCGATGATGTATCCGAGGCGATATTGCGCCAGCTGGTGAGCCGTTTCTCGGGGTATGGTCCCTTCCATGAACGCCTGGTGCGCCAGCTGGCCGAGAAGGGACAAATTGCCGCCGCGCATGAGCAGTTCAATGCCTATCTAGAGTTGCTGGCGCTTTCCGGCCAGCAGCCTGATGCCGAGTTTCTACAGCTGGCGCGCTACTGGTCGGATGGTGCGCAGCCGACGGCGCCCACCTCGCCCCAGGGCGCTTTCTCGCGGACGGTGGCGCTGGACAGTGCTCCTGTGCGCGAAGACGAGATCGACTATCGACAGCTATCGGTAATGGCGATTCGCCTGCACTTGCAGGGCGACTGGCAGGAGCGTGCTCAGGGGCATGCTTGTCTGCTCTTGCAGGTAGAGTTGATGCGTTGGCTGGAGCGCCAATGCCATCTACTGGGTGGATTCTGGCTGCCTGGCGCTACCGGAGGACTGGGGCTAGCCTGTTTCGGCACCCACGGGCCGACACACCAATTGGCCGAGCTGGTGGCATTGTACGAACATTGCCGTCGCCAGCTACCCGAAGAGGTTCAGCGACACTGGTCGGGCGGCGATCCGGCGCCGCGTTTCGAACTGGCTGCAGGGCTCAACAGCGGGCGAGGGTTATATTTGCCCGAACGTCGCTTGGCCGATCCTTTGGGACAGGTGACGCAACCGGCACTCGAACTCATGAGTGCCGCTCAAGGCAGCGAGCTGGTGATTTCGCAAGAGGCGAGCCAGCACATGCCCCCCGCGCTGGATCTGCAGCCGCGCTTGACGACGCGCTTGCTGGCTGCCGATGGGCGAGTGCGCCTGCGGGCGTTGGTACTGGGGGTCGACGAAGGTGGACGCGATGCCACACCGCCGAGCTTGATCGGACGCGAAGCGGCACTGCGACAGTTGCGAGATGCGCTGGCCCGGGTGGTCATCGGATTGCGCCAGAGCGTGCTGGTGCAAGGTGCACTGGGCAAGGGCAAGTCGGCGTTGCTGGTAAGCTTCCGGCAACTGGAGCAAAGCCAGGAGATTGCCCTGTGTTGGCAGCCAACGACCCGGTTGTCGACCCAGACGCCTTATGGGGTGGTGCGTTCGCTGTTGCGTTGGTATCTCGACCGAGATGTCGATAGCTCTACGCTGGCCGCCTGGTTGGCCAATGAATCGACGCTGGACGAATCGCGGCGCGAGGTGCTCTACCACGCGCTGAGCGATGGCGGGAGCGGTGACATCGGTGAGAGTCTCGAGCCGGTCACGCAACTCTTCCATTCGCTGATAGAGCGCATCACAGCGAGCCGTCCGCTGGCCTTGGTCATCGACGACCTGCAATGGCTGGATGAGCTCTCGCTCAAGATGTTGCTGGCATTGCAGGCACGCCTGCCGATCAATGTCCCCTTCATGCTGATTGCCAGCCATCATGGGCGCGAGGCGTTGCCGGTGCGGCTCGACTGGGACCAGCAAATCGTGCTGGGACGCCTGGACAGCACGCAGTCATCACGCTTGCTAGTGCAACTGGCCAAGCATTATCGGCTGCACATCAGCCCGCGTCTGCGTGAGCAGCTCATCGAGCGTTGCGACGGAGTGCCGCTTTACTTGCAGGAAATTTGTCGGCGTCTCGATATGGATCGGCGCGAGGGGCGTCGCGTCCAGGTGGATGAGCTGCCACGCGGCTTGCTGGGACTTCTTTCCAGCCGCATCGAGCAGCTCGATGCCGACCGTGATGTGGCGCATGTCGCGGCAGTGCTCGGGCGCCAATTCCGGGGCACCTTCTTGCGCGAATGTACTGGGCTCGGCGAGACACGCCTCAAGCAAGTACTCGATCACATGCAGCGCCTGGAGATCATCGAGCCCTGCCATGGCGATAACCCGTTCGACTACCAGTTCGTTCATCAGCTGTTGCAGGAAGCCGCGTACCTTTCCTGTCCGCGCGATGTCAGAGAGCGGCTACACCACCAGGTCGTCACGCTCATCGAGGAACGCTTCCCGGCCTCGATTGGTCAGCATCCAGGATATTTCGCGTCTCACCTGCGGCATAGCGGCGACCATGCGCGAGCGGCGCGCTACTTCGAGCTTGCCGCGCGGGCCGCCCTCAAGTTGAGTGCCAACCGCACGGCACTACAGATGGCCGACTCGGGCCTGGAGTGCCTGCAAGATCTTGCCTCGCAGGAAGAGCGCCATATCAGCCTGTTGACGGTGCGCGGCCAGGCTGCCTTTGCGCTCGAAGGGCACGGTTCGCCCACGGCACATGAGAGCTTCGTGCGCGCCAAGGATATGTTGGGGACGCTGGAGGCGCGACGCGTCGAAGACGACGATCCGGATGACGAGCAACCGTTCCTGGTGACTTGGGGGTTATGGGTCGGCTGCAGCCAGCGCCATGCACATGCAGATGCGTTTGCATTGGCGTCGCGCTTGTCGACATGCGCCGAAGGCCTCGTCGATCCACGCTACCAGCGCCTGGCGGATTACGCGCGTGCGCATTGCGAATATTGGGTGGGACGCGTCCGCCATGCTGTCGAGCATCTTGAGGAAATCGATCCGTTGCATCAGCCGATGGTGCTCGATTGGCTGCCATTTTCCGATCATCCGCAGATCGCCGCGGCTTGCTACCATGCTTGGGCCTTGTGCCTGCGCGGCGACTATCTGCGTGCCGAACAACAGATCGAGGCGGCAATACGCCTGGCCGAGTCGATCAAGCATCCTGGCTCGTTGGCACTGTCGTTGATTTTCGCCGCAGCATTGTATCGCCAGTTAGGGCATGTGCACATGGCGGCGACACGCGCCGAACGCGCGCACGAAGTGACGTCGACGCCGGATCTGCATCTCTGGCATTACGCGGCGCAAGGCATTCTCGGCTGGTACAATGCGATGAGTGGCGACCCCCAGGGCCTGGAGCTGCTCGAAGAGAGCATGGAGCGGGCGACCGAGGCCACGGGGCAAGATCGTTATCAGCGCCCTTTGCTGTGGTACGGCGATGCATGCCTGGCGCTGGGAGAATATGCTCGGGCCGAGGACTATCTGGACCAATGCTTGATGGTCGCGCGTGAACGCGATTCGTTATATTTGCCCGAGCTGACCTTGCAAATGGTGCGCGTTCGCCACGCGCTGGGGGGCGCGCCTCAGGACGTGCGTCGCTTGGCCGAACAGGCCTATCGCGTGGCGAGCGAGCAGGAGAATCGGCATCACCAGATCAATGCTTGCGAAGTCTGGCTAACGCTGGTCGATCCCGATGACGACGATATGCGGCAACGGTTCCGCCAATGGCTGGGCCAGGTCTCGTTGACTGATGCCCCGATGCTGGTGCGCTGGCGCTTGCAACTGGATCGAGCCTTCGAGCCGCAGCGCGAGCGGACATGATTGCCAGCTCAGCGTCGTTAGATCGCGAATTCGCGTAGTTGGGGTGTGGCATCGTCCACGACACGCACTTCCCAGCCACTGCCGGGCCGCCAGTCGCCGAGTACGATACGCTGGGCAGGCTGACCGTCGAGATGGAAGTCGTGTACCGCTGGGCGGTGCGTATGGCCATGGAGCAGCGTGGTGACGCCATGCGCGCGCATGGCTTCTTCAACTTCCGCCGGCGTCACGTCCATGATCGCATCGGCTTTTTGCGTGTTGGCGTCCGCGGATTGCAGGCGCAGGCTCTTGGCCAGCTCCAGGCGCTGCTCGATGGGCAAGGCGAGAATCTGAGCTTGCCACTCGGGATCTCGCGACATGGCACGAAACTTCATGTACTCCTCATCGCCGGTGCACAGGCTATCGCCGTGCATCAGCAGTACGCGCTGGTTGCCCAGGGTCACAAGGCTCGGGTCATCGAGCAGGGTGGCGCCGGCGGCATCGGCGAAGGCGTGACCGACCAGAAAGTCTCGATTGCCATGCATGAAATAAATCTGGGTGCCGGCGTCGCTGAGGCGCTTTAGCGCCTCGATGACCTGACGCTCCAGGTCACCGAGGTAGTCATCGCCGATCCAGGCTTCGAAAATATCGCCAAGCAGGTAGAGCGTGTCGGCGTGGCGTGCCTCAGTCTCCAGATAGTTCAGAAAGCCGTGGACGATGTCCGGCTGGCCTGCGTGGAGGTGTACATCGGAAATCAGCAGGGTGGTCATCGTGCTGGCGTCCTCATGGGCGTGCGTGTAACGGTAGTCAACTGCCTGAACGCCGCGCCGGATATCGGCACGGCATCGCGCCTTGTCAGTCTTCGACGTAGGCGTGTTCGAGGATAACGTCTTCGGCGGGCACATCGGCGTGCATGCCGCGGCGCGTGGTGGGAACGTTCTTGATCTTCTCGACGACGTCCATACCGTCGGCGACCTCGGCGAAGACGCAATAGCCCCAGCCTTGTGTGGACTTATCGCGATGGTTGAGGAAGTCATTGTCGGCGACGCTGATGAAGAATTGCGCGCTAGCGGAATGCGGATCCTGAGTGCGCGCCATGGCCACGCTGCCTTTGACATTCTTCAGACCGTTGTCCGCTTCGTTGTCGATCGGTGCGCGGGTGGGCTTTTGTTCGAACTGAGTGTCGAAACCGCCGCCCTGAATCATGAAACCATCGATGACCCGGTGGAACAGGGTATCGTCGTAATGGCCGTCGCGTACGTATTGCTCGAAGTTGGCCGCGGTCTTGGGCGCGTTTTCATGGTCGAGGCGCATACGAATGCTGCCGTAATTGGTTTGCAGAACGATCATGGGCGTATCCTGGCGAAGAGAACTGAGCGCGACTTGGCGTCACGCGCTGGCGTCGCGCTATAATAGCGGCTTTGCACCCGCGGGCGAAACCGTGTCGAGGCGCCAGCCAGTGCTTTGACGTGCCCTCCGGTCACTTCGCGAACGAACAGAGGTTCTTTAGACAGCCCATGAGCGTAGATAGCCACTCCGCCCCGAATTTCATCCGCAATCAGGTTCGCGAGGAAATCGAGGCTGGTCGCCAGGATACCATCGTCACTCGGTTTCCGCCGGAACCCAACGGTTTCCTGCACATCGGCCATGCCAAGTCGATCTGTCTGAATTTCGGGCTTGCCGAGCAGTTTGGCGGTCAATGCCACCTGCGTTTCGACGACACCAATCCCGCCAAGGAAGAGCAAGCCTATATCGACGCGATCAAGGCCGATATCACCTGGTTAGGGTTCGAGTGGAATGGGGCAGTGCGCTACGCCTCGGATTACTTCGATCAGTTGTATGCCTGGGCGCAGCATTTGGTGCGCGAGGGCAAGGCGTATGTCGATGACCTGTCCCCCGACGAGATTCGTGAATACCGCGGCACCTTGACCGAAGCGGGCAAGCCGAGCCCGTATCGCGATCGCACGCCTGAGGAAAACCTCGATCTGCTCGAGCGTATGCGCAAGGGCGAGTTCGCCGAAGGCGAGAAGGTGTTGCGAGCCAAGATCGACATGGCGGCATCCAACATCAACCTGCGTGACCCGATCCTTTATCGTGTGCGACATGCCCACCATCATCAGACGGGTGACAAGTGGAGGATCTACCCGTCCTACGATTTTACGCATGGCCAGTCGGATGCGCTCGAGGGCGTCACCCACTCCCTCTGTACACTGGAGTTCGAGGATCATCGTCCGCTTTACGAGTGGTTTCTGGAGAACCTCCCGGTGCCGGTCAAGCCGCGTCAGATGGAATTCGCACGTCTCAACCTTGCGTACACGGTGACCTCCAAGCGTAAGCTCAAACTGCTGGTCGACCAGGGGATCGTGGATGGCTGGGACGACCCGCGCATGCCGACGATCTCGGGCATGCGTCGACGCGGTTATACACCGGGGTCGGTGCGTAAGTTCTGCGAGATGATCGGCGTGACGCGGGCCGACGGCGGCATGGTAGATATCGCCATGCTGTACCATGCGATTCGCTCCGACCTGGAAGACAACGCGCCGCGTGCGATGTGCGTGCTCAAGCCCCTCAAGGTGGTGTTGACCAATCTCCCCGAGGATCATCAGGAAACCTTCGAAGTGTCTGGCCATCCGGCGCGTGATGATATGGGCGTGCGTCACTTGCCGTTGACGCGCGAGGTGTGGATCGACCGTGACGATTTTATGGAAGAGCCGCCCAAGAAGTTCTTCCGCCTTGCGCCGGGCAAGGAAGTACGTCTGCGCAATGCCTATGTGATCCGTTGCGACGAGGTCATCAAGGACGCCGACGGCGAGGTCCAGGAACTACGCTGCAGTGTCGATCTCGACACGCTGGGCAAGAACCCCGAAGGGCGCAAGGTGAAGGGCGTCATTCACTGGGTGAGTACCTCGCATGCCGTGCCGGTGGAGGTGCGCCTGTACGATAACCTGTTCCAGGTCGAGGCGCCGGATCGTGACCGTGACGTTGATTTTCTCGAGCACTTGAATCCCGAGTCGCTGCGTATCGTTGAAGGTTACGCCGAGCCGAGCCTGGCCGATGCCGAGCCCGAAAGCCGCTATCAGTTCGAGCGCGTGGGCTATTTCTGCACCGACCGCCATGAATGTCGCGATGGCAAGCGGGTTTTCAACCGTACGGTGGGGCTCAAGGATGGTTGGGCCAAGGCGCAGAAGAAAGGCTGAGAGGGGTTCATCGTGCAGATCTACAATACACTGACGCGTCGCAAGGAAACGTTAACGCCACTCGAGGCGGGACGAGTGCGCATGTACGTCTGCGGGATTACCGTCTACGACTACTGTCATATCGGTCATGCTCGCGTCATGGTCGCCTTCGACATGATTACCCGCTATCTTCGCTGGCGCGGGTTCGATGTCGACTACGTGCGTAATATCACCGATATCGATGACAAGATCCTCAAGCGGGCCGAGGAGAATGGCGAGCCGATCGCAGCGCTGACCGAGCGCATGATCGATGCCATGCACGAAGACGAAGGGCGAATTGGCGTATTGCGTCCGGATCGCGAACCACGTGCCACGGCACATGTCGATGATATCGTCGCGATGGTTCAGCGCTTGATCGACAAGGGGTATGCGTATCTGGCCGCCAACGGTGATGTCTATTATCGCGTGCGGCGTTTCGAGGGGTACGGCAAGCTCAGCAATCGCGATCTCGATGACATGCGTTCGGGCGCGCGTATCGAAGTCGAGGCCGCCAAGGAAGACCCGCTGGACTTCGTGCTGTGGAAAGCCGCCAAGCCGGGCGAGGAGAGCTGGCCGTCGCCGTGGGGCGCAGGACGACCGGGTTGGCATATAGAGTGCTCGGCGATGTCGACGTGCTGCCTGGGCGATACCTTCGATATTCATGGCGGTGGACCGGACCTGGTTTTTCCCCACCATGAAAACGAGATCGCGCAAAGCGAGGCGGCGACCGGGCAAGCCTACGTCAATACCTGGATGCATGCGGGCGCGGTCCGGGTCGATCATGAAAAGATGTCCAAGTCGCTGGGCAACTTCTTCACGATCCGCGAAGTCCTGGAGGTGCATGCCCCCGAGGTGGTGCGCTATCTGCTTCTGGCCAGCCATTACCGCAGCCCCCTCAATTATGCTCCTGACGCGCTGGGCGAGGCGCGCCGTTCCCTGGAGCGCTTTTACAACGCGTTGCAGGGCGTCACCCCGGTGGCCGGCGAGTTGGAGGCGGGGTATCGCGAACGTTTCGTGGCCGCGATGGATGACGATTTCAATACCGCTGAGGCCTTGGCAGTGCTGTTCGACCTAGCGCGCGAGTTGAACCGCACCAAGCAGGATGTCCCGGAATGTGCACCAGCGTTGGCTTACGAGCTCATATCGCTGGGCGGTGTGCTGGGGTTCTTCGGGCAAGCGCCCGCCGATTTCCTGCAGGCAGGGGCGGGACGACTGCCGATGACCGAGGAAGAAATCGAGGCACACATCGAGGCGAGGGCGCAGGCCAAGAAGGCCAAGGACTTCGCTACCGCCGATGGCATACGCGATGAATTGGCGGCGCTGGGGATTGTGCTGAAGGATAGCCGCGAAGGCACGACCTGGGTGATCGAAGGCCGCTAAGCTCTGCCTGAAACGTCGGCGAGCGCGGAAGGTCCATAAACGACAAAACCCGCGACCCGATCGCGGGCTTTGTCATGCATTCGGCCTGATGCGTGTCGCGGTCGACTCAGGCCGGTGTTCCCAGGCGCTTGACCATGGCTTCGACCATTAGCGCCGAATGCGTGGCGGCTTGCTCGATGAAGGCCTTGAAGGAAAGATCGGACTCCTTGCCGGCGATATCGGAAAGCGCACGAATGACGACGAACGGACAGTCGTAGAGGTGGCAGGTCTGAGCGATGGCCGCCGCTTCCATTTCGGCGGCCAGCATGCTCGGAAAGCGTTCGCGTGCCTGCGCCACCATGGCCTCATCGGCCATGAAGACATCGCCCGTGCAGATCAGGCCTTCCGTGACACGTAGCTCGCCGAGTCCCTCTATGCACTCCCGGGCGACCTCGACCAGGCGAGGGTCGGGGAGGTAGGCGGGAGGCATCTGAGGCACCTGGCCGTACTCATAGCCGAATACCACGGCGTCGACGTCGTGGTGACGCACCTCGCTGGAGATGACCACGTTCCCCACTTCGAGGTCGGCCCCGAAGCCGCCCGCCGAGCCCGTGTTGATGACAACGTCGGGTTTATAGAGTTCGAGTATCTGGGTGGTGCCAACGGCGGCATTCACCTTGCCGATACCTGATTGCAGGATGACGACCTCGACACCGTGCAAGTGGCCGGTGTGAAAAGTCGAGCCGGCGTGTTGGCGGGTCTGGCCGTTTTCCAGGTGCGAGGCGAGGAGTTCGACCTCCTCGGCCATGGCACCGATGATGGCGATCTTGTGCATGTAGGGCGTGATCCCTCTCTCGATCAGGCGAATACCTGATTCCATTCGTTGCGTTTGGCCAGCAGATCACGAGCCAGTGCTTGGGCGCCTTCGAGGCTGTGGCTAGCGGCCCAGCCGCACTGCATTTCACTGCAGGCCGGCACTTCCTCGGCGACGAGAACGTCGTTGAGGGTCTTGTCGATCAGATCGAGGGCGTCGTCATAGTCGTCGTGATTGATCATCGAGATATAAAAGCCGGTCTGGCAGCCCATGGGGCTGATGTCGAGCACCTTGTCGGTATGGTTACGCGACAGCTCGGCCATCAGGTGTTCCAGGGAATGCAAGTCGGGCATTTCCATGTGCGCCTTGTTGGGCTGGCAGATGCGCAGATCGTACTTGTGAATCGCGTCGCCCTGTTCACCGGTCTTGATGCCGGCCAGACGCACATAAGGTGCCTTGACCTTGGTGTGGTCGAGGTTAAAGCTTTCGACATTCATTTCTTTATCGCTCATCTATCCACTCCTTTTCTCGATCTCGGTATCGCCATTCATTGTAACTCCTGTATGTTAGGCATGCATGCCGTCGTGGAGTTCGGCGGCAAGCAGGGTATTCTCTAGGAGCGAGGCGACCGTCATGGGGCCGACGCCGCCCGGTACGGGGGTAATGAAACTGGCGCGTTCGGCGGCAGGCGCGAACTCGACATCGCCTGCGAGCTTGCCATCGGCCTGGCGATTGATGCCCACGTCGATGACGATGGCATCTTCCTTGACCCATTCGCCCTTGACGAGCCCCGGCGTGCCAACAGCGACGATGAGCAAGTCGGCACGGCGTACGTGCGATTCGAGATCTCGGGTGAAGCGGTGGCAAACAGTGGTCGTACTACCCGCCAGCATCAGCTCCATGGCCATGGGGCGCCCAACGATATTAGAGGCGCCGACGACGACGGCATCCAGACCGCGTGCCTGAATGCCGCTTTCCTGTAAAAGCGTCATGATGCCTTTGGGGGTGCAAGGGCGCAGCACGGGAAGTCGTTGAGCGAGGCGGCCGAGATTGTAAGGATGAAAACCATCGACATCTTTATCGGGCCGGATACGCTCGAGAATCGGGCGTTCGTCGAGATGCTCGGGTAGGGGGAGCTGAACCAGAATACCGTCGATGCCGGTGTCGGCATTCAGCGAGTCGATCAATGCCTCGAGTTCTGCCTGCGTGGTCGAGGCGGGCAGTTGGTGCTGCACCGAATGCAGGCCGGCCTGATCGCAGGCGCGGTGCTTGTTGCGGACGTAGACGTCGGAAGCGGGATCTTCGCCAACGAGGACGACCGCGAGTCCCGGGGCACGCTTACCGTCATGGCGGCGTGCCTGGACCTGGCGAGATACCTGTTCGCGGACGTTAGCGGCAATCGCCTTGCCGTCGATCAACTGAGCGGTCATCGACTCGTTCCTTTAGACATGCGTGGCCCGATACTGGGCCGACGTTAAAGAGAGGCGCAATTTTCGCACGCTGGGAGGCGCAGTCAATGTATCCATCGCGTGAAGAAGGCGGAAGGTAGAACGTAAGGGCTTGACCTGGCAAGGAAGATGCGTAAAATACGCTGCGCATCGACGGGCTCGATTGGCCATGCCCAAGCGGTCTCGGGGCAACGGGGTATAGCGCAGTCTGGTAGCGCGCCTGCTTTGGGAGCAGGATGTCGGGGGTTCAAATCCCTCTACCCCGACCAGCATCCGGATCCTCTCGAGGGTCGGTTCCAGGTTGGGTCTGTGCCGGCGTTATCAAGCGCTCATAGCTCAACCGGATAGAGCAACGGCCTTCTAAGCCGTAGGTTGCAGGTTCAAGTCCTGCTGGGCGCACCAGGCTCAAAGCCAAAAGCCAGGTTTGAAGCCAAAAAGAGTGTCGATGTCGGGAGAATTCCCGTGCGTATCAAGTCATGGTGGATGTAGCTCAGTGGTAGAGCCCCGGATTGTGGCTCCGGTGGTCGTGGGTTCGATCCCCATCGTCCACCCCATACTTGAACGTGCAGCAACAAATCGTCGTGGTGGATGTAGCTCAGTGGTAGAGCCCCGGATTGTGGCTCCGGTGGTCGTGGGTTCGATCCCCATCGTCCACCCCAGCGATGATTTTCCTCTTCTTGTTCCCCCCTTTGTTTGCTTCCTTTAGCGTAGTCCTCATTTCCATGAGTCGTACTCCGCACGCCTGAATCGAGGTACCTCGTTCGGTTTTTTGTGTCATCAGGATGACTACTAGCCCTTTTTTCGTGTCTTTTCCCTTGTAAGATGAGGCATATACCCCCATAAACTTCGTAGTGCGCTTGCCAGCGCGAATGGGGATTCATAGAATCCTCGTCTTATACGTATTTTCAGAACGCCCCAGTCGGTAGAGGATCATTCATGCAAGTTTCCGTTGAGTCGACTTCCCAGATCGAACGTCGTGTCACCGTCCAAGTGCCGGCTACCGAAGTCGATCAAGCCGTGGCTACCCGCCTGCAGGAAACCGCCAAAAACGTACGGCTGAACGGCTTTCGGCGTGGCAAGATTCCGATGACGGTCGTACGCCAGCGTTTTGGCCCAGAAGTCCGCAACGAAGTAGTGGGCGAAATGATGCGTCAGCATTATGTGCAGGCGATCACTCAGGAAAGCCTCAATCCGGCGGGTTCTCCGCAGGTAGAGCCGACCGTCGATGAAGACGGGAAGGATCTGGAGTTCGTCGCGATCCTTGAGGTGTATCCCGAGTTCGAGCTCAATACGATCGAAAATGCCGAGATCGAGCGCCCCTATGCGGATGTGGCCGAGGCCGATGTCGATCAGATGATCGACACGCTGCGTTCACAAAACTCCGAGTGGGAAGAAGTCGAGCGTGCTGCGGCCGATGGCGATCAGGTGACCGTCGATTTCCAAGGGTTTCTGGGCGATGAGCCGTTCGAAGGTGGCGCCGCCGAAGGTCATGAGCTGGAGCTGGGGTCCAATAGCTTCATTCCCGGCTTCGAAGAGCAGTTGGTGGGTGCCCAGGCCGGTGACGATCTCGAGATCAAGGTGACCTTCCCCGAAGATTATCAGGCGGAGCATCTGGCGGGCCAGGAAGCCACCTTCAAAGTGACAGTGCACAAAGTGGCCGGCAAGCAGCTGCCTGAAGTCGACGAAGAGTTCATCAAGCGCTTCGGGATCGAAGAGGGTGGCGTCACTGCCTTTCGCGCCGATGTGCAGAAGAACATGGAGCACGAGCTATCTCAGGCCGTGACCAGTCGCGTCAAGCAGCAGGCTCTTGAAGCGTTGCAGCAGGCCAATGATATTCCGGTCCCGCAGTCATTGATTCAGCAGGAGACCGAAGGACTCAAACGCCAAGCCGCGCAGCAGTTCGGTCTAGGGGAAGACTTCGATGTTTCCCAACTGCCCGACGAGCTGTTCGCCGACCAGGCGAAGAAGCGCGTTCAGGTTGGCTTGCTGTTGGCTGAAGTCGTCAAGGTCAATGAACTCGACGCCAGCGACGACGAAATCAAGGCGCACGTCGAAGAGTTGGCACAGCAGTATCAGCAACCCGAACAAGTGGTTGAGCATTATCTCAATAATGAGGACATGAAAAACCAGGTCAAGTCCTCGGTTCTTGAAGACAAGGCGGTTGACAAGCTGCTAGCGCAAGCTCAGGTTAAGGATGTCGAGATGCCCTACGAGCAGGCTTTGCAAGCGGCGCAACAGCAGCAAGAAGCAGATAATGAGGGCGAAGCGCAGGAAGAGACAAACGCTTGAGCGTTCTCTCGCGTGCCGTCGAAAGTGTCTGCACCCGGCTACGGCCGGGTCTCTAGTCACTGGAGCAATTAGTCACCGGATTTAAGGAAGCCACGCAATGGGCAACGAGTTCGATATCAGCAATGCCGGCGGTTTAGTCCCCATGGTCGTGGAGCAGAGCGCGCGTGGCGAGCGGTCCTACGACATTTATTCTCGCCTGCTCAAGGAGCGCGTCATCTTTTTGATTGGCCCAGTCGAAGACTACATGGCCAATCTGGTGGTAGCTCAGTTGTTGTTTCTCGAATCCGAGAATCCCGACAAGGATATCCACCTTTACATCAATTCGCCGGGCGGTTCTGTGACGTCGGGGATGTCGATCTACGATACCATGCAGTTCGTCAAGCCTGACGTATCCACCGTGTGCGTCGGCCAGGCTGCCAGCATGGGGGCGTTGCTGCTTGCCGGCGGTGCCGAGGGCAAGCGCTACTGCCTGCCGCACTCGCGGATGATGATTCATCAGCCGCTGGGCGGCTACCAGGGTCAGGCCGCGGATATCGAGATCCACACCAAGGAAATTCTCAACATCCGTCAGCAGCTCAACGAGATTCTCGCCAAGCATACCGGCCAAGATGTGGAAACGGTGGCACGAGACACGGATCGCGATAATTTCATGGGCGGCGCCCAGGCGGCCGAGTACGGCCTCATCGATGCCATGCTGGATAAGCGCCCTGTATCCTGATAGCGTTTAACCAAACATGGTAGCGATTAGCGAGACATGCATTTATTACCGGCGGTTCCTCAGGGCCGCTGCTATCACGAGGTACACGAATGGCTGACGGCAAAGGCAAAGACGAGAGCGGCAAATTGCTGTACTGCTCGTTCTGTGGCAAGAATCAGAACGAAGTGCGCAAGCTGATCGCGGGTCCTTCCGTCTACATCTGTGACGAATGTGTCGATCTATGCAACGACATCATTCGCGAAGAAGTGCTGGAAGCCGATGCCGAGGGTGACGACGAGCGCCTGCCGGCACCGCGCGAGATCCGTTATACACTGGACGATTTTGTCATCGGGCAGGACCGTGCCAAGCGGGTGCTGTCGGTAGCGGTCTACAACCATTACAAGCGTCTTCGTGCCGATGTGAAGACCGACGATGTCGAACTTGGCAAGTCGAATATTCTTCTGATCGGCCCGACCGGTAGTGGTAAGACCTTGCTGGCCGAGACCATGGCCCGATTGCTTAACGTTCCTTTTACGATCGCCGACGCGACGACCCTGACCGAAGCTGGTTATGTGGGTGAAGATGTCGAGAACATCATCCAGAAGCTGCTGCAGAAGTGCGAGTACGATGTCGACAAGGCGCAGCGCGGGATCGTCTACATCGACGAAATCGACAAGATTTCGCGCAAGTCGGACAACCCCTCGATTACGCGCGATGTCTCCGGTGAAGGCGTCCAGCAGGCCCTGCTCAAGTTGATCGAGGGCACTACGGCCTCGATACCACCTCAAGGCGGTCGCAAACATCCCCAGCAGGAATTTCTGCAGGTCGATACCAGCAATATGCTGTTCATTGTCGGCGGGGCGTTTGCCGGGCTCGAGAAGGTGATCCGTGATCGCATCGAGAAAGGTGGCATCGGTTTTAACGCGGAGGTGAAGAGTAAGGACTCCGAAAAATCGATGGGGGATGTCCTCGCTGGCGTCGAGCCTGAAGACCTGGTCAAGTTCGGTTTGATTCCGGAATTCGTGGGCCGTGTTCCGGTCATCGCGACGCTGACCGAGCTCAGCGAAGAGGCCTTGGTCCAGATCCTTACCGAGCCCAAGAACTCGCTGATCAAGCAGTACACGCACCTATTCTACATGGAGGGTGTCGAACTGGAATTTCGCGAGGATGCCTTGCGCGCCGTGGCCCACAAGGCCATAGAGCGCAATACTGGCGCGCGTGGTTTGCGCTCGATCCTCGAGTCCGTGCTGCTTGATACCATGTACGAGGTTCCATCGCTGGAGGATGTCACCAAAGTGGTCATTGACGCTTCGGTCATCACCGGTGACAGCGACCCGCTGCTGATATATTCCCAGCAGGAAGAAAGCAAGGTGGCTGGCAAGGACGGTTGAGCCCTAGCCTGAGTCACCCTGGGGGCCTAAGGGCCCCCTTTTCGTATGTGTCCCCGTCTGGAGCCATGAAACCTACGGGCTGCACGGTTGCATCATGCTGGATGCGCCCCCATTTCTCTGGCATTAGTGCCGTCTCGCGGCCCATGCACCGAATTAGTTGAGGAACGTCTGCGATGGAGCAGAACGCTGAACAGACCTTGAGTCTTCCCCTTTTGCCGCTGCGGGACGTGGTTGTCTACCCGCAGATGGTGATTCCGCTGTTCGTGGGGCGCGAGAAGTCGATTCGCGCGCTCGAGACGGCCATGGAAAACGACAAGCGGATATTGCTCGTTGCCCAGCGCGAAGCCGGTCAGGACGAACCGGAATTCGGCGATCTCTTCGATGTCGGTACGGTAGCTGAAATCATGCAGCTGCTTAAGCTGCCCGATGGCACCGTCAAGGTATTGATCGAAGGCGATTACCGTGCCGACGTCCGCGATATCCATGAGGACGATGCGGGTTACGTCTCTGCCGAGGCTTTGCGCCGTGAAAGCGAGACATTGACCGAACGCGAGCAGGAGTCGCTGGTCCGGGTGCTGCTCAATCAGTTCGAGCAGTACGTCAAGCTGTCCAAGAAGGTGCCCAACGAAGTCCTCGATTCGTTGTCCGGCATCGAGGACCCCAGCCGCTTGGTGGATACCATCTGTGCTCATCTGTCGCTCAAGATCGGCGACAAGCAGGAATTGCTCGAGATGGACCGGGTGCGTGATCGTATCGAGCACCTGATGGCGCTGATCGAATCCGAGATCGATTTGCTGCAGGTGGAAAAGCGCATCCGCTCGCGCGTCAAGGACCAGATGGAGAAGTCGCAGCGCGAGTATTATCTCAACGAGCAGATGAAAGCCATCCAGAAGGAAATGGGTGAGCTCGAGAATGCGCCCAATGAGGCCGACAAGTATGAGCAACTGATCGAATCTACGGGCATGCCCAAGGAAGCGGCCGAGAAGGCGCGTCAGGAGTTGGGCAAGCTCAAGATGATGGCGCCGACCTCGGCCGAGGCGACTGTTGTGCGTTCGTACCTCGATTGGTTGGTGGCGGTCCCCTGGAAGAAGCGCTCGCGCGTCAAGCACGACTTGGTGAACGCGCAGAAAGTGCTCGATGAAGACCACCATGGCCTGGAAGAGGTCAAGGAGCGGATTCTTGAGTATCTTGCCGTCCAGAAACGTGTCAAGAAGCCCAAGGGGCCTGTGCTCTGCCTAGTGGGCCCCCCGGGGGTTGGCAAGACCTCGTTGGGGCAATCTATCGCGCGGGCCACCAACCGGCGCTATGTGCGCCTGGCACTGGGCGGGATTCGCGACGAGTCGGAGATCCGTGGTCACCGGCGTACCTATATCGGTTCGTTGCCGGGCAAGATGATTCAGCGCATGAGCAAGGCCGAAGTGCGCAATCCGCTCTTCCTGCTCGACGAGGTCGACAAGGTCGGCATGGATCACCGGGGTGACCCGTCATCGGCACTTCTCGAAGTACTCGATCCCGAGCAGAACAATAGCTTCAGCGATCATTACCTGGAACTGGACTACGACCTGTCCGATGTCATGTTCATCTGTACTGCGAACTCGATGAACATTCCCGAGCCGTTGCTCGACCGCATGGAAATCATTCGGTTGCCCGGTTACACCGAGGACGAGAAGCTGGCAATCGCCAAACGGTATCTGGTGCCCAAGCAGCTCAAGTCCAATGGTCTCAAGGATGAAGAACTCAACTTCTCCGACGAGTCGCTACTTGAGCTTGTGCGCTATTACACGCGTGAAGCGGGCGTACGCGAACTGGAGCGCCAAATCGCCAAGGTCAGCCGCAAGGTACTGCGCGAGCGTGTCGAGGCCGAGAAGCAGCAAGGTGCGCAAGGTCCTCAATTGCTTGCCGCATCGGATATCGAAGCCTACGCCGGTGTGCGTCGTCATAGCTATGGCCTGGCCGATCAGCAGGATCAGGTAGGGCGTGTCACCGGGCTTGCCTGGACATCGGTGGGTGGTGAGTTGCTCAATATCGAGTCGGTGGTATCGCCGGGCAAGGGGCGTCTCAACAAGACGGGGTCGCTTGGCGATGTCATGAAGGAGTCCGTGGATGCCGCGCATACCGTGGTGCGGGCGCGTGCCAAGGCGCTGGACATCGACCCCGACCGTTTCGAGAAGGAAGACCTGCACATTCACGTGCCGGAAGGGGCAACGCCCAAGGATGGTCCCAGTGCCGGCGTCGCTATGGTCACCGCGATGGTGTCGGCGTATACCGCGCGTCCGGTCCGTTGTGACGTGGCGATGACCGGTGAAGTCAATCTGCGTGGAGAAGTGATGCCGATCGGCGGTCTCAAGGAGAAATTGCTGGCGGCGCGACGCGGTGGTATAAAGACGGTGCTAATACCGGAGGAAAACCGCCGGGATCTCAAGGAGGTGCCGGACAATATCAAGGATGCGTTGGATATCCGGTCCGTTAAATGGATTGATGAAGTTCTCGACGCGGCGCTGGTCGGAAAGGCAGAGGTTGAAACCGGTGATTCCCTAGCGGAAACTAGTCAACCTCCGCGTTCCAACATCAGCACGCATTGACAGAATTTAGCGGCCATGTCGTGGTATAAAACCGCGCATGGCGCGGCTCGGCGTGAAGCTTTCTTGACAAGAGTTTCGTAGCATTGCTATAAATTCCAGCCTTTGTTGTGACGCTTCAGGAAGTGGAAGTTTCGCGCCGATTTCCAGTCATTACCGAAACAGTCAAGGGGTGAAGTGTGAACAAGTCCGAGCTGATCGAAGCCATTGCTGCATCTGCCGACATTCCCAAGGCGGCTGCAGGCCGTGCGCTCGACGCCATGGTCGAGACCGTCTCCGATAGTCTGAAAAAGGGCGATTCCGTCGCACTGGTTGGATTCGGCACATTCTCCGTCAAGGAGCGTGCCGCGCGCACCGGTCGTAACCCTCAGACCGGTGAGACGATTGAAATCAGCGCTGCCAAGGTGCCGACGTTCAAGGCAGGCAAGGCGCTCAAGGACTCGGTCAACTAAGACCGGTCGAGCGGGGCCGAAGTGGTCGTCATGAGCGCGACGCATGACGAAAGCCGTGTTTGAAGCGAAATGTCGTGTCGGTTCGGTCCAGCCAAAGAGGCGTATCGCGTAAGCGGTGCGCCTTTTTCATGCCGGTGGCTGTGCTGGAAGTGTGACCCCATTTTGACCGGGGTACACTCGATGCCGGTATAATTCCTTCTGGTTTCAAGAATCTCCATCACGTCGAGGCAAGCATGCTGCAACGAATTCGAGAAGGCTCCCAAGGGTGGACCGCCAGAGTGATCGTGGGTGCGATCATAGTGACGTTCGCGCTTTTCGGGGCCGAGTCCCTGGTCGGGGTCTTCACCTCCGGCAGTGATGACGCCGCGACCGTGAATGGCGAGCCGATCGGCAAGCGAGCGGTCGAGATGCAGGTCCAGCGTGCGATTCGCTCCGGGCAAGTACCGCCCGATCAAGAACGCGAGCTGCGTAAACAAGTCACCGATCAATTGATCTCTACGGAGTTGCTGGATCAATACGCTGAAGAAGGGGGGATGCACCTTTCCGACGCTCAGATCGATCAGCTCATCGTGAGCCGTCCTGAGTTCCAGGATTCAGAGGGCAGTTTTTCTCAGGACGTCTTCTCCAACCGTCTTTCTCAAGCGGGCTACACGCCGTTGTCGTTTCGTAAAGAACTGCGCAGTGACATGAAGCGTCAGCAGCTTCAGCAGGGTATCGGACTGTCGACTTTGGTGTTGCCAGGGGAAGCCAAACGCTTGCAGGCCCTGGAAAATCAGACGCGTGATTTCCGCTATGCTGAGTTGACGGCAGACGATCTCGATACCTCGGTCGAGGTGAGCCAAGATGACATGCAGGCCTATTACGACGCGCATCAAGATCAGTATAAGCGCCCCGAGCAGGTCAAGATCGCGTACGTCGTGCTGGATCAGCAAGAGGTGGCCCGGGATGTCGACGTCGATGAGCAGCAAGTGCGAGACGCTTACGCGCAAGAGCGTCAGGACGCTCCTCGCGAAGTCGCACACATCATGGTCGATTATGGCGATGAGCGTTCTCGCGACGAGGCCATGACGCGTATCGAGAAAGCGCAGGACAAGCTCGACAACGGTGAAGACTTTGCAGCGGTGGCGGCCGAATACTCCGACGATACGGCATCCGCCGACCAAGGCGGTGACCTCGGTGTGATCAATCGCGGCTTCTTGGGCGAAGCGTTCGATGATGCTGCGTTCTCGTTGAGCGAAGGCGACGTTTCGTCGGTCGTCGATAGCGGCGATGGCCTGCATCTGATCAAGGTCACCGACATCGATTTTCCCAGTTTCGATGAAAGGCGCGACCAGCTCGCCGAGCAAGTGCGTCTCGACAACTCAAGTGATGCATTCAACGAGCAGGTTCAGGCGCTGGAAGACCAAAGCTATGCGGCAGAGGACTTACAGAGCGTTGCTGACGAGCTCGGCCTTGAGATGCGGACGAGCGACTGGGTCTCAAGGGACAGTGCCGATGGCGTGCTCGCTGAGCCTGGCGTGATGGATGCCGCCTTCAGCGAAGATGTGCTGGAAAATGGCTATAACAGCGATGTGCTTGAACTCGACGATCAACGCCGTGCCGTGGTGCGTGTCACCGACCATCGTGATGCCACGACCCTACCGCTCGATGACGTGAAGGACCAGGTGCGTGAAGCGACCCAGAAGGTCAAGACACGCGAAGCGCTGCAAGCCCGCGCCCAAACATTGGTCGAGGCGCTCAAGAATGGGGAATCTGTAGCACTCGACTGGCAGGATATCGAGGAGGCCACGCGCGATGGCGACAACGCGCCCGACAGCGTGTTGCAGAAGGCGTTCCGCCTGCCACATCCCGAGCAGGGCAGCAGCTTCGGGCAAGCTTCTACCGATGAAGGGGTCGTCGTCATCGAATTGACCGACGTACGCGACGGGGGTACCGGTGACGCGAGTGAAAGCACGCAAATGACCCAACGGTTGCGTGCGCAGGCCGCTATCCAAGGCTTGACCGAGACATTGCGCGAAGAAGCCGAGATCGAGCGTCATTGATCGAGGCCCACGGGTAAAGGTAAAAAAGCGCGGCTTCTGGAGCCGCGCTTTTTTTATTGGTGCAGGAACGTGCTTATCAATGGAGGGCCAAGGAGCGAGGCTCAGGAATACGTGTCGGTATGCCGCTCCAGGTCCTCGAGTATGGTCAGTGCTTCTTCGCGACTGTCGCCGCAAATCGTGCGATCGTAATCGAAGTCATGGCAAACGGTGGGACGCCGGGGATCGCCGAACAGGCGGCAGCGATTGTCGTCATCGAGTTGCGCGCAGCGCACGCCCGCCGGCTTGCCTGTGGGCATGCCGGGAATGGGGGAACTGATGGTCGGCGCGATGCAACACGCGCCGCAACCGACGCGGCAAGACATGGAGGTGTTCCGTATAGCGAATAATGGGTGATGTACTGGACGTCTCGGTCACGCTGATTCGGCGATGGCGCCCTTGTCGATTCCCTCGAAAGCCTGCACACGAATCCGACCGTATGTCTCTTGGGCTATCTTTTCTGCCAGCCAGGCAGCGATATGCTCGATGGTCGTGGGCGTGGAGAGTAGATGGCAGCGCTCACGGGGAAGCGTCAGATGAAACCGCCCCTGATCGGCGTGATAGGCGATGCTTAATGTATCCAGAGACTCATCGGCCTGTGGCGCGAGATCCTCGTCGTGGATCAAGTAGCAAGTATCCAGTGCCTGCGCCCACTGGTGCTCCAGTTCGGGAGCGCGTTGACCGTCCCGCCAGATATGCAGGCGCGAGCGGTGGCCGTGGGCGATACGCTGGCAATTGCCCGCATGGTGCTTGAGTCCATGGCTGTAAGTATAGGCGGCCGTCTCGATGTCTTCATCGCGCAAACGCAGGCGAATTGTCTCCACCTTGGCAGGAGGACGACGGCTGAGTTCGCTGGAGAGATGCGTGGCCAATTGCTGCGTGGTGATCTCCGACCAGGGCAGCAGAGTGAAGCTTTGACGCGGGCCCCGGAGCTCCATGGGGTAAGGGAATTGCGTGCGCAGGCAGAGCCCCTCGGCGCAATCGAGCACTTGGATCCCGGGCGCTTGGGTCGGTACCAGCAGGGTGTGGTCGAGGCCCTCGTCGAGCCGCGATTTGATCCAGGGTTTGACCTCTCCGAAGTCGAACAGCATGCCGTCGGGGCCGAGTGCGCCGTCGAGCTCGGCATCGACATGCCAGCTAACGCCGGTCAAGCCAAGTTCGGGAGACCACAGCGAGGCGTCGATATGGGTAAGGTGGTTGACGAAAAGCGTCATCAGTCGATTCCCGCGATCTTGTGGGTTTGCAGCGCCAGGCGCCACTGTGGATGAGCGAGGCAGTAAGACACGGTGTCCCGCATGGTCGTGCCTTGTCCGCCGCGTGGCGCGAGATCCATCGGCTGCAGGAAAAAATGCCTGAAGGCGAGATGCGTGAAGTGTTCGGGCATGGCATCGGACTGCGGAAACACCAGTTTCAGCTCATCGCCTTGCGTGATGCGCAACGTCGCATCGCCTTTGGGGCTGACACATAGCCAATCGATGCCGTCGGGCGGTGCGAGCGTGCCGTTGGTCTCGACGGCGATTTCGAACCCTTGGGCATGCATGGCCTCGATGAGTGGTGTGTCGAGCTGGAGCAACGGCTCGCCGCCGGTGAAGACCACGTAGGGCACGGCGGTCTCCTGCGCATGAGGCCAGAGGCTCATGAGATGGGTCGCCAAGGCTTGGGCGTCCTCGAAGCGACCGCCGTGCTGACCGTCGGTACCGATGAAGTCAGTGTCGCAAAAGCGACAGTGGCTGGTGGCGCGGTCGCGTTCACGCCCCGACCAGAGATTGCAGCCCGTGAAGCGGCAGAACACGCTGGCACGCCCAGCGCGGGCGCCTTCACCCTGGAGCGTATAGAAAGCTTCCTTGACGCTGTACATTACGACATCTTCTCCGGCGCAGCATAGGTCAGGGGATCATCGACGCCCTGCGCGGCGAAGGCCGCCAGACGCTCCCGGCAGCTACCGCATTGTCCGCAGGCGTACTCGCCTCCCAGGTAGCAGGTCCAGGTCTGGGCGTAATCGAGCCCCATCGCCAGGCCGTCGGCCAAGATGGTGTGCTTGCTGGCGTGCAAATAGGGCGCCGCGATGCGCACCGGATTGAAGTCGGCGATGGCGGCGACGTCATTAACCCGCTCGACGAATTCGGGACGACAGTCGGGATACAGCACGTGATCGCCGCCGTGGGCACCATAAAAGCAGACATTAGCACCGATGTTGATGGCGTGACCGATGGCCAGCGAGAGCAGGATCATGTTGCGATTGGGTACTACCGTAGCGGCCATGTTGTCGGCATCGTAGTCGCCCCCGGGCATGTCGCGATCGGCATCGGTAAGGGCGGAATTGCCGATCAGGCCGTGGATCGCGCGAATGTCGACCACTTGGTGGGCGACGCCCAACTGCTGGCAGGCCTGGCTTGCCGTCTCGAGTTCACGCGAGTGGCGCTGGCCGTAGTGGAACGACAAGGCGTGGACGTCGAACCCGGCGCTCAAGGCGCGATGCAGAACGGTATAGGAGTCCATCCCGCCGGAGTATATGACCACGGCCTTGGCGGTATCGTCGGGTGTAGTGAGCGCGGTCAGAGAGCTTGCCCCAGCGCTGGCGGGCTGAGGTGCATGGTGCGGTGTGTCGGTCATGAGATTTGTCCTGAGCGGAGAATTTGTAGCCTCTCGCCAGTGTCGCGACACTGGCGGGAAACACGCCCGGGATCCGGTCCGGACGAAGCGCGCATAGTGTAACCGGCGAACCATTCGCCGGCTAGCGTGGCGTCACGTCAGCGCGCTGCGCTCGCCGCATAGCGAGGTCAGGAATTGGCGACGGCGCTGAGCCTCGGGCAGTGGCTGTGAGAGTAGATGGACGAGTTTGGTAAATGCCGCTTCCGGGGTCATGTCATCGCCGGCCAGCGCGTTGATATCCTTGAGTACATTGCCGCTGGCATATGTGCCGAGTGTCACGGGGCCGTGCGGACACTGGCTGATGACGGCGAGCATGGTGCCACGGCTGCTGGCGGCGGCCAGCTCGCTCGCCAGGGCAGTGTCTTCGGGAATATTGCCGCTCCCCCAGCTTTCGAGAACGGCACCGTGTACCGTGTCGTCGTCGAGCAGTCGCGCGATCTGGCGTGCTTGAATGCCGGGCCACAGTGGTAGGCGTATGACCGCCGACGTGGGCACCAAATCGGGTAGCTCGAATCGTGGCGCACCGCTAGGCGAAAGACATCGCGCGGCATAGAGGACCGGCTCGTCATCGATGATCTCGCCCAGCAGCGGCCAGTTGGGGGCGTGAAAAGCATTGAACGCTTGAGTATCCCATTTGCGGGTGCGGCAGCCGCGCATGAGTTTGCCGTCGAAGGCGATGGCCACTTCGGTGAGATTCGTCTGAGCAGCGAAGCGCAGCGCCGTTTCGACGTTATCGAGCGCATCGCTGTTGGGTATTTCCAGCGGTTTCTGTGCCCCTGTTACGACGACGGGTTTGCCCAGGCCTTGCAACTGGAAGGCTAGGCTCGAGGTGGACCACGCCAACGTATCGGTACCATGCAGGACCACGAAGCCGGCATAGTCCGCATAGCGTTCGGCAATGTCACGCGCCAGGCGTTGCCAGTCGGCGGGCGTGGCGCTGCTCGAGTCGATGGGCGTCGTGTATTCGAGCATTTCGAAAGGCGGTATGGCATCGCGCCGGTACGCGGCGAGATGCGTGAAGGCCTGGCGCAGACGCGCCTCGAAGTCGCTACCGGGGCGGAGCCCTCTAGGCCCGTCGAGCATGCCCAGGGTGCCGCCTGCATAAAGAACGAGAACGGTGTTGGAAGTCATGGTGTCACGGATGTCCGGGAAGATATCGGGATGGCGCGATGATAGCTAGTCGTTGTCTCGTTCGGCCAGCGACCACCCATCGGAGGTGCGTGATGGCGTTGTCGAGGCGTTCAGAGCGGCGGTCTTTTCGCGTATCGCAGCGACGTCCTCGTGGCTGACGAAGCGCAACTTGCCGTCGTTGCGCTGGGGCTGAGAAATCAAAGGCCCCTGAAAGCGCCAGCAACGCTCAGGGACCCAAGAGACGTAATAACGTCGACCGTCGTACTCGGCTTCGCGCTCATTGATCAGACGTAATTCGTCGCGTAGCGGTAGCCGTGCGAAGAGATCGGAGTGCAAGACCTCATGGTGCTCACCGATGCGCACCGGTCCCACGAATGTGCCGCGGGCCAATGTGCATCGGCGACGCGACATCCGCTCCGTGCCCCCTGCCATCCCCTTGCCGCAAAGGTGCAAGGTCGTGTCGTCGAATTGTTTGATGACCCAGATGGCAATACCGTGTTGGCGGGATAGGCGGTCTTGCAACCACTCGAGCATGCAAAACTCCTTCGGCCGTCGATAAGCGCCGCCGGGCTCGGGGGTGGCCCCGACCCCGGTGAGGCGTGTATTACAGGTCGTGCCCGAGAATGACTTGGCAGATGGCGGCGAAGCTGCGCGCTTCCGGTGGGTGATCGAGGTCGATTCCCAACGACCGGCTTATATCGGAGGCCGAAACCAAACCGCGAATGATCGGGGCCTGCTCCCCGGGTGCAGTAATCAACAAGTGTTGGTCGCCGGATGCCTTGAGCGTTTCCACGAGCTCGCCGACTCGAGCGGCTTCCAACTGAGCTAGCGGCAGTGAGTGCAACTGCGCGCGTGGCGTCTGGATCATATCCACGGTGACTTCCTCGCGCGGCACATCATGTTTCTGCATGGCGATGGTGATCTTGCGTCCTCCGACTAGCTCGCGAGCGTTGATGACACCGGTGAATCGCCCGTCTGGCCCCATGACCATGAGCAAGCGAACGCCTGCCTGTTTCATGGTGTTGAGGGCCTGCGAGATGGTGTTGGAGGTGAGGATGGTCTGGGCACGCTGCGTGCTGAAATCGGTCAAGAGTCGCGCCGCTGGGCTTTCCAGCGTCAGCTTGTGACGTGTGGCGCGTGGTTGAGCGATGCCGGTGACGCCGTCCAGCTCCGATAGGGTCAGCGTGGAATAGAGGCTCGGTGAAGGAGATGTCGTCATGATGGATTTGCCCCATTAGCTGAGCCGCCAAGCCGCGTCTAAACCGTTGGACGGGGCTTGGCGGGCAGGATTTACATGTGCTGGCGAAGATCGCCACGGACACTGTCGAGAAAAGTAATGAAATGGATGTCGCGATCGTCATCCTGACGGTCGATGCGACACCCCATTTGCATGGTGCGTTTGACGAGAATTTCGTCGTAAATATCCAGTGTGACCTTGAGCGCTGGCTTGTCGCCAGGCGTGAGGCTGCCGTCTTCGAGTGTGAAGCTTTCAAGCAGCGTGCCGCGTACACGCGTAATACCGCCTTCGGCAAGAACGCGGCGTACAAAGAGCCAGCCTTCGCATGCCAGCGAGTCTTCATGAGCGCGCTGACGCAAAAATAGCGTACGGTAACAAGCGCCCTCGGCGGCACCTTTTTCCGCCATGCTGCGGTAGCCTTCGGCGACACGCGACGCCATGGCGCCTGACTCGGCCAGTTTACGCACGGCAGCGTCATGTTCGCGATGGAGCTGGTCTTGACGTTGAAAGCGTTGCCAGCGTGCGTAGTCGGCGAAAAGCGATGTCGAGTCCATCGTGGCTGTGGCTCCTGAGGTCGATTCGAGTTACCTATCATCGCGCATCGAGGCGTGATATTGCCAGCGTCGACGCTCGGGGCGGGACGCGTTGCTCTGCCTCGAGCCGTCAGAAATGATCACGCGCAAGGGCTAAAGTTTACGCACCTGGGGCCGATGTATGAATAGAGCTCGTAAAGTTAGTCTTTTCGGCGCTAGCGTCGGCGAGCCTCATGGTAAAAAGATCAACCTACTCGCTGAGGGCATGTCATGCCTACGATTACTTCCCTGGGTGTCGGTTCGGGTCTGGATTTGAGTGGCTTGCTGGACGATTTGAAAAAAGCCGAGAGCGCGAAGCTAGAACCGATTACCGAACAGAAGAAAAACTACGAAGCCAAGCTGTCAGCCTTTGGGCGCCTGGAAAGTGCGCTGGACTCGCTGCGCGAGTCGGCAACGGCGCTCAGTGATCCCGAGACCTTCCAGGCGCTGAGCAGCAAGATGCAGGGCGATGCCGTCAGCGTATCGACCGACAACACGGCCGTCCCGGGGCGTTATCAGATCGAGGTTAGCGCCTTGGCCCGGTCGCAGACGCTTGCTTCCGAGGGTTTCGAAAAAGAAGCCGAGCTCGACACCGGCGAGCTTTCTTTCAACGTTGGCGACGAGGCGTTTGCCATTACCCTCGACGATGGCAACAACACCTTGGAAGGCTTGCGGGACGCGATCAATGCGAAGGATGCCGGCATCAGTGCCTCGATCATCAATGATGGCAGCGATAAACCCCAGCGCCTGGTACTGACCGCCACCGAGACGGGTGAAGTGAACCAAATCGCGATTTCTTCCGAGGATGCGGCGTTACAGGCGGCTTTCGGCTTTGATGCGGCGGATCCCGATGCCAGCGACATGCGTCAAACGGTGGCCGCGCAGGATGCACGGTTGAGCGTGAATGGTATCGCCATCACCAGTGCGTCCAATCATGTCGAAGGGGCGTTACAAGGGGGGACGTTCGACTTGCAGGCGACCAATGAGGGAGAGTCGGATGCGCTGACGCTCAGCCGCGACGATGGCGCGGTCAAGGATTCTCTCGATGATTTCGTCAAAGCCTACAATTCGCTGCAAGAGCGCATGTCGAGCCTGACGTCGTTCGATGCCGAGTCCGGAGCGGCGGGAGAGCTGCTTGGCAATTCCACGCTGCGAGGCGTTGAGTCGCAACTGCGCAATGCCATGGGGCATGTTGGGGACGGTGAATTTGCGTTGTTGTCCAACATGGGGATTTCCCTGGCACTCGATGGCACGCTCGAGGTTGACGATGAGGCCCTGGACGAAGCGATCGACGGCAATCTCGACAGTGTCAGCGCGTTTTTCGTCGGTGATGTCGACGATGAAGAACGTGACGGGTTCGCCGCCAGCCTGGACACGGTGTTGGGCAACCTGCTCGATGATGGCGGAACACTGGGTACGGCCACCAGCGGTATCGATACCTCTATCGAGCGCCTGGGTGAACGTTATACCAGCATGCAGGACTCCATCGATGCGACGGTGGCGCGCTACCGCACGCAATTCGCCGAACTGGATTCGCTGGTGTCGCAAATGAACTCGACGAGTTCTTATCTGACCCAGCAATTCGACAGCTTGAACGCACAAATGAATCAGTAGGGGAACTATCATGAATATGATGCGAGGTGCCCAGGCCTATGCCCGTGTCGGCGTTGAATCCGGGGTGATGTCGGCCAGCCCCCATCAGTTGATCGTGATGCTTTTCGACGGCGCGCAAGCCTCCATCCGGGCTGCCAAAATGCACATGGAGGATGGCAATATCTCCGCCAAGGGGCAGGCAATTTCCAAGGCCTTGAATATTGTCAATAATGGGTTGGCGGCGGCGCTCGATCATGAGCGCGGCGGTGAACTGTCGGAGCGCTTGGGAAGTTTGTATGACTATATCGCGCGGTTGTTGCTGAGAGCCAACTTGCGCAACGATCAAGCCGCGCTCGACGAGGCCGCGCATCTGCTGGAAGATATCGGTTCGGCCTGGCGCGAAATCGCCCCGCAAGTGGATGGATCATGACATGAGCAATGCGTCGGAGCGTCTGGACATCTATGAGAATATGCTCGAGCGTTCCCGGGCGATGCTCGAAAGTGCACGTCACCAGGAGTGGGACGCGTTGATTCAACAGCGTGCCCGCCATGTGGCCGATGTCGAGACATTGCGGCGCGCACCTCAAGGTGAACGACTCAATGCGCAAGAGCGCCAGTACTGCGCGCGCATGATCGAGGAAATTCTCGAGCATGATCGCGTCATTCGAGATCAGCTCGATGCCCGCTGTGAGGAGCTCACGCAATTGATCGGCAACTCTCGGCGCCAGCAAGCGCTGGTGCGTGCCTATAATCAAGGGCAGGGCACGCTGTCGCAACGCACACGCTCCTCTCGGGGCACTGAAGGGCGCACGTGAGTGGCATAACGCCCATTATCGACACATTGCTCCATCAGGTGCTGGGGCAACGTATCGATGCGCCTCGAACGACTGACCTGCCTGCGCCGGTCAAGCCAGTGCTCTCCGGGAATGCCATCGAATCATTGACCCGTGAAGGCGGCGGGCTTCAGCAGCGCGGCTCCTCACAAGCCGAGTTCACCCCGGCACGTGCCTCGGCGCTTCTCGAAGCGGGCGTGCCTTCAGGCAAGTCGGAGGAGCACTCGGCGGCGACGCCCAGTTCATCCACGACGCATTTCAGTACCGCCGCGCGCACCATTGCCGTTGTGCTGGCGCGTTTTCCCGCGCCGCCTTCGTCGATTACCTCTCCGCAGCCGTTGCTCCAGGAGGGAGAGGCGTCGCCGAGGCTTCTAGCATCTCAATTGCAGCAAAATATTCAACACAGTGGCGTGTTCTACGAGTCGCACCTGGCGCGTTGGCTGAAGGGAGAATGGTCGACGGCCGCGTTGGCGCGCGAACCGCAGATGGCGTTGGCACCGCGAATGCCGGTGGCAACCGGACTTGCTACGACCGAAACGCCTCATGCGGCGCGTATGACAGACACGGGGCCGCCCACTTCACGCGCGACCATGGCCGAGATGGCATCACCGGCCACGTTGACTTCCTTACGCCCCGCGACCACGGCCAATCGTTTCGCCGAGGCGCCTTTGCTCGCTCAGCAAGGTGATTCTCCGGAGTTGCTCGCGGTGCGGGGAGATATGTCAACGAGCGGACAGCATCATACGCTGGCGAGTTCAGCCTTGCAGCAAATCGGCACGGATCAAAACGATACCTTGCAGTCTGTCGTCCGCCACCAATTGGAGATGTTGGTGACGCCGTCGTTGCGTTGGGAAGGCATGCTGTGGCCGGGCGTCATGCTAGCCATGACACTGCAGCAATGGTCGGAGGGCGATGGCCAGGATGCTGACGGTCAGGCGCAATCGCAGGGGCATGATAAATCACCCTGGCATAGTGAGATGAATATCTCCTTACCGAATCTCGGTGACGTACATATCGCCATGACGTTACGTGCCGAGCGGGCTTCGTTGTCGATCTCGGCGCCTGAGGGGGAGGGCCTGGAGCGCCTTTCGGAACAGGTGTCGGCTTTGCATGAGCGCCTTGATGCCTTGGGAGTGCAAGCCGTGATCGACGTGCACCGTATGCCTGACAACGACGCAAGTGAGGAACGCCATGAGTGACACGCCTGACGAAAGGCGACGTGCCGTTGCGTTGGCTTATCAAGATCCCTCAGCGGCGCCTGTAGTGGTCGCCAAGGGATACGGTGACCTGGCGGAACGCATCGTCTCGACAGCCCAGAACGAAGGCATCTTCGTGCATGATGCCCCCGAGCTGGTGGCACTTTTGATGCAGGTCGATCTGGATTCTCAAATCCCTCCCACCCTGTATCAAGTCATTGCCGAGCTTTTGGCCTGGGTCTATGACCTGGAGCATGAAGAGGCGACCTCGAATATCGACTCGGGAACGTCCGCACGTCGCTGAATTGCGACGAAGGGGTGCGGTTTATTGACGCACCCCCGTTCTTATAGCTTGCTTATAATTGACCTGATGTGGCGGCCCTCGAGCCGTCGGCAACGCTTGCTGCTAGCGTGTTACCGCCTTGTGCACCATGGCCGATTTCGTACTTACGAGTGAGCCAAATCGCTCCTCTTTTGTAAGGAATTGTTGGTTTCAATGTAGGAGATGTTGAATCTTTTCATAAAAACGTCTCAAAATGATGCGACGGTAAGAATCGAGTCAGCCGAAAAAGCAAAAAAACTGGCTCATCGGAGAGAGGTCGTAGAAACCTCCTTCGCCACAATAACGTCGTACGCAGGGAATTATATGGAAACCGATAGCCTTCTGGATGATATTCAAGATATCAACCTGTCCTACCTGCTGCTTACGCAGCGCATGATCAGCGAAGATCGCACCACTGCGCTCTTTCGTCTCAAGATGGATGACGAAATGGCGGATCTCATCGCTTCCTTGTCGATCAAGCAACTGACACAACTCGCGCGAACGAATCAACTGCTCTGCCGACTCTGCTATGACGAGCCGGAGCAACTGCGAAAGCTGACCCACAATCAGCGGGAGCAGGGGTTGGGGCAGACGCATGCTGCCCTGTTGATGGCGAGCGCACGTAACGAGTGCTCGTCCGTCTCTTCGAACTGAGGAGTAGCGTCGTGAGTGAGAAAAGTCTAGTGGGCGAGATGCTGCAGGTGCAGCTCGCCATCGAGTTGATCGATCTGGGGGCGCGTCTGCAGGTACTCGAGACCGAGACAGATTTGAGTCGTGGGCGCTTGATCAAGCTTTACAAGGAAGTGCGCGGCATGTCGCCCCCCAAGGGCATGCTGCCGTTTTCGACCGACTGGTTCATTACCTGGATGCCGAACATCCATTCTTCGTTGTTTTATAATATTTACAGGAGTCTGCTCGAGGACGGCGGTTGCGAGCGAATGTCGGCTTTCGTCAAGGCCTTCAGGCTGTATCTAGAGCAGGTCAGCCTCGAAGCAGGGGAGCCAGTGCTGGGATTGACGCGCGCCTGGACGCTCATTCGCTTCTTTGAAAGCGGCATGATGCAACTCTCGCCTTGCACCCGTTGCGGTGGTCATTTCGTCGCCCACGCGTACAGTCCCGATCACGACTTCGTGTGTGGTATTTGTCAGCCACCTTCGCGTGCCGACAAGACACGCAAGAAGCGTCAGGCCGAAGAGCGGGTGACAACACCGCGTCATCAGTCTGCGCCGGCTTCTGAGTCGGATGGGATGACGGCGCGACGCCTCGTCGCTAGATAGGCGTTCGCGTATCTAGTGTCGTCGCGATCGCAGGGGGGACGACCGATACCGGAAAGCGACACGACGCATTTCTGCGTTTTTTCATTCAAGGCGTGTCGCTTCCTGCCGATAGAGATATCAACGGGCCAGTTATGCATGCCGCTAGGAGCGTTCTGCTGTGTTGATTCTAATCGGCTATTTGGTTGTTATCGCATCGATCGGGGGTGGTTATACCTTCATCGGGGGCCACTTCGGTGCGCTATTCCAGCCATCCGAAATTCTCATGATCGTCGGTGCTGCCGTGGGTGCCTTCATCGCAGCCAACAATGGCAAGGCGATCAAGGCTACCCTGCGTTCATTTTCGAAGCTCAAGCGCACCAATAAGTACAACAAGGCGATGTACATGGAGTTGATGGCATTGCAGTACCGCCTGCTGACCAAAGCGCGGCGGGACGGCATGCTGGCCCTCGAACGTGATATCGACTCTCCCGAGGATAGTGCGATCTTCTCCGACTATCCCAAGATCTCTAGTGACCCCTTGATCATGGCGTTCATCACCGACTACTTGCGTTTGATGGTCAGTGGCAACATGGACCCTTTCGAGATCGATACGCTCATGGAGCACGAGATCGACACCTTCCAGCACGAGGCGGAAATCCCCTCCCATTCTCTACATAGTGTCGGTGATGGCCTGCCTGCATTCGGCATCGTGGCGGCCGTCATGGGCGTCGTTCATGCCTTGGGGGCAGCCGATCAGGGCGCGGCAGCCATGGGACAGATGATCGCTCAAGCACTGGTGGGAACTTTCCTGGGGATTCTGCTCGCCTACGGGTTCGTGCTACCTGTCGCCCAGCGCCTTCAACTCCAGATCACCGAAGCCACCAAGATGTTGCAATGCATTCGCGTGACTTTGATGGCGAGCCTTAACGGTCTGGCGCCTCAGTTGTCGGTGGAATTCGGGCGCAAGGCCCTGTTCACCGCCGAGCGGCCCTCGTTCACTGAGCTCGAAGAACATGTCCGTGCAGAGGGAAGCGGTACACGTGACACTGGGACGGGTTAAGCATGAGCAGCGAACGTCGTCCCATCATCGTCAAACGCAAGAAAGTCGTCAGTAAAGGGCATCATGGGGGCAACTGGAAGATCGCCTATGCCGATTTCATGACGGCGTTGATGGCGCTCTTCCTGGTGCTCTGGATTCTGTCGATGGTACCTGAAAAAGAGCTCGATAATATCGCCGAATATTTCCGTACACCCTTGGCGGTGGCGATGACCGGCGGTGACAAGTCGACGGCGAGTACCAGTGCGATCCCTGGCGGCGGGGCGGACCCCACCTTCTCCGAAGGTGAAGAGCGGCGCATTGACAAACGCCAGCAATCGCGCCCCAGCGAAGAGATGCGACGTTTGAGGGTGCTGCGGGACCGCCTGGAACGCCAGGTTCGCGAAGATCCTAACCTGCGGCAGATGAGCCCGCAGTTACGTACCGACTTCATTCCGGAGGGCCTGCGCATTCAGCTTGTCGATACCGACAAGCGGCCCATGTTCGAGTTGGGCAGTGCCCGACTCGCACCGTACATGCGGGATCTCTTGCAAGCTCTGGCGCCAGAGCTCAACGCGGTGCCCAATGCGATTAGCCTCACTGGGCATACGGATGATCTGCGTTACGCCGGCGGAGAAGCGGGGTATAGCAACTGGGAGCTTTCCGCCGACCGAGCCAATGCGTCGCGTCGTACCCTGGTCGCGGCCGGGCTCGATGCCGGCAAGTTGCTACGCGTCGCGGGCATGGGATCACGCGTCAACCTGGAGGGTACAAAGCCCAGTGATGCGATCAATCGGCGTATCAGCATCGTCGTACTGTCGGAGCACGCCGCCGAGCAGATCCGCGATCAGGGCGAAGCCGGTGCGGCGAGTCCCGAGACGATACTCAACCGTACGGATGATAGGCAGCGAGAAGGGTTGTCGCCGACGCAAGGCGCTGACTCACTAATGCGTAACGCACTCCCGCAAGTGTATGAACGCACCACTGGTGGCGGTGAAGGGCAAGATCAGCCATCGCCCTAACGATCACGATTACGATCACGTGGAACGAGCATGGATATAACAGAATTCTACGAGACCTTTTTCGAAGAGGCCGAAGAGCTACTGGGCGACATGGAGCGCCACCTGCTCGAGCTAGATCTCGACGAGCCGGATCCGGAGCAACTCAACGCCATTTTTCGTGCCGCACATTCGATCAAGGGGGGCGCGGGCACCTTCGGGTTCAGCGTGCTGCAAGAAACCACGCACATGCTCGAAAACCTGTTGGATTATGCCAGGCAGGGCGAGCTCATCTTGCGTACGGATATCGTCGACCTCTTTCTGGAAACCAAGGATATGCTTCACGACCAACTTAATGCCTACCGCAATGGCGCCGAACCGGATCCGGAAGTCTATACCCGAATTTGTCAGACGCTGAAGCAGCTAGCGCTGGATGAGTTGGGACATGGCGTGGGCAGCGAGCCCGAGGCCGATATCGCGCCACCCGAGCAGACGTCGGATGAAGCCGAAAGTCCGGCTAGCGGGAATACGGTTGGTGAGGACGCGTTGGAGGGGCAGGCGCATGATACTCAAGCCGCCGACGCCGACGCCGACGCCGACGCCGACGCCGATACCGGCTGGCTTCACGTCGTGCTCTTGAACGTCTCCGACAAGGACCGTGAACTCCTCGTCGAGGAACTCGGAAATTTGGGTGCCGTGCAAGAGCAGCATGGAGATGCTGCGCGTTATGAGGTGGTGCTGGAAAGTGCCTCCAGCCGCAGCGATATCGAAGCTGTGATGTGTTTCATCGTCGAGCCTGAACAGCTAGACATCTCTGCGATCGCCGCACCGACCGAGACGACACAGGCCGAGGCTGCTGCGGCATCCACCGTGGCGCAGGACGATGCACCGACACCCGAGGCACCGGCCCCTGCCGAGCAGGCGAAGGCTCCCGCAGAAAAAGCACCGGCCCAGGCAGCGACCGATGAAAAACCTGCGAATGCGGCGCCAGGCAAAAAGGGTGGTGGTGCCAAGAAAAAGGCCGGTGGGGAGTCGGCGACGATTCGTGTGCCGGTGGAAAAGGTCGATCAGATCATCAATCTTGTCGGTGAACTGATCATTACCCAGTCCATGCTCGATCAAACCGCCAGCGAACTCGACGTGGATGCGCATGGGCCACTGGTCAATGGCATGAACCTGCTGCAGCGCAACGCGCGTGACTTGCAGGAGTCGGTGATGTCGATCCGCATGGTGCCGATGGACTATGTGTTCAGTCGCTTTCCACGCTTGGTGCGCGATCTTACCGGCAAGCTGGGCAAGGACATCGAGCTGGTCACCGAGGGCCAGTCCACCGAGCTCGACAAGAGTCTGACCGAGCGCATCATCGATCCTTTGACGCACCTCGTGCGCAATAGTCTCGATCATGGTATCGAGATGCCTGATGTTCGCGAGGCTGCAGGAAAGCCACGTACAGGCCAACTGACGCTTTCTGCCCAGCACCAGGGCGGTAACATCCTCATTGAAGTGAAGGACGATGGGGGCGGTCTCAGCCGCGACAAGATCCTCGCCAAGGCGGCTCATAACGGGTTGACCGTTTCCGACAGCATGAGCGACAGCGAGGTCTGGCAGCTTATCTTCGCGGCGGGTTTCTCGACCGCCGATCAGGTCAGTGACGTCTCTGGACGCGGCGTGGGTATGGACGTCGTCAAGCGCAATATTCAGGCCATGGGCGGCCACGTCGAGATTCAGTCCTGGCCTGGGAAGGGCACCACGACCCGCGTGGTATTGCCGTTGACCCTGGCCATCCTCGATGGCATGTCGGTCAAGAGTGGGTCAGAAATTTTCATCCTGCCGCTCTCGGCAGTGTTCGAGTCGCTACAGCCCAGCAACAATGATATCTACTCGATGGCGGGCAACGACAAGTTGCTCAAGGTGCGCGACGAGTACCTACCGCTGATCGCCTTGCACGACATTCTGCACATCGACGGCGCCGAGCAGGACCCGACCCAATGTATCGCGGTCATCCTGCAGGCCGAGGGCCGGCGCTATGCCTTGTTGGTCGACGATCTCGTCGGGCAGCAACAAGTGGTGGTCAAGAACCTCGAAACCAACTACCGCAAGGTGCCGGCCATATCCGCCGCGACGATTCTAGGAGACGGCAGCGTGGCGCTGATTCTCGACGTCGCCGATGTCAACCGCTTGCACCGTCAGCGTGCCACGCCCCACAAGCACGCCGAACTAACCGCATCACGCCAGGAGGACGTAGTTTCATGAGTGACATGACCCAGGCCGCCGAGGCGGCTATCGATACGCAAAGCCAGGAATACCTGGTGTTCTCGCTGGGTAGCGAGGAATACGCCGTCGATATCCTGAAAGTGCAGGAAATCCGTGGCTATGAAAACGTGACCCGCATCGCCAATGCTCCTGAGTTCATCAAGGGCGTGACCAATCTGCGCGGTGTGATCGTGCCGATCGTCGACCTGCGCATCAAGTTCAATCTCGACAAGATCGAATACGAAGGACAGACCGTGGTGATCGTGGTCAACGTCGCCGACCGGGTCGTGGGCATCGTAGTCGATGGAGTGTCTGACGTCATGACGCTCTCCTCTGACCAGATCAAGCCTGCCCCCGAGTTCGGTGAGACGCTGTCTGCCGATTACCTCAGTGGTCTGGGCAGTCTCGAGGATCGCATGCTGGTCATCGTCGATATCGAGAAACTGCTGACCAGCGAGGAAATGGCATTGGTCGAGCAACAAGCACAATAACGCTGTCGCGAGGCGTCACCAGAGCTCGCCGACACAAAGCAATAAAAATGAACACCAGGGAACCGTATCATGCGCAATAATCAGCCCGTTACTCAGCGTGAGCATGAGCTCGCGGATGAAGATTACCTGTTGTCCCGCACGGATTTGAAAGGCGTCGTCACCTACGCAAATCCGGCTTTCGTCGAGGTTAGCGGCTTTACCTACGATGAGTTGGTGGGATCTCCGCACAATATCGTGCGTCACCCCGATATGCCGCCATTGGCCTACGAAAATCTGTGGGCGACCCTGAAGAAGGGCGAAATCTGGGGCGGGCTGGTCAAGAACCGTTGCAAGAACGGTGACTTCTACTGGGTGCATGCCACCATAACGCCGATTTTCGAAGGCGGCGAGATCGTTGGCTATACCTCGGTACGCGTGAAGCCCTCCGCCAAGGCACGTGCCGAGGCAGAGCGGACTTATGCCGCCATGTCGGCTGGCAAGCGTCGTGGGGTCAAGCTCGACCGTGGCCAGATTCAGCATACCGGTGTCTTGGCCCGTCTCAAGGGTCTCAAGTTCAATACCTTCAAGGGCCGTCTAGTGACCATGATCGTCGCGGCGGTGCTGATGCTGGCGGTCAGCAGCGTTCTGTCCATGGTCAGCCTGCAGCGTGCCGGCGACAAGCTGCAGGCATTATCCGAGCAAGGTCTGGAAGACGTTGCCCGTCTGCAGCAAATCGATCAGTTGATGTCCAAAGGTCGAGACTTGGTCGACAAGCCCGTCAGCAATCCGATGTCGGGTGACATGGAAGCCGTGACCGCAGAGGCCAATACGCTGATGACCAAGCTCTCCGAGAGCTGGGGGGCGTACTACGATAACCGTCCCGCCAATCACACGGAGGCTGCGGAAAGCTTCGATACCTCCGTACAGCGTTATCTGGACGATGGCATGCAGGTGGTGCTGGATACCCTGAATTCCGGCGATTTCTACGAGGCCTATGTCGCCTACAACGACGTGCTTGAAGGCGAGAGTGAGACGGTAAGCGATCAGCTCAACACCCTGGTCGATGAAAAGCGTAACGATGCTATGGACATGGCCACCGAGGCCGCCGAGACGCAGCATGAAATGCTGCTGTGGCAGGCTGGCGTCTTTATCTTCGGGCTGGTCGTGCTGGTGATACTGGGGACCATCACGGTGCGCTCGACGCTGCGTCCGGTGCGCGAAGCCCTGGACTTTTCATTACAGATCGCGGCCGGCAACCTAGGCGCCACGCTCAAGGGCGGCAAGCAAGATGAAATCGGACGCCTCACCCGGGCGCTGGATACCATGCGCCGCAGCCTTGGCAACATCGTCAAGGAGGTCAATGAAAACGTGGGTGTTGTAACCCCGGCGACCCGTAACATTGCCGAAGGCAACGAAGACCTTTCTTCGCGCACCGAGCAGCAAGCCGCATCGCTTGCCCAGACGGCTTCCAGCATGGAAGAAATGACCGCCACCGTGAAGCAGAATGCCGACAACGCGCGTCAGGCTAGCCAACTCTCGAGCACGGCGAGCGAGACGGTGCGTCAGAGTGGCGAGGTCATGGGGCAGGTAGTCAGCACCATGGGACGCATCCGTGATAGTTCCCATCAGGTGGCGGATATCGTGGGCATGATCGACTCGATTGCCTTTCAGACCAATATTCTGGCCTTGAACGCTTCCGTCGAAGCCGCCCGCGCAGGTGAGCAGGGGCGTGGTTTCGCTGTCGTCGCCGGCGAGGTACGGAATTTGGCCAGTCGCAGTGCCGAGGCTTCCAAGGAGATTCGCGGGCTGATCGATAATGCGACCAAAGAGGTCGAAGGCGGCACCGATCTGGTACGCAAGGCCGAGGGCAGCATCGAGGAGGTCGTCAATTCGGTCACGCGTGTCAACGACATCATGAACGAGATCACTGCGGCCTCCGACGAGCAGAGCAGCGGGATCGAGCAGATCAATCAAGCCATTACTCAGATGGACGATGTCACCCAGCAGAATTCCCGGCGTGTGCAGGAAACGGCGTCGGTCGCCGCGGACCTTGAGTCCAGCGTCACCGAGCTGTCGCGCTCCGTGGCTGTCTTTCGACTGGCCGGCAGTGGTGTCGAGACGGTGCGTCGCAACCAGCATTCGGCGAGTCTTGCCAAGTCGCAGGCATCTACAAGTCACGGTGGCGATAAGCAAGCGACGTCATATTCAGCGCAGCGTCAAGAGACCCCTTTGGTGTCTCAGCGCCAGGGGTCGCCGACAGAAGGTTCTCACCAGGCATCACATGAAGAGGAGTGGGAGTCCTTTTGAGCGAATTTCGTCAGTCTCTTGCGCCGCAGGAAGAACATCCTGGCTTGTTCGGGACAGCCGACCGGGATCTGGAATTCACGGAGTCGGATTTCGACAAGATACGTACGCTCATTTATCAGCGCGCCGGCCTTGTGCTGGCGTCGCACAAGCGTGAAATGGCCTACAGCCGCTTGGCAAAGCGGTTGAGACTGCACGGTATGCGTCGCTTCAGCGAGTATCTGGCGCGTCTGGATCAACAACCTGACTCGCCGGAGTGGGAGGCATTCACCAACGCGCTGACGACGAACTTGACGTCGTTTTTCCGTGAGACGCACCACTTCTCGTTGCTCGCGGAGCACGTCAAGCAAGCGACTTCTCCCGTGCGTATCTGGTGTGCTGCGGCGTCGACAGGGGAAGAACCCTACTCGTTGGCGATCACCCTGAGCGAGGCGCTGGGTAGCCGAGCCTCTCAGGCGCAGATTCTAGCTACCGACATCGATACCGACGCGCTGGATAAGGCACGCAAGGGGATCTATGCGCTGGATCAGCTGGATAAGGTCTCCGAAGCATGCCGTCGGCAGTTTTTCCTGCGGGGCAGTGGTGCACGCGCTGGGATGGCGAAGATTCGTCCCGAACTGGCCTCGATGATCGACTTTCAATCACTCAACCTGACCTCGGGCAGTTGGGTAGCGAAGGGGCCATTCGATGCCATCTTCTGTCGTAACGTGATGATTTATTTCGACAAGGAAACACAGGCACGCATCTTGGAGCGTTTCGCTCCGCTGATGAAATCCAATGGTCTATTGTTCACCGGCCACTCGGAAAATTTTTCCTACCTAACGCAGCGTTTCAAGCTTCGCGGGCAGACCGTGTACGAATTATCGCGCTGACCCTTCAGTGTTCATGCGACTAGCCGATAAATCATGCATATCGGTTGGCCGTGCTCGGCAGTAGATCGGCGGTTCTCATACGTAAGGAGTGGTGGCGTTGTCCTCGAACAAGATCAAGGTGCTATGTGTCGATGATTCGGCGCTGATTCGTGACCTGATGAGCAAGATCATCGACAGTCAGCCTGATATGGAGGTCGTTGCCACGGCACCCGATCCCCTGGTGGCCAGGGATCTAATCAAGCGCACCAACCCTGACGTGTTGACCCTGGATGTCGAAATGCCGCGCATGGATGGTCTTGATTTTCTCGAGCGTTTGATGCGTTTGCGTCCCATGCCGGTCCTGATGGTGTCTTCGCTGACGCAGCAAGGTTCCGAAATAACCCTGCGGGCTCTGGAGCTGGGCGCCGTCGATTTCGTCGCCAAGCCGGAAATGGGCATCCGCGAAGGCATGCTCGAATACACTCAGATGATCGCCGACATGATCCGTGCGGCGGCACGCTCGCGTCCCAAAGCCGTGGCCAAGCAGCCGTCGGCGAAGGATCAGGAACCGCTCAAGGCGCCGATCCTCTCGAGTGAGAAAGTCATTATCATTGGTGCCTCGACGGGAGGCACAGAAGCCATCCGTCATGTACTGGAGCCTCTGCCCGTCAATAGCCCGGCAGTTCTTGTCACCCAGCACATGCCGGGTGGATTTACGAAGTCCTTCGCTGAGCGTCTCGACAAATCATGTCGCATCTCGGTCAAGGAGGCGGTGGATGGTGAGCGTATTCTACCCGGCTATGTCTATATCGCGCCGGGAGACTGGCACATGAAGCTAGCGCGCTCGGGTGCCAACTACGTCATCCGCCTGGATAATGCGCCGCCGGTCAACCGACACCGTCCGTCGGTGGACGTGTTGTTTCATTCCGCCGCGCAAAGCGCGGGGCGCAACGCCATCGGCGTGATTCTTACCGGCATGGGCAAGGACGGTGCGGCGGGTCTGCTCGAAATGCATCAGGCAGGCGCCTATACGATTGCCCAAGATGAAGAGAGTTGCGTGGTCTTTGGCATGCCACGCGAAGCGGCCATCCTCGGTGCCTCCGATACCATCGCGCTTACTGAGATTCCCGCCGCCTTGATGAAACGCGCCGAAGCCTCGGGACGCGCGCAGCGGGTGTGACCGCCAACGAGACAACAAACCGGGCTACCCCTATTCATCACCGACTCAACCACTGCCAGGGAACTCATCAGGAGACGACATGGGAACAAAACTACAGGACCTTTCGGTCAGGGCCAGTTTGACGATCGCGCTGACCGTCATGGTCGTGATGATCACGGTCATCAGCGCATTGGGGTTTTACTCCAATCAACAAAGCGCCGAGGCGCTGGACACCATCGGCACCATCGGGTTCAAGCAGACCAATACTGTCAATCGGGCCACCTTGAACCTGGTGCGCGCGCGCGGTCTGCTGGCCAGTTACCGCAACGCCGTGGAAGCCGGGGATACTCAGCGTACGCAAGAGTTGGAATCAGCGGTTGAAGCGGCATTGAGCAATGCGGACGATCGCATGCAGCAGTTCGAAAATGTGCCTAAAACCGAGTCCGGTGAGCCGTATGCCGCACGTATCGGCGAGACCTATGCAGCGTTCCGCGATGAAGTCCAGCGCCAGATGCAAGCTGGTGAGGACGCCGTGCGCGCCGAGGACGATCAGCGCATCAACCCGTTGATGAACGATCTCAACGATAGCGTGAGTGAGTTTATTCAGTATGCCGAAGCACGTGTCGATACTGCCATCGTAACCGACGCCGATAACAGCCAGCTGATGGAAGTTTTGTCCATCGTATTGTTGGTGCTTGCCGTGATCGTGGCCGTGCTGGTGCGCATGGTGCTGGTCAAGGCCGTGGTCAAGCCGTTGGATGAAGCCGTCGAGCATTGCGAGCACATCGCCAAAGGCGATCTCTCTCATCGCATCGCCGAACGCGGCAAGAACGAGATTGGGCGTTTGTTTTCCGCCATGCGCGACATGCAAACCGGTTTGGTCGGCACGGTCACGTCCGTGCGTGACGCCAGCGGTTCGATTCATGGCGGGGCGCGCGAGATTGCCTCGGGCAATGCCGACTTGTCGTCGCGTACTGAGCAGCAGGCCGCCTCGCTCGAAGAAACGGCTTCCAGCATGGAAGAGCTGACCTCCACCGTAAAACAGAATGCCGACAATGCGCGCCAGGCGAGTTCCCTGGCGGGCGATGCCTCGACCACTGCGGAACGTGGCGGCGATGTCATGCAGGAAGTTTCCACGACCATGCAGGGTATCACCGACAGTTCCAAGAAGATCTCCGACATCATCGGCATGATCGACTCCATCGCCTTCCAGACCAACATTCTGGCGTTGAACGCTTCGGTCGAGGCGGCGCGTGCCGGTGAGCAAGGGCGCGGCTTCGCGGTAGTCGCCAGTGAGGTGCGTAACCTGGCCAGCC
The DNA here is from genome assembly GCF_029889785.1 of Chromohalobacter sp. 48-RD10. Lineage (NCBI taxonomy): Bacteria > Pseudomonadati > Pseudomonadota > Gammaproteobacteria > Oceanospirillales > Halomonadaceae > Chromohalobacter > Chromohalobacter sp. 48-RD10. Next base: position 192,747 of record NZ_JARANX010000002.1, on the reverse strand, counting down.
GCAGTGCCGAGGCCGCCAAGGAAATCAAGGGCCTGATTCATACCTCGACGACTCAGATCGAGCAGGGTTCCGAGCTGGTGGAGAATGCCGAGACCACCATGCGCGATGTCGTCCAGGCGGTGAAACGCGTCAGTGACATCATGGACGAGATCTCCGCGGCTTCGCAGGAACAGAGCGATGGTATCGAGCAGGTCAGTCAGGCCGTCACGCAGATGGACCAGGTGACCCAACAGAATGCTTCGCTCGTCCAGGAAGCTTCCAGCGCATCCGCGTCGCTCGAAGAGCAGGCACAGCGCTTGGAAGACGTCGTCGCGGTCTTCCGTCTGCCGGGCGGCACGTCACACCAGGCACTGCCCGGGACGCGTGCGCCAACGACCAAGCCGGCGATGTCTGCACCTGCCTCGACGTCCAAGCCTTCATCGCAGACGCGTCAAGCGCCGACGCAGCGAGCCGCGACGAAGCAGGACGAAAACGAGTGGGAAGAATTCTAGGCCCTTTCTGAAAAGAGCCTAAGCCATGCCGCCGGGGGCGTATTCACTATGCCCCTTTAGAGCACCAGCTAGCGCTAAGCGAATGATCAGCCAGATTGAATGAATCGGAGGATGTATGGCAGACAAGAATATGAGCATTCTGGTCGTGGATGATTTCCCGACCATGCGGCGCATCGTGCGTAGTTTGCTCAAGGAACTGGGCTTCAATAATGTCGATGAAGCGGAAGATGGCCAGGAAGCGCTCAACAAACTGCGTGTCGGTGGTTTCGACTTCGTGGTCTCCGACTGGAACATGCCCAATCTCGATGGTCTCGCGATGCTCCAGGAGATCCGCCAGGACGATGCGCTGTCGGAGCTGCCAGTGTTGATGGTGACGGCGGAAGCCAAGAAGGAAAATATCATCGCCGCCGCACAGGCCGGGGCGAATGGTTATGTCGTGAAGCCGTTCACCGCTGCGACGCTGGAAGAGAAGCTGGACAAGATTTTCGAGAAACTGGGCAAGTAAGTTCGCACGAGGAGGGCAGGCCATGAGCGGTGAAACGCAGCCGGAGAACAGTGCGGATGGCACCCCCACTGACGATCTAATCCACAAGATCGGCAATATGACGCGCATGCTGCATGAAAGCATGCGCGAGTTGGGACTGGACAAGGAGATCGAAAAGGCAGCCGAAGCGATTCCCGATGCGCGGGATCGTCTTAGTTATGTCGCGACCATGACCGAGCAAGCGGCGGAACGGTCGCTGAACGCCATCGATCAGGCACAGCCGTTGCAAGAGCGTATGGAATCGGGGGCCGAAAAGCTCGACCAACGCTGGGAAGAATGGTTCGCCGCGCCTGTCGAATTAGACGACGCCAAGGAACTGGTGAAGGATACGCGTGACTTCCTGCGCGATGTGCCGTCCCAGACCAAGGCGACCAATGCGCAGTTGCTCGAAATCATGATGGCCCAGGATTTCCAGGATCTGACCGGTCAGGTCATCAAGAAAATGATGGATGTCATCCGAGAGATCGAGCAGCAGTTGGTGCAGGTGCTGATCGACACCGCTCCTGAGAGCCATGACAAGGAAGAGCTGCAGCAACTTGCCGACGAGCGTTCGCGTAAGCCTCAGAAGGTCGATGAAGAGCTGCTCAACGGGCCGCAGGTCAAGCCCGAAGGCACCGATGTCGTCAATGACCAGGACCAGGTCGACGACCTCCTCGATAGCCTGGGTTTCTGATCCCTCCCAACGCTGCCGGTGCCTACCGGCAGCTTTTCAGTCTCGCGTCTCCTGAATAGCATGGCTAAGTAGTCGCTATTCCAGTGATCGGCTGTCCCGCGTTCCCGAGAAAATAGCCCGCATTCGATGAATGCGGTTGTTCGGCGCCTAGGCATTTGCCTTGGCGAAGGGCTTCTAGCGCCACGACGTCAGAGGACCCATGGCCGAGGGTAGTGACAGCGACGAGGAAAAGACCGAAGACCCGACACCTCGACGACTCGACAAGGCGAGGGAAGACGGTGAGGTTGCGCGCTCGCGCGAGCTGACCACTTTCATGCTGTTGGCGGCAGGGGTAATGACGCTATGGTCGCTAGGCGGTCATCTCTACGAAAGCTTAGGGGCCGTCATGGAGCAGTCATTCATATTTTCACGCGCTGAAGTGTTCGATACTTCCGTACTCATGTCGCATATTTGGGCGTTGGGCAAAAACACGCTGATGTCCCTGATGCCGTTGTTCCTCATTGTATCGGTCGTCGCGCTGGCAGCGCCGGTCATGCTGGGTGGCTGGCTGATGACGGCAAAGTCGTTGCAGCCTCAAGTGTCCAAGCTCAATCCTCTGAAGGGATTGAAGCGCATGTTTTCATCGCAAGCGATAGCGGAATTGGGCAAGGCCGTCGCCAAATCGACGCTGGTGGGCGGTGTCGCCGTGATCTTCCTGTGGTGGCATCGTGGCGATCTCCTGGGCTTGATGAACTTGCCGTTGAGCGAAGCATTGGCAAGGGGTATGAACCTCGCGGTGCTGTGCCTGGCCTTTTGCGTCGCGACACTCATTGTCGTGGTGTTGATCGATGTGCCTTTCCAGTTGTGGAGTTTTACCAAGAAGCTGCGCATGACCAAGGACGAGGTCAAGAAAGAGCACAAGGAAACCGAAGGCGATCCCCAGGTGAAGGCCCGTATGCGCGCTCAGCAGCAGTCCATGGCACGGCGGCGGATGATGGCCCAGGTGCCGGATGCGGATGTCATCGTCACTAACCCTACGCATTATGCCGTGGCGTTGATGTATGAAGGGAGTCAGATGGAGGCGCCGCGCGTCGTGGCCAAGGGCTCGGATATGGTCGCCACGCGTATCCGCGAACTGGGCGAGGCGCATGGCGTGCCCTTGCTGGAAGCGCCGCCGTTGGCGCGTGCGCTGCATCAGCATGTGGACATCGATTACGAAGTCCCCGCGAATCTGTATACCGCCGTGGCGGAAGTGCTGGCTTGGGCCTACCGCTTGAAACGTGTGCGCGAGGAAGGGGGTGGCTGGCCACAAACGCCATATGACCTGCCCGTGCCCGACGAGTTAGATCCGTCTCGGCAAAACGTCGCCGACGCCAAGGACACACCATGAATGCGTTGAGTCAGTTATGGGGCCGTCGTGAGTGGCTGAACGACACCCGCTTGAAGGTGCTGGCCGGCCCCGTGCTGATCATCATGATCTTGAGCATGATGATCCTGCCGTTGCCGGCGTTTGTGCTGGACCTTCTGTTTACCTTCAATATTACTCTGGCCGTGATGGTGCTGCTGGTGAGCATGTTCACGGAGAAGCCGCTCGATTTCGCGGCCTTCCCGTCGGTCTTGTTGTTTTCGACCCTATTGCGGTTGTCGTTGAACGTCGCCTCCACGCGTGTGGTCTTGATGGAGGGTCACGAAGGCGGCGATGCGGCCGGCAAGGTGATCGAGGCCTTCGGCGCCTTTCTGATCGGAGGGAACTTCGCCGTCGGTCTGGTCGTGTTCCTGATCCTGGTGGTGATCAACTTCATGGTCATTACCAAGGGCGCGGGTCGTATCGCCGAGGTCGGCGCGCGCTTTACGCTGGATGCCATGCCCGGCAAGCAGATGGCCATCGACGCTGACCTCAACGCCGGCTTGATCGGTGAGGAAGACGCGCGGGAACGGCGTCAGGAGACCTCGCAGGAAGCCGATTTCTACGGTTCCATGGACGGGGCCAGCAAGTTCGTGCGCGGTGATGCCATCGCCGGCATCATCATCATGATGATCAATTTGATCGGCGGTCTGGCGATCGGCATGGCGCAACACAGCCTGAGCTTTTCCGAAGCCGGCCATACCTATACCTTGCTTACCATCGGCGACGGCCTGGTGGCACAGATTCCGGCGCTGGTGATCTCGACGGCGGCAGGTGTCACCGTCTCGCGCGTCAACACCGACCAGGATGTCGGCCAGCAACTGATCAGTCAGCTCTTCAACAATCCGCAGGTCTTGATGCTGGCTGCAGGCGTCATGGGACTTCTGGGGCTCGTGCCGGGGATGCCTAACCTGGTCTTCTTGCTGTTCACCGCGTTGCTCGGGGGATTGGCGTGGTGGATGTGGCGTCGTGATCAGCAACAAGTCACCCAAGAGGCATCTCCCCAGACACCGCCTCCTCAGCCCGAAGTGCCGGAGGCGAGCTGGGACGATGTACAGCTAGTCGATACCCTGGGCCTCGAAGTTGGTCACCGTTTGATACCACTCGTCGACCATCGCCAGAAGGGCGAGTTGCTGGGGCGTATCAAGAGCGTTCGCAAGAAATTCGCCCAGGATGTCGGCTTCCTGCCACCGGTCGTGCACATCCGCGACAATCTCGAGCTGGGGCCCTCGACCTATATCATCACCCTCAAGGGCGTCGAAGTGGGGCGCGCCGATGCGCATCCGGGACAATGGTTGGCCATCGATCCGGGGCAGGTGTCGGGTAATGTGGAAGGCACGCCGACTCAGGATCCGGCCTTCGGCCTACCCGCCGTATGGATCGACGCCGCGCAGCGGGAGCGCGCCCAGGTCTACGGCTACACCGTGGTCGATGCGAGTACGGTGGTGGCCACGCATCTCAATCACCTGCTGCATCGCCACGCCAATGACATGCTGGGGCGTCAAGAAGTACAGCAATTGCTTGACAAGATCGCTGCCGAGAACAAGTCGCTGGTCGAGGATGTGGTGCCCAAGCTGCTGACCCTGACCGCGATGCAGCGCATCCTGCAGAATCTGCTCGCCGAGGAAGTCTCGATTCGCGACATGCGCACCATCCTCGAGACGCTGGCCGAGCATGCGCCACAGCAGGCCGATCCCCACGAGCTGACCGCGATGGTGCGTGTGGCGTTGGGACGCTCGATCACCCAGCAATGGTTCCCCGGTGATCAGGAGATGCATGTCATCGGCCTGGAAGCCAATCTCGAACAGGTTCTGACCCAGGCGCTGAGCAATGGCGGTGGCCTGGAACCGGGACTGGCCGATACCCTCATGGAGCAGGCGACGGCCGCCGTGGAACGTCAGGAAGCGCGTGGCGAGCCGACAGTGCTGGTCGTCCAGCATGGTTTGCGCGCGTTGCTGGCCCGCTTCCTGCGCCGCCGCATTACCCATCTGGTGGTGATGTCCAATGCCGAAATCCCCGATGACCGCACCTTGCGTGTCACCGCTACCGTCGGAGCCCGTTCATGAGCGTGATGCGTTTTCACGGTGCCACCAGTCGCGAGGCGATGCGACAGGTACGAGACGCGCTAGGAGATGATGCCCTGATCCTCTCCAACCGACGCGTGGATGAGGGCATCGAGGTCGTGGCCGTGGCCGAAGAGGCACAGTCATCACTGGTTGGGCAGGCAGAGGACGTGGCCGTGCCTGCGCAGGCCAGTTCACCTTCCGCCGAGGCATCGCCTGCGCCGGGGCAGGATCGCCTGTACGCCGAAATGCAGGCCATGCGCGAACTTTTGATGTCGCATATCGCAGAGACACCACGCCCGCGCAGTGCACGCCCCGGCGTGCGCGGCGTCTTGCGCCAGCGCTTGATTACCGCCGGCTTCAGTGCCCGTCTGGTACGCGAAATGCTCGAGACGTTGCCCGACGAACTCGCCGATGTCGATGCCGATGACCCACGCTTACTGGCCTGGAGCCGACGTCAACTGGAGACCCGTCTCGAGGTGCTCGATGACGAGGCGACGATGCTCGAGGAGGGCGGTGTGTTCGCCCTGGTGGGGCCGACAGGCGTAGGCAAGACCACGACCACCGCCAAGTTTGCGGCACGTTACGTGATGCGCTTCGGCGGGGACGACGTGGCCTTGGTGACCACCGATGATTATCGTATCGGCGCGCATGAACAGTTGCGAATCTATGCCAGATTGCTGGGTGTCGATGTGCATGCCGTGCACCATGAAGACGATCTCGAAGGCTTGCTGGCATGTCTTGAAGGCAAGCGCATGGTAATTGTCGATACAGTGGGTATGAGCCAGCGCGATCAGCGCGTGACCGGGCAGATCGCGCGCCTCGGCGGTGCGGGGCGTCCGGTACGGCGTCTCTTGCTGCTGAACGCGGCCAGCCACGGCGATACGCTTGAAGAAGTTGTCGAGACCTATCAGCGTGCTTCGCGGGACGCCGGTGCACCGCTTTACGGTTGCCTGTTGACCAAGGTCGACGAAGCGCCGCGTCTAGGCGCCGCGCTGGATGTCGTGATGCGTCATCGACTACGCCTCTATTACGTTTCCCATGGCCAGCGCGTGCCCGAAGACATTCGCCTGGCCGAAGCGCCAGCGCTATTGGATGACGCGTTGGCCGTGGGGCAGGGCTCGCCCTTTACCTTCGATGAAGGCGTACTCACCGAGATGCTGCGGCCCACTGCCTCCGGACAAGGTCTGCAAGCGCTATCGCGGGATCTCTTGGCACAGCGCGATCAATTGACCCGGGTGATGGAAACGCTGCAACGCGGCGTAGCAGGCGTGGCCTGGCTCGATGCCGCGTGGCGTCGTCGCGAGTCGCCGCGGGCCATACAACAAAGCTGGCTTGAAGAGCATCTGGCACCGCCGTCGATGATCAAGGCGTGGCATGATGCCGAAGCGACGGGGCTGTTCTGGCCGGGAGGGAAGCCGCGAGGAATGGACTGGGCGGCGCCGATGCTGCCGCTGGATGCCAACGGCGATGTGCTGCCGCTGGCCTGGCCTCTTCACCGCTGGCCGCCGTCCGATACGCAACGCCTGACCCTGGCGCGTCGCCATCTGGGGAGTCATTGGCATGTGTTCGCGCGGGTACCTGATGCCGATGTCAGGCAACAGCTGCGCGAGGCGGACAGCCCCTGGCTGGCACGCACGCGGGTGCAGCAGCGCGTCTGGCATGCCGGGGAACGTCTGGCGATAGGCGAGTTAGTCGATCTAGCCGAGCCCTGTGGTCAGCATACCTGCCGTCTGCGCGGTCGCGCACGACGCGTGACACTGTCGCGCTTGCCGGTGGCCTTGGCCGAGACCGATGCGTGCACTCTACAGCTCTGGATTGCGACGAGTCACGATCCCGAGAGCGGGCGTCGGCGGGGCGTTTATCACTGGCTGGGGCATGGGGGCGACGCGCTGGATATCGATATGCGGGCTTTCGTTTACCGCCAGCTCGAACAGGATGATCTGTCGCGTTTGATGCGCACGGCATGGCAGCAGCTTGGAGGGTCGGCTCCTCTGGATTGCGAACTGCGTGTCTATCTGGCAGCGCAATTGGCGGCCCTGGCGCTACGCATGGACTTGAGCGAGGACGGCTGGGCGGTGGATGCGCGCCCCGTGGTGAAGCGTCTCGCCGGTGAACGCAAACGACGCAGCCCCGATACCCTGCTACAGGGTTTGATGCACTTGCTGACGGCGCATGCGGCGCTGTCACAGACGTCGTGAGGTGACGACGATGAGCGATCAAGCGGCGGGGTTGCGCGCCTATGCGAGTCAGCGGCGCGACAAGTCGGCGCTGGTGACGATCGGCCATCCGTCGCCCCAGGCGGTGACAGCGATCTGTGAACGACTGGCGTCTCTCAGTGGCTTTGCCTGGGAGACACTGCCACTCGCTGTCGGCGAGGTGACCGCCGCCCAGCGCTCCTCGCCGCATTGGGGCATCTGGGTGGCCTCTGGCGTGGAAGGTCTGCAACGTGCCTATCGCGAACTCAAGCAATGGTCGCAGTATGAGCGCCTGCCACATCTGCTGGTGATACGCGATCCAGCCAGCGCTGGCGATATGCCGCTTGGCAACCTGGTGAATACGGCGCGCCGCTTTCTGGCGGTCGAGCTCTACGTCGACCCCGCCGATTGGCTGGCGCATACACTGCCCTCAAGCGAGCGCCGCTCGTGAAATCCCTGGGCTGCGTCATGGCATTGCTGGTCGCGATCGGTGCCGCGCTGAGCATGACGCCATTCGCGCAAGCTGTCGAAGCCGGCAGCTGGGCGGTGACACTGCCACGTGGACCGCTGCTGACGACGCCGGGGCGTGACGAGCGAACGTCACCTCTGCGCCCGCCCGAGTCCCACACGGTCGGCGATGGCCGTATCACGCGGGTGTCCTGGCGTTACACCACGCAGGAGCCGAGCGATGTGCGGGCGTGGCTGTGTCATCCGCGTCGTTGTGTCGAAATGGCCACGCGTCGCGGGGGGACGCAGGCGCTGGAGGGGCTTTCCGCTAGAGGGCCTTTTGTACTGTGCTTTCGGCGCGCCACCTCCGGGAAAGCATCGCACACGGGCGTGCGCATTGAGGACTTGCAACTGATCGTGAATTACCGCTGAGAGGATGCGGTGAAGACGAATTCGGGAAAAGACCCATCAAGCGGGGGTTATTCCGGCCTTGGCTGGCAGGTCGGAAGCTCGATAATGTCAGCGGGCGTCGCGTCGAGCGTCGACCCGAACATCCGAGGCGATAGAGATGTATACGGCACAGGGCAAAATCGATCAACGTGCACTGCTGGAGCAATACACGCCGCTCGTGCGGCGTCATGCGCTGGCATTGCAAGTACGCTTACCGGCCAGTGTCGAACTCGATGATTTGATTCAAGCCGGCATGGTGGGGTTACTCGACGCGCTGGAACGCTTCGATACCGCCCAAGGGGCGAGTTTTTCCACTTTCGCCAATCAGCGTGTGCGCGGCGCGATGATCGATGAACTGCGCAGTCGCGACTGGATGCCGCGCAGTGTACGGCGCAGCGTACGGGCGTTGGATCAGGCGGTACACAAGCTCGAGCAATCGTTCGGACGTGCCCCGGACGAGCGCGAAATCGCCAGCGCTCTGGATATGCGCGTCGAGGAATATCATCAGTTGTTGCTGGATGCCAATAACGGTTATCTGCTGGGCTTCGACGAGGTCGTGTCTGAGCTCGGCGAGCCGCCGGCAGGCGAAACCGCCCCGGCGACTCCGCACGAGGCCTTGTTGAAAGGTGATGCGCGCACCCATCTGGTCGAGGCCATCGAGCAACTTCCCGAACGTGAAAAGCTGTTGCTGGGGCTTTATTACCAGGAAGAGCTCAACCTCAAGGAAATCGGTGCCGTGTTAGGCGTCAGCGAATCGCGGGTATGCCAATTGCATAGCCAGGCCGTGGCACGTCTCAGGGGGCGGCTCGCAGCCTGAGGCCCGCGAGGTTCATTCTTTCTCTGCCGTGATGGCTACCTCCACGAGGGTATTGGCCAAACGATCGCCAAGGGTACCCCAAGCCGAGCCCAGTGCTCGCACCAGCGCAGGATAGCCATCGTCTTTCAGCGGACGCTCGATCTCGAAGGACTCGCGCGACAGCGTGCGGTCGTTATCGTCACGGACACGCCACTGGCCGCCGACCACGGCCATACCGTCGTTGCGACCCTGGAAGCGGTCGACGTCGAGCTGGACATGCAGCGCCGGCGAGGGCGCTTCGGCGGACTGGCCGCGACGCAGCACGTCGGCGTTGGGCAGTGCCTGACCGAGATGCTGGCGCATGCGTTCCTGCAGTTGGCGATCAAGGGGTTCGGCCCATAGGTGGTGGCGTGCCTGATGGATGCGGATGTCATCGAGTTGCATGACGATGCCGTCATCCTTCAGGTAGTTAGCCATGCGCGGTGGTGCGAGCGAGATACTGCCCCTGAAGTCGCTGCCGGCGACATTGATATTTTGCGTTTCACTGGGGAGCGTATAGCGGGACTGGTCGATGCCTTGTCCGGCACAGCCGACCAGAATCGACATGCAAAGTCCCATCCCGGCGGCAGCGAGAAGCCGCACCGGGCGTGTCAGGCGTTCGGCATGAGTGAATGCCATCGTCATCTCGGTCATTGGCGTGGAGCCCTCGGTTGCGGATCAGGAGCGTCTTCGCTGTCGAAGATCAGAGCGTTGGGCTTCTCGCTTAGCGTGCGTGCTACGGGTTGCAGGTCGCGCATCAATGACTCGAGCCGCGAGAGCGTATCGTTGAGTTCCCGGTAACCCTGTGAGTCTGGGGAGAAGCCATCCAGCGTGTCGCGGGTCTGGCGCAGCGTCTTGTTGAGATTGCTGGGCAGCTCGCGCGTGGCTGGATCGTCGAGCAGTGCGTCCACCGAGTCGGCGATCTCGTTGACTTGCTGCATCGTGTTCTGCGTGGTCGTCAGCGTCTCGTCCAGTGAGTCGAGGACGGGCTCGATCTGCACGTCGTTGAGCTTGTCGAGCAGGTTCGAGACTTTCTCCTCGATCTGCGCGAGACTGCCGGTGGTCGTCGGGAAGACCTTCTTGCCCTCGAAGGTGAGCGGCTCGTAAGGCTCAGGATCGTCATGGAAGTTCAGGTCCACGAAAAGTGCCCCGGTCAGCAGGTTGCCTCGTTTGAGCGTCGCCCGCAGGCCGTGCTCGAACATGCCCTGGAGACGATCTCGCCATTCATCGGCATCGAAATCTTGCATGGTGTCGTCGAAGCGCTGCGGCTCGATGCGAATCAGCACGGGAATCGCAAAGCGGTCCAGAGCGTTGGGCTGCGGCGCCGCGAAATGCCACGGCACGGTTTCCACGGTACCGACGCGTACGCCGCGATATTCCACGGGATCGCCGTGACTAAGCCCGCGCACGGTATCGTCGACCAGCAGCACATAGTCGAGATAACGATCGAAAGTCCCTTCACGGGCGCTTTCTTCGTCGCCAAACAATTGATAGGTCGCTTCCGGTTCAGCGGGCTGTCCCATCTCCACATCCTCGGGGACGCCGAAGGTTACGCCGCCGCCGATGAGCGACTCCATCGACTCGACATTGACGCGGAAGCCCTGCGAGTTCAGGCGCAGATCGACCCCCGACGAGACCCAGAAGCGTGTGGTGTCGGTGACCAGTACATCATAAGGCGACTGAATGTATAGGCGGTGGCGCATTTCCTTCTCGTCGGGGTCGAATTCGGTGTTCTCCACGCGGCCTACCGTAAAGCCTTGATAGGTGATCGGGTCGCCGGCGCTCAGTGAGCTGCCCACCTGGCTGACCAGGTTGATGCGAATTCCTGGGGCGTCGGGGGGCGCGACCGGGGGCTGATCGAGCACATCGAAGTCGCGTTGGGGCTCATCGCCGTGACCGGGCAGCAACTGAATGTAGGCCCCCGACAGCACGGTTCCCAGGCCGCTGATGCCTTCGCGATCGATGCGTGGCTTGACCACCCAGAAACGCGCATCGTCATTGAGCATGCGCTCGGTGTCGGGTTGCATGCGCGCGGTGACCACGGTATGCGACATGTCGTCGGAGAGCGTCACATCCTCGACGCGGCCGACCTCGACATTGCGTGTCTTGATCAACGTCTTGCCGGCTTCGATGCCTTCGGCGTTTTCCATCTGCAGCGTGATCGTGGGGCCGAGGCCGGAAAAATTGTCGTAAAGCATCCATAAGCCGATGAGGACCGCTACCAACGGCACGATCCAGATCGGCGATAGGCGGCGGCGATATTGGCGTGTCGCGCGCTGTGGAGCTTCAGGCATCGTCGGATTCCTTGCGTGGTGAAACGGTAGCGATATCTCGTGGCAGGCGGTTCCGCCATGTGCGTCGAGGACGTTGGGGAAGATCGTCCCAGATCATGCGCGGGTCGAAACTGTGGGCCGCCAGCATGGTGATGATCACCACGCTGGCGAAGGAGAGGGCGGCGGGTCCCGGCGAGATCGACATCAGTTCGCCCGCGCGGATCAGTGCGACGAGGATGGCGACCACGAACACATCCACCATCGACCAGCGTCCGATGAATTCGGTGATGCGGTAGAGGCGCACGCGGGTGACATTGTTTAGCGGCTCGCCACGATGGCGTACGGCGTAGCATAACCATCCGAGCGCGAGAATCTTGCCGATGGGCACCACCACGCTGGCGGTGAAGATAATCACCGCGATGGGGATGTCACCGTGCTGCAGAAACAGCATGACGCCGCCAATGATGGTCGAGGGCGAGGTGTTGCCGAGCGATGTCGTGCTCATGATCGGGTAAAGGTTCGCCGGAATGTACATCACCATCGCAGCCAGCAGCAGGGCCAGTGTGCGTTGGCGGCTGCCGGGTGTTCGTGCGTGCAGCGTTTCCCCGCAGCGTCGACAGCGCCCGTGTCCCTGGGCATCGAGACGATTGACCAGCCCACAGGTTGTGCATCCGCTCAAGCCTTGCGGCGTCGCGGGTTCACCCGAGCGGGCGCCTTCCGGTGCCAAGGGCTCGCTGGCCAGTGCGAACCACATCCAGTCGGTGTCGATGGACTGGGTGGTGAGCAGCAATAACAAGGCATAGGCGCAAAACGTCCAGAACGAGAGCCCCAGGCTGACATCTGCCATTCCCGCAATCTTGATGAGACTGACCAGCGCGGCGATGACGAAGACGTCGGCCATCATCCACGGCGTCAAGTGTTTCAGGGCGCGGGCAATGCCACGTGAATAGGGCAGAATGCGGCGCCTGAGAAGCCCCAGCGAGAGCCAGATGACGCTACATAGATAGACCGTAGGCAGGATGATCACGGTCAGCAGCACGCAAATTGCCACCAGTGGTTCGTGGAAGCCGACCAGTGTCGAGGCGGTCTCGGTCAGCTCGATGCGGTTGGTGACGCCACGGGCCTCGAAACTAATGAAGGGAAAAGACACCGACAGCGTCAGCATGATCAAGGCGGCGACGGCCAGTGCGAGGCTACGCTCGGCAGGTTTGTCGTGACGTGTGGCCAGTATATGTTCGCAACGCGGGCATTCGGCCTTTTCTCTCGGCTTCAAGGGCGGCAGCGCCACGAGCAAATCGCATTCGTGACAGGCGCGCAGACGTCGCCGTGAGTGGCGCGTCGTCGCCACCGACGTTGCCATGTCGCATGGCGAGTGATGAGGCGCTTGTGACGAAACGTTATCTGCCAAACTCATTCTCGCTCATAGGTTCATGGTACCGAATGATGGATGCACTATAGCAATTCGGCGCGGGGATATTCCGACAGACTCTTGCCTGAGAAGATCAGTAGCGTGAATAGCGTACATTCACGTGCGTATGTTTGTCAGTAGCATGCCCGGCCGATTGCGCTAGAATAGCGAGGTATTCATGCGGGATCGGCCGGGCATGGCGGGCTTGACCCTGGCGCTGACCGTATTCGGTATCGGCTGGAAGGGCCAGGGGCGCATCAATCGCCTGGAGGCAGTCTGGCTGTTGGCGACGTTTATCGCCTATACGACATGGCTCGTCGTATCAGTTATCGGTGGTCGCTAATGAGCGAGCGAATCAGGCGTGCGTGTGCCACGGCGAGAGCACGTCAAGGGCATCGTTGAGAGGCCGTAGATCGTCGATTGAAGCGGGTGCATGGGGCTGATGTTCGATGCGTATGCATAGGCGATCTGCGAAGGATGTTTCGAGTTGATCGATCCAGGGCTGTTGTTCCTCGCGCCAGTTGGCGACCCATTGGCTATCGACCGTAGTGGGCAGGCATTTATTGATGACCACGGCGCTGACATGCAGGCCGTTGGCTTCCAACAGATCACGCGTACGCGCTGTTTCCAGCGCCGGCAGGCGTTCCGGGTTGGCGACCAGAATCACTGCCGAGTGCGCAGGACAGGTCAAGTGTTCGCGAGCGGCGGCGAGGCGTCCGCGTCGGCGCATCAGCGCCTCCTGAATGGGGTCATCGACCACCTCGCCGTCTCCCAGCCAGGCCTTGTAGTCGCTGCGCACCTTGTGGCGACGCTGCATCAAGCCGTCCACCCACGCACCCATGATCTCCGGCAGCGCGAGCAAACGCACGGTATGGCCACCCGGCGCGGTATCGAAGATCAAACGGTCGTAGTGCTGCCCGGTGTCGAGCAACAGGCTGACCAGCGCATCGAACAAGGCGGCTTCCTCGGTGCCGGGGGCATGGCGGGCCAGATCGAGCTGGCGGAATACCGCCGCACTACGTTCACCGCTCACCATGGGCTTGATGTTGGCCTTGACCTCATCCAGATAACGCTTCGTCTCGTGATCGGGATCGAGTTCGACGACATCCAGGCCAGGGCGCATGCACGTCGGTGTCGGGCCGGGTTGGCGACCGAAGAGATCGGCCAGATTGTGGGCCGGATCGGTGGACACCAGCAGGGTGTTCCATCCGGCATCTACGCAACTCAGCGCATAAGCGGTCGCACAGCTGGTCTTGCCGACGCCGCCCTTGCCGCCGAAAAAAAGGCTTTTGGCCATATCGGCTGTCTCTCCTCGGTTGTGCCACGCGTCATCGGCGCCGCTCAACAGCAGCGAAAACCATCCAGGGGCGAGCGGGGCATGCCCTGACGCTGGTGCCACTCGTGAAAGCGGTCCAGCATATAGGGATAGAGCTCCAGGGTCATGTCGCCGACGGGATTGGGGATCCCCATCATGTCGCAGAAGCACAGCAGCATGAAGAGATCTTCTTCATCCTGAAGTTCGCGGACGATTTCACGCCGGTGCTGAAGGCTCAGCACCGCGTCGTAGCCCTCGATGAGCCGTTTGATCCGCGTCCGCCAGCCGGCGGACGCGGTCCGTTCGTCATCAGCGCGACTCATCGGAACTCGGCTGTTGCTGCTGCGCAGGAACGCCGCCCTGACGGAAGCTACGTGAAGCCTCGAGCAGAATCCACAGTGTGAATACCATGATCAAGCTGCCAAAGGTGAACAGCAGCAAGTTGCGGTCGGCATCGCCGAAGCCCGACCAGGTGAAGATCACTTGTTGGCCCATGGCCCACAGCGTCATCACCAGCAGGAACAGCATCGGTACTAGCGTGAAGACGACCGGGCGGCCCTGACGCTTGAGCCACACCGAGACCAGCATCAGGGTGATGCCGGCCAGCAACTGGTTGCTGGTGCCGAACAGTGGCCACAGCAAGTAACCGCCGGAGCCGAAGCCGTTGGGTCCTTCCGGCAGAATCACCAGCGCGGCACTGGCGATGACGGCGATGCTGGTGGCGACATGCTTGCGCGCGATGACCGGCATGCCGTACTCGGTTCCCAGTTCGGCGATGATGTAGCGCATCAGGCGTACGGCGGTATCCAGCGTGGTGGCGGCGAAGCTGACCACGATCACAGCGACCAGGGTCGAGCCCATGTGCTCGGGAATACCGAGGTTACCGGCGAGCTGGCCAGCACCTTTCACGAAGGAACTGAGACCGCTGGAACCGGCCGCCGAGAAGCTGGAATAGGTAGCGGTGAAATCTGCGCTGGAGGCGAACAGCGTGCCTACGGCGATGATCGCGATCATTGCCAGCATGCCTTCACCCAAGGCGCCGCCATAGCCGATGAAGCGGGCGTCGGTTTCCTTGTCGAGCTGCTTGGACGTCGTGCCCGAGGCGACCAGGCCATGAAACCCGGAAATGGCCCCGCAGGCGATGGTGATGAACAGCAGCGGATACCAGCTGATATCGGCTTCGCCATTGACGCTGGGGGCAGTCATCTCCGGCGCCCCGAATAGAAGCCCCAGATACAGCAGGGCAAGCCCCACCACCAGCTGATGCGAGTTGATGTAGTCACGCGGCTGAAGCAGCTTCCAGACCGGCAGTGTCGACGCGATATAGACGTAGACCATCAACACCACGATCCATACCAAAAAGGCCATCGAGGTGGCATCGAAGCCGCCCGCTACCGCCGCGTCGGCGCCGCCGAACCAACTGACCAGATCGATCTGTAGAATGGGTACCTCGCTGGCCAAAAGCGCTGCGCTATACATGACGGCGAGGGCGATGACCGAGGGCAGGAGCATCGACCCCGAGTGACGATAGACGCGATAGCCGATCCACACCGCCAAAGGAATCTGGATGAACACCGAGAGCACGCTGGCGGGGAAGGTGATGAACAGCTTGGCGATGACCCACGCGAAGACTGCGTTGATCATCAAAACTAGGATCAGAATGATGAACAGGAACAGCAGCTTGGCACGCTGGCCGATCAGCTTGTTGGCCAGCGTGCCGATGGAATGGCCCTTGTGGCGGTTGGACAGCACCACGGCACCGAAGTCATGCACGCCGGCGGCAAACACGGTGCCCAGCACGACCCAAAGAATGGCCGGCAGCCAACCCCAGTAGATGGCGATGGCCGGCCCCACGATGGGCGCTGCGCCAGCCACTGAGGTGAAGTGGTGTCCCCACAGAATCCACTTGTTGGTGGGCACGTAGTCGACGCCATCTTGATAGGCGTGAGCGGGCGTTTGGAAGTCGGGGTCGAGTCGGTAAATGCGTTCGGCGATGAACTTCGAATAGAAGCGATAGCCCAACACGAAACACACAGCGCCGAAAATGGCGATCCAGATAGCGTTCATGAGTGATCCTTGTCGAAAGCGGTAGCGCCGGACGCCAAAAAAATACTAATTTGATATAACTACTCTACCAAAAAGAAGATGGTGTTCTCCGTTAGACGAATGACGCAGAACGAAGCCAACCGCGACATCGGCGCGCATGCGGCAATTTGCCGTGCGGCAACGCGACACATATGAAACCCCGCCACAGCGCTTTTTAAGGCTATATAAACCCTCTACGATGTAGGGGTATTGGAAACGAAACAATAAGACCCAGGCGGCGGGCCGTTTTCGGCTATGACCACCTCTTTCCGATGACCTTTTGATCATGCGAGCTTCAAGGAGTCAGCCATGGCGCTAGATCCGATTCTCCTGTCGCGGTTGCAGTTTGCATTCGTGGTTTCCTTTCATGCCATCTTCCCGGTCTTCACGATTGGGCTTGCCTCCTATATCGCCGTGCTGCAGGGCCTTTATGTGTCCACGGGCAACCGCGTCTGGGATCGTCTCGGCCTGTTCTGGACCAAGGTGTTCGCCGTGGTCTTCGGCATGGGCGTCGTGTCCGGCATCGTGATGGCGTTCCAGTTCGGGACCAACTGGAGCAACTTCTCGCAGATGGCGGCGAACTTCATCGGCCCGATGCTGAGTTACGAGGTGGTCACGGCGTTCTTCCTCGAAGCTGGTTTTCTGGGGGTATTGCTATTCGGCCGGCATCGTGTCTCGCCGGCGGTGCATTTCTTCGCTGCGCTGATGGTCGCCGTGGGGACGTTCATCTCGGCGTTCTGGATTCTGGCCACCAACAGTTGGATGCAGACCCCCGATGGCTATGAGATCCGCGAAGGGGTGATCCATGTGACTTCCTGGGTCGATGCGATCTTCAACGCGTCCTTCCCGTACCGCTTCACGCACATGGCCTTGGCTGCATTCTTGACCGGTGGCTTCGTGGTGACCGGGGTCAGTGCCTGGTTCTTGCTGCGCGGTCGCGATATCGATGCCCACAAGCGTGCGCTGTCGATGACGCTATGGCTGCTGCTGTTTCTGGCGCCGCTGCAAGCCTTCGTCGGTGATGAGCATGGCCTGAATACGCTGGAACACCAGCCGATGAAAATCGCCGCCATGGAAGGTAACTGGGAAACCGAGTCGAACGTGCCGCTATTGCTGTTCGCATTGCCGGACCGCGATCTGCAGGCCAACCGCGTCGAGATCGGCATTCCCAATGGTGCCAGTCTTATCCTGCGTCACGACCCAGACGGTGTGGTGCCGGGGCTCGATCAAATCGACCGTGCGCAACAGCCGCCAGTGTGGATCACCTTCTATAGCTTCCGCGTGATGGTGGCACTGGGTCTTCTGATGATTGCCTTTGCCGTTGCCGGACTGGTGCTACGCAAGGGCGGGCGTGTTTATCGCAGCCGCTGGTTCTTGCGCGGGCTACAAGGCATGAGTCTGGCGCCCTTCGTGGCGGTGGTCGCAGGCTGGTTCGTGACCGAAACCGGGCGTTCGCCGTGGCTGATCTACGGCGTGCTCGACTACGCCGATGCCATCACCCCCTCGCTGAGTGGCGGCATGGTGCTGTTCACGCTGCTGGGCTATATCGCCGTCTATGCCGTGATCTTCATCGCCGGTGTCTATTACCTGTGCAAGGTGATCAATCAGGGCCTCGATGAACACGACGATACGGAGGATCTGGATAGCCACGACCGTCCGGCGCGGCCCATGTCCGCTGCCCACGTGCCCTTCGATGATGCGCGCGACGACCGCGCCCCGAACAGGAGCTAAGCCATGGAAATGTTCGATCTCTCGTTGATCTGGGCCGTCATCATCGCCTTCGGCGTGATCATGTACGTGCTCATGGATGGGTTCGACCTGGGGCTGGGTATCCTGTTTCCCTTCGCCCCGGACGAAGATGCGCGTGACGTGATGATGAATTCCGTCGCCCCGGTATGGGACGGTAACGAGACGTGGCTGGTACTGGGAGGCGCCGGATTGATCGGGGCCTTCCCGCTGGTCTATTCGATCCTGTTGCCGGCGATGTACATCGGGATCTTCCTGATGTTGGCGGGCCTGATTTTCCGTGGTGTGGCCTTCGAGTTCCGCTTCAAGTCAGGACGTACGCGCAACTGGTGGAACGCGGCCTTTGCCGGTGGCTCCTTCGTGGCGGCCTTCGCCCAGGGCGCCGTGGTGGGGGCCTATATCGAAGGTTTCGAGACCGCCGATCGCGTGTTCACCGGCGGGGCGCTCGACTGGCTGACACCGTTTTCGGTGATCACTGGCCTCGGGCTGGTGGCCGGCTATGCACTGCTCGGCGCGACCTGGCTGGTGCTCAAGTCCGAGGGGCATGTGCGTGACTGGGCGCGTGCTCTGGTACCCAAGTTGCTCGTCGGGGTCGTGGTTGTCTTCGCTGTCGTCAGCCTGTGGACGCCGTGGATCGACCCGGGCGTCTGGGAACGCTGGTTCGACCACATGCAGGTGATCTGGCTACTGCCGGCGTTGGCCTTGGCCTGTGTGATTGGCATTTATGCCGCCAACCGCAAGGGGCGTGAGCTGATGGCGTTCCTCTTTACCTTGGGCATGTTTGTCTTCACTTATCTGGGGCTGCTGGTGAGCCGCTGGCCGTATGTCATTCCACCGGACTACACCCTGTGGGATGCCGCCTCGGCACCTGAGTCACAGTTCTTCCTGCTGATCGGCGTGCTGTTCGTGGTGCCCATCATTCTGACCTACACCGCCTGGTCGTACTGGGTATTCCGCGGCAAGGTGCGTGTCGGCGACGGGTATCACTGAGCCGTGTCCCGATCTCAAGCACCAACCCCGGCGCGTGCGTCGCGCCAATGGCTGGCCGCGCAATCCCGTGAGGTACGCGGCTGGCTGAGCCTCGCCATTGTCGCCGGTGTCGTCGGCGGGCTCGCGACACTCGCGCAACTGGGCCTGATGGCATGGTTGATCAGCGCTGTCGTGGTCCACGAGTCGGCCTTGGCCACGCTATGGCCCTATGCGGCGGCGTTGGCTGGCGCGGTGATCGTGCGCGGGCTGGCGCAGTGGCTGCAGGAGACCAGCGGTCTGGAAGCTGGGCTGCGCGTCAAGGCACATGTGCGCGCCCAGGTGCTCGATCATCTCGCGGCGCTGGGGCCGGTGCATCTCGCCCAGCGGCATAGCGCCGGCAGTACCGCACAACTGGTCGATCAGGTCGAAGCGCTGGAAGGCTATATCGCGCGTTATGTGCCCCAGGCCACGCTGGCGGTGGTATTGCCGCTGATCTTTCTCGGCGTGGCGTTCTCGCTGGACTGGTTGGCGGCGTTGTTCTTCCTGATCGCGGCGCCGTTGATTCCGCTGTTCATGGCGTTGATCGGCATGGGTGCTCAGCGCTTGAACGAGCAACAGTTTCAGGCCATGACGCGTCTCGCGGGGCATTTCCTCGATCGCGTGCGCGGGTTGACCACCTTGCAGCTGTTCGGTCGCACCCGTCAGGCCACCGAGGAAGTCACGGCGGTGGCCGACGACTACCGGCGACGCAACATGAAAACGCTGCGCGTGGCGTTTCTCTCCTCGGCGGTGCTGGAATTCTTCGCCTCGGTGTCGATTGCGGTGATTGCCATCTATATCGGCTTCGGGTTGCTGGGCTACATCCAGTTGGGTCCGGCCGACCAACTGACGCTGTTCAGCGGGTTGTTCCTGTTGTTCATGGCTCCGGATTTCTTCCAGCCGCTGCGCTTGCTTGCCCAGCATTATCACGACCGCGCCAGTGCCCTGGGTGCCGCCGAGGGCCTGTGCGAATTGCTGTCGCAGACGCCACCAAAGGGTCCACGCATGGAGGCTCTAGACGATGAGTGCGACGACGCGACGAAGCTACGGGCGCGCCTGATCGAGGTCTGTGTGGCGCATGCCGGGCGCGGCCGCGTGTTGGGGCCACTCGATCTCGATATCGACGATGGCGAGGTGGTGGCGCTGGTCGGACCATCGGGCGCCGGCAAGTCGACGCTGCTACAACTGCTCGCCGGCTTCGTCGAGGCCGAGGCGGGCGAGGTCGCGTTGCGTGCGGAGACACGCTTGGCCTGGCTCGATCAGCGCCCGTTCTTGATGCAGGGCACGCTGGCCGAGAATTTACGCCTGGTCGCGCCAAATGCCAGTGACGACCGCTTGCGCGAGGCACTTAATGCGGCTCAGCTCGGTGACTTGCTGAAAGCCTTGCCCGAGGGGCTCGACACGTCCCTCGGCGAGCGTGGTCTGGGGCTTTCCGGCGGGCAAGCCAGCCGTTTGGCGCTGGCGCGGGTATTCCTCAGTGACGCGCCCCTGGTATTGCTCGACGAACCCACGGCCAGCCTCGACCCTGACAGCGAACGCCGCGTGATCGAGGGACTGACGCAACTGGTCGCGCAAGGCCGTACTCTGGTCATCGCCACGCATCATCCCGCCGTCATGGGCATGGCCGACCGCGTGTTGCGTCTCGAGGCGGGCCAGTTGTCTTCACAGGACGTACCGGTATCGTCGGAGGCCTGGTCATGAAGGAGTCCACTGTCATGCAGGGGCCCACTAGAAAGGCGCTAGGCCCATGGCTGCGCCTGATGGGCGAGCAGCGTACACGCTTGCTGATCGGGGCGTTGCTGATGCTGGCGACGCTGCTGTTCGCTATTGGGCTTCTGACGCTGTCGGGGTGGTTCATCACCGCGACAGCGCTGACCGGGATGACACTCGCGGCGGGTGGCGCGGCGACGATCGATGTCTTCACCCCAGGTAGCGGTATCCGCTTCTTCGCCGTGGGGCGTACCGCTGCGCGTTATGCCGAGCGCCTTTATAACCACGACACCGTGCTGCGTCTGTTGGCGGATATTCGCGGGCGCACCTTTGCCGGCTTGTCACGGCTATCGGGCCGTGAACTGGCGCGTTACCGCGCCGGCGAATGGCTCAATCGGCTGACCGCCGACATCGACGCGCTCGACAATCTCTATCTGCGCTTGCTGGCGCCGCCATTAGTGGGGCTGCTGGCGATCCTCGTCGTCGCCGGCATCCAGGCGCTGGCCATGCCCGCGCTGGGCGGTGTGCTGCTGGCGATCATGCTGCCGTTATGGGGGATCGTTACGCTGGGCATGGCCGTGGCAGGACGGGACCCAAGCGCGCGACGCGTCGAAACGCTGGAGCGCCTGCGCGTTCGCGCTCTGGAACATCTGCAGGGCCTGGCCGAGTTGCGCACCTTCGGCGTACTCGGCGCCCACCGGGAAAGAGTGGAGCATGAGCAGCGGATGTTGCTCGACGATCAGCGGCGTTTGGCCCGCCGCGCCGCGCTGGGCAATGCGCTGGTCACCTTGACCGTGCAAGGCACCGCTGTGGCGATTCTCTGCCTGGCGCTGCTTGCGTTCGCCGCAGGCAAGATGTCGGCGCCAGTGGCAAGCATGTTGCCACTGGCGGTACTCGCCCTGAATGAAGGCCTCGCCATGCTGCCGGGCGCCTTCGTGCAATTTGGGGCGACATGTACGGCTGCCGCGCGGCTCAATGCCGAGGCGGCGGCACCTGCGAGTGACGACGGCGAGGCTTGCCTGGCGAGCGCCGAGGCGCCGTCGCTCATCTTCGAGGCAGTGACGCTGCGTTATCCGGGCATGGGCACCACGCCTGCGCTCGAAGACGTCAATCTACACGTGGCGGCCGGCGAACGTGTCGCCGTGCTGGGCCCCTCGGGCAGCGGCAAGTCGAGCCTTGCTCAGCTCGTCGTTCGCGCGTTCGATCCCGAGGCGGGCAGCGTGCAACTGGCGGGGCAGGATCTACGCGGCTTGGCGCCGCAAGCGTTGCGCACACGACTCGCCTACCTGACCCAGCACACCGAGCTTTTTCATGCCCCGTTGGCTGACAACCTGCGCCTGGGATTGCCGGTCGAGCACGACCTGGATGAAGCGGCCGTCGAACGTGCCCTGTGGCAGGCGCTATGGATCGTCGATCTGGACGGTTGGGCGCGCGAACTCCCACACGGGCTCGAGACCTGGGTCGGCGAAGCCGGGCGCCAGCTTTCCGGTGGGCAGGCACGCCGCGTGGCGCTGGCCCGGGTGATCCTGCGCGATGCGCCGCTGGTGTTGCTCGACGAACCGCTGGCGGGGCTGGACGCCGCCACGGCAACGACGGTCGCCGAGCGTCTCGACACCTGGTTCGACGGGCGCACCGCGCTGATGTTCGCCCATCGCCGCGACGCCCTACCGCACTGCGATAGGGCGTTAGTACTATAATTAAAAACGTGGCAAGTGAAGCTTACGAAGCCACATGAAAGCCCATGGTCGCTTGGACGGCGCACTTCCAGCCTTCATAGAGCTCGTCGCGCTTTTCCACGCGCATCTGGGGTGTGAAGTGGCGGTCCATGGCCCATTGCTTGGCAATTTGCTCGCGCGATTCCCAGAAGCCCAGCGCGAGACCGGCCAGGTAGGCGGCGCCTAGAGCGGTGGTTTCATTGACCGCGCAACGCAGCACATCCACGCCCAGGATGTCGGCCTGAAACTGGGCGAGAAAGTCGTTGGCGATAGCGCCACCGTCGGTACGCAGTTCGGTGAGCTGGAGGCCGGCATCGGCCTGCATGGCGTGGAGAACGTCCGCACTTTGGTAGGCCATGGATTCTACCGCCGCACGGATGAAATGTTCTTTGCTCGTGCCGCGCGACAGGCCGAACATCGCGCCGCGGACGTTGGAGTCCCAATAAGGTGCGCCCAGACCAGTGAACGCCGGTACGAGGTAGACGCCGTCGTTATCGCCGGCGCGCTCGGCATAGGCTTCTGAATCGGAAGACTTGCCCAGCATGCGTAGGCCGTCGCGCAGCCACTGGATCACCGAACCGGCCACGAACACGCTGCCCTCGAGGGCGTATTCGAGTTGGCCGTCTATCTCCCAGGCGACGGTCGTGAGCAGGCCGTTTTCAGAAGCCGTAGCTTCCGGACCCGTATTCATCAGCGTGAAGCAACCGGTGCCATAGGTGTTCTTGGCCATGCCGGGGTTGAAGCAGGCTTGACCGAACAGCGCGGCTTGCTGGTCACCGGCCATACCGGCGATCGGCAGCTCATTGCCGAAGAAATATTTCGGCAGCACCTTGCCATAGACTTCACTGCAGGACTTGACCTCGGGCAGCATCGATTCGGGCACGCCGAACAACTCGAGCAGTTCCGGGTCCCATTGACGATTGCGAATGTTGAACATCATCGTCCGCGAAGCGTTGGTAACGTCGGTGACATGCACCTCGCCGCCGGTCAGATTCCACACCAGCCAGGAATCGATGGTGCCAAACAGGAGCTCGCCGTTGTCGGCTTTTTCCTTTACACCTTCGACATTATCGAAGATCCACTTGAGCTTGGTGCCCGAGAAATAGGCATCGATGACCAGCCCGGTCTTGTCGCGGACCATCTCCGCATGCCCGGCGTCACGCAGCTCATCACAGATCTCGGCCGAATGACGTGATTGCCAGACGATGGCGTTATACACCGGCTGACCGGTGTTCTTGTCCCAGACGACGGTGGTTTCGCGCTGATTGGTGATGCCGATGCCGGCAATTTCCGAGACATCGACCTGCGTGTTGTTGATCACCTCGGTAAGCGTCGTCAGCACGCTGGTCATGATGTCGCGTGGATTGTGTTCCACCCAGCCCGGCTGCGGGAATATCTGCTCGAACTCGCGCTGGGCGATGCCGGCGATCTGGCCGTCGTGGTCGAACAGCATGGCGCGGGAACTGGTCGTACCCTGGTCGATCGCGAGTACGTATTTCTTTGCATTGCTCATGGAAGGTCGCTCCTCGTGTTCGTTACAAAAAATCGATCAATCTGAATGGGTTAGTAGATGTAAGCAACAAGTGCCGCCAACGTGCTGCCGATGACAGGGCCGACGACCGGCACCCAGGCATAGTGCCAGTCATTCGACCCCTTGTTCTTGATAGGCAGTAAGGCGTGGGCAATGCGCGGGCCGAGATCGCGTGCTGGATTGATGGCATAGCCGGTAGGGCCACCCAACGAAGCCCCGATAGAGACCACCAAAAGCGCGACCGCCAAGGGCCCGAGGCCGGACGGCGTATTGCCGAACATGAGAATGACGAAGATCAGCACGAAGGTGCCGATGATTTCGCTGATCAGGTTCCAGCCATAGGATCGGATGGTCGGTGCGGTGGAAAACGTGGCGAGTCTGAGCGCGTTGTCTTCGGTGTCATCGTACTGTTTCTTGTAGGCCAGATAGCAAACCACGGCCCCTAGAAAACCACCGATGAGTTCGGCCACAAAATAGGTGAGGGTGGTGACGAAATTGATCGGGATACCCTCCGCATACTCTTTGGCCGGGCCGATCAATAGGGCCAGCGTCACTGCTGGATTGATATGCGCACCGGTATCGTAGGCGACGTAAACACCGCAGAACACGGCAAGCCCCCAGCCGAAGAAGATCACGATGCCATCGCTGCCGTTACCGTTCGTCTTGTTCAAAAGGACATTGGCCACCACGCCGCAACCCAGCAGCGTCAGGAACGCCGTGCCGGCGATTTCGTGGACCAGTATCGTTTCTACAATGCCCATGAGTATGCCTTGTGGTAATGAGTGTCATGGTTGGATAAGCCGGGATGCGCACGTCCAGCAATGTCGACAGGCATGTCAGCAATGAGTCGGCGAGTCATGGTTTTCCTCCTCTTTGTGGCGCCACCTGCATCGATGGCAGTTGGGTTTGTGTCGTTATTCACGACGGCTGGGTTCTCCAGGTTCGTTTTAAGCCTCTGAATCGGCTTGGGTCGGCTCAGCGAAGGAGCGGGTGAGGTAATCGGCAAGCCGGAAACGTTCATCATCACTGAGACGTAGCCCGAGCTTGGAGCGCCGCCAGAGGATGTCCTCGGCTGTGCGCGCCCATTCGTGATCGCGCAGGTAATCGACTTCGGCGGCGTACAGGTCGGCGCCAAAATGCTCACCGAGGTCGTCCAGACTTTTTGCATCGCCGACGATGTTCGTGACCCGTGTGCCGTAGTTGAAGACCATACGATTGGCCATGCCCAGTGGAATGAAGGGATGACTTGCTTGTAGCGATTCGAAAAGGTGCTGTGGTTTCGCTTCTTCGCCGCCGGGCAGTGGATGGCCTTTGCCGGTCCAGGCTTTTTGCTGGCATCCGAGTTCGGGTGCCAGTTGATCGACAGCGTCCTCCGCCAGCCGTCGATAGGTCGTCAGCTTGCCGCCGAAGACATTGAGCAGTGGAGCGCCGTCGGAAGTATCGAGTTGGATACGGTAATCGCGGGTGATTTCGCTGGCGTTGTCCTCACGGTCATCGAGGAGAGGACGCACGCCCGAGTAGCTCCAGACGATATCGTCGGGTTCGATAGGTCGTTCGAAATAGCGATTGGCCGACTCGCATAGATAGCCGATCTCGTCTTCCTCGATGGCGATATCGCCGGGAGCGCCCTCGTGCTCGATATCGGTCGTACCGATGAGCGTGAAATCGCGCTCGTAGGGAATGGCGAATACGATGCGGCCATCGGGTTGCTGGAAGATATAGGAGTAGTCGTGGTCGAACAGCTTGTTCACTACGATATGGCTACCCTTGATCAGGCGCAGCGAATACTTGTGATCCAGCGACGCGACCTCGTCGAGAAAACGCACGGCCCAGGGCCCGGCCGCGTTGACCAGTCCGCGAGCGGCGACCTTGCAAGTATCGCCTTCGGCGGTACGCAGGGTGACGGTCCATCCGTTGGTATCGCGTATGGCGGTCTCGGCACGCGTGCGCGTCATGATGCAGGCGCCACGGTTGGCTGCATCCATGCAGTTGAGCACCACCAGCCGGGCATCCTGAACCCAGGCGTCCGAGTAGACGAAGCCCTTGGTGAACTCGGGCTTCAGTGGTGCTCCGGCCGAATGACCGGCGAACTTGATGCCGTGCGAGCCCGCTAGCGACTGTTTTCCACCCAGATGGTCGTACATGAAGAGCCCGGCTCGGATCATCCAGGCCGGACGCAGGTGCTTCTGATGGGGCAGGATGAAACGCATTGGCCAGATGATGTGCGGCGCCGTCTTGAGGAGTATTTCGCGCTCGGAGAGAGCTTTGGCCACGAGCTTGAATTCGTACTGCTCCAGATAGCGCAAGCCACCGTGGATCAGCTTGGTCGAGGCCGATGACGTATGGCTGGCGAGATCGTCCGCCTCGACGACGAGCACCGAAAGTCCACGGCCTGCAGCATCACGCGCGATGCCTGCACCGTTGATGCCGCCGCCGATGACAACCAGATCGTAGGTTTCGTTTTGCATGTTCGCATTCGCCCACTGGTGTTCGGTTTGGATCATTGTGGCGCGAAATCGAACATTTTCAATTAGGCAAAAAGTAGTAGACGCTATTCCGGCTTATGGTCGGTGTTAGAAGAATGGGCCATGGGGACGGTCTTGTGGAGGAGAAGGGCAGTGCGTGGATGCGGGTTCGTCAGTGAAAAAGCGAGTCGATGTGAAAATTCAAAATTCGGATCAGAACATGGCGGCCAGATGCGAACGACGACCGCACGCTGACCGATCGTGGTCGACTCCAGGATTTATACGAGCCCCTGTTCACGTAACACCTCTTTGATGATCGGTACCGGCGTCATCAGGTGCTCGCGCATCATGGCGCAGGCTGTCGCCGCGTCACGGGCGAGGATGGCGTCGGTCAGCGCTGCATGCTCGCGCCGCTTGGCGTCAAGCGCCTCTGCCGAGAACACGGTTTGGCAAAGCCATAGATGGCGGTAGCGCTCGGCCTGGTCGAAGAGCCAGGTCCGTGTCTGCAGTAGGTGCGGTGAATCGCAGCCCGCCGCGATCGCGCTATGAAAAGCCTGGTGACGGGCATCCCAGACATCCAGCATGTCGTCGGCACTGTTTATCGTTGCCACCTTGGCGAGGGCATGCGCCTTGGCCAGAATCTCCGCTTCCCAGTCGTCGCCACCCCGGGCGATGGCCAGTTCCAGTACCAAGCCTTCCAGTTGCGCGCGTGCATCGTAGAGGTCCTCGAGCTCCTTGATCGACATCTCTGCGACGCGATAGCCGCGTTGGCTCACGGCCGTCACCAGGCGTTCGCTGACCAATTGCGACAGGGCCTCACGCATGGGCCCCACGCCCAGATCGTAACGTGTCTTTAGATCGCTCATGCGCAACTTTTCGCCCGGCGTGTAGGCACCGCGAATGATGTCGCGCTTGAGCTGGCGGTAGGCACCGATGGCGAGATTAGGGCGCGGAGTGGCGCTGGTCATGGGGTGATTCCACCAAATATGTGAGCGCCATGATACCGGAGGCCACCGGAAGCGGGGAACGGTCTGGCGTCGATGTGCAAGTATAATTTTGACGTTTTATAAAAATATAGATATTTTTAAGCCGACATCTAGAACACCGTGGAGGCTAGCCATGACCGCCCTCGATACCCCTGCCGACCGTGCCTCTCAAGGTTTCAGCGTCGCACCGTCCGCTCAATCATCGCGGTTGTTGCAACTGACCCTGGACGCCGCGACCGTGCGCGCCTTTCTCGACGCCACCGCTGAATGGCCGATTCAGGCGCTGGAATACAAATCGATGCTGCGTTTTCGCGTCGCTCGAATCCTCGACGACCTATGCGCCAATACCCTCAAACCGTGGCTGGCGGATACACTGGTGGATCGTGCCACCGGTGGCCTGTTGGTAACGCCGGAAGGGCTCGATGAAGTGGCGCAGGCCGACGATATGGTGAAGGTGGCCACGGCGGTGGCGCATTGCATCGGACGCTCCAACTTCGATGCCATGAGTGGGCAGTACTACGCGCGCTTCGTGGTCAAGAATGTCGATGAATCCGACAGCTACCTGCGTCAGCCGCATCGCGTCATGGAGCTGCACAACGACGGCACCTTCGTCGAGCAGGACACCGACTACGTGCTGATGATGAAAATCGACGAGCAGCACATGCAGGGTGGTAATTCGCTGTTGCTGCATCTCGATGACTGGGCAGATCTCGAGCGTTTCCACGCGCACCCCATGGCGCGTCGCAAGATGCGCTGGGCGGCGCCGCCCAGCAAGAATGTCGGCCAGGACGTCTATCATCCGGTGTTCGATGTCGATGCGCAGGGGCGTCCGGTGATGTCCTACATCGATCAGTTCGTGCAGCCGCGCGATTTCGAGGAGGGCAACTGGTTGTGCGATCTTTCCGAGTCGCTGGAAAGTAGCGAAGCGCGACTGTCCGTGCCAATCCCCATCGGCAGCTTCCTGCTGCTCAACAATCACTTCTGGCTGCATGGGCGTGATCGCTTCACGCCGCATCCCGATTTGCGCCGTGAGTTGATGCGCCAGCGCGGTTACTTCACCCAGAAGCAGACGCTTGCCAATCCCAAGCACGCTTGAGTGGGCAGTTGATGCGCGATGAGTGAGAGATGTCTTGAACGCCAACCCGGCGTTGCGCAGGCTGTAACGGTTCAATTCTGACAAGCGAGAACGCGGTGTACGATTTCATCATCATCGGCGGCGGCATCCTGGGGATGTCCACCGCCATGCAACTGATCGAGGCCTATCCCGACAAGCGCATACTGCTCGTCGAGAAGGAACGCGGCCCGGCGCATCATCAGACCGGCCATAACAGTGGTGTGATCCACGCCGGGGTCTACTACACGCCGGGCAGCCTCAAGGCGCGCTTTTGCCTGGAAGGCAACCGCGCTACCAAGGCGTTTTGCGATACTCACGGCATCAATTACGAAAGCTGCGGCAAGCTGCTCGTCGCCACCAACGCGGTGGAAATGCAGCGTATGCAGGCATTGTGGGAACGCACCGCCGCCAATGGCCTGGAGCGCGAATGGCTCGACGCCGACCAACTGCGTGAGCGTGAGCCCAACATTACCGGGCAGGGCGGTATCTTCGTGCCCGCCAGTGGCATCGTCGACTATCGGCAGGTCACCGCGAAGATGGCCGAGGTGTTCCAGAATGCCGGCGGCGAAGTGCGTTACGCGGCGCCGGTCACGGCACTCGAAGAGCGCAGCGAAGAGGTCGTGGTGACCACCGACCAGGGCATTTTTACCACGCGCCATCTGGTGTCATGCTCGGGACTGATGGCGGACCGCGTAGTCCGCATGTTGGGCGTAACGCCCGAGTTCACGATCTGCCCGTTCCGGGGCGAGTACTATCGACTGCCGCCCGAGCACAATCGCATCGTCAATCACCTGATCTATCCGATTCCCGATCCAGCGATGCCGTTTCTCGGCGTGCATCTGACGCGCATGATCGATGGCAGCGTCACCGTAGGGCCGAATGCCGTGCTGGCATTCAAGCGCGAGGGGTATCGCAAACGCGATGTGTCGTTTAGCGATCTGGCTTCCATGGCCGGCGATCCGGGGATTCGCAAGGTACTGCGGGCCAATCTCAAGCCAGGGCTTCACGAGATGAAGAACTCGTTTTTCAAGGGCGGCTATCTGGAAGAAGTGCGCAAGTACTGTCCGCACCTGACCCGCGATGACCTGCGCCCCTATCCCGCCGGCGTGCGCGCCCAGGCGGTGGCCAAGGATGGCAAGATGATCGACGACTTCCTGTTCGTCAACACGCGGCGCAGCGTTAACGTGTGCAACGCGCCATCGCCCGCCGCTACCTCGGCAATCCCCATCGGCGCGCATATCGTCGACAAGGTGAAGGCGCTGGTGGAAGAATAAGCGTCTCCCTTAAGAGAGATATTTAACCGGCAACACGGCGGGTGGGGCTGGACTCCTTGAAGGTATCAGTCGCGATGCCAAAGCGCTCCGATAGCTCGCAGACTTGGCGCCAGTTGAGTTTACGGCGTCCGGCGAGAATGGCTGATACCACCGATTGAGCGCCTATTTCAGGTAACTCGCTTTGTGAAATCTGATGCTCCTGCATCAAATAACGCAGTACGTCGACACCCGAAACGTCGGGCATGGGCCGGCGTTCTTCATCGTAGGCTTCGATGACATCCCCCAAGCGACTCGCCAAGCTGGCGAGGAGGTGGGACTCATCCTCGCCAATCAGGTCGAGAAGTTCATCCAAGGCCTCGACACGCGCGTCATATTCGATGTCGTCGGTGGGCATGGTGAGCAGTGGTGCCAGATAGCTCCAATGCTGAGTGGCTTGTTCGACGAGCGTGTGCATAGTCACTCCTGTTTCCACTTGCCCTGATCGTATTCCGTTTGTGATAAATAGCAATATGCTATATAGGTCTCTCCAATTCTCATATCGTTTGGCCATCGTGAGACACAGCTTAGCGAGGGGAGTCGCTAGGCTGAGGTTTCACAGCGGTTTTCTCGTCGTGTAGCGCTTCCCAGGCGTAATAGGTGCTCAGGAAGACCTCGCCGGTAAGATGGTCGAGGAAGTCGCTTTGCTTGAGCTGGTCCATCACCGGGCCTTTGACTTCGGCGAGATGCAGCTTGACCTGTGAATCGTCGAGGCGGGCATTGATGGCTTCCAGGCTTTCCAGTGCCGAGGCGTCGATCAAGTTGATGGCCGAATTGATCAACACCACATGCTTGAGCGCCGGGCGTTCGGCGACCATGGCGTAAACGGTGTCTTCCAGGTAACGCGCGTTGGCGAAGTAGAGGCTTTCGTCGACGCGCAGTAGGGCCACGTTGGGGTCGTGCTCGGTGGTGTGGCGCTCGACGTTGCGGAAATGCTCGGTACCGGGGACGCGACCTACCAGAGCGCTGTGGGGGCGACTGGTACGGTACAAGAACAATGCCAGTGATAGCCCTACGCCGGTGATGACACCGACTTCGACACCGCTGACGAAGGTCAGCACGATGGTCGCGAGCATGGCGGCGAAATCGCGCTTCGAATAACGCCAGGTGCGCTTCAGGCCGCGTGCATCAAGCAGCGTGAAGGTCGAGACGATGATGCTGGCGGCGAGCGTGGCGATGGGCAGAAAGTGAATCAGCGGCGTGAGATAGAGCGTCACCAGCGCCACGCCCAGCGCGGCGAAGCTGCCTGCGGCCGGCGTGCGCGCGCCGGCATCGAAATTGATCACCGTGCGCGACAGGCTGCCCGTTACCGGCATGCTGCTGCTCAAGGCGGCGGCGATGTTGCTGCCGCCCAGCGCGAAAAGCTCCTGGTCGGGCGAAATGCGCTGACGACGTTTGGCGGCCAGCATCTGCGCCAGCGATACCGACTCGATGAAGCCGACCAGGCTGATCAGAAACGCCGGCATGAGCAGCGTACTGATCAAGCTCGGGTCGAGCGAGGGCAGCGCCAGCGGTGGTAGATGGCGCGGAATTTCGCCGACCACGGCCACGCCCTGCGCCTCCAGGTTGAACGCCCACACCAGCAGGGTCGAGATCATGACGGCAATGATCGGCCCAGCCTTGGTGATGAAGCCACTCAGCGTGGCGGTCATGCCCATGCGGCGCAGCGTAGGACCGGCGCGGCGCATCCCCATCAGAAACGCCAGCGAGACGAGGCCGATCAACGCCGTCAGACCGTTGAAATCCTGCCAATGTGTGACCAGCCCGGCGAGCTGTTCGATCAGCGTGAACCCGGACATCGAGATGCCCAATAAGTTGCCCAGCTGGCTGGTGGCGATCAACACGCCCGAGGCGCTGAGCAACCCGGAAACGACCGGATGACTCAGAAAGTTGGCGAAGAAGCCCAGCCGGAAGACCCCCATCAGCATCAGCATGACGCCGGAGAGGAACGCTAGTGTTGCGGCGGCTTCACTGTAGGCGACGGTCCCCGTGGCTACGATGTTTGATAACGCCGCGGCGGTCATCAGGGCGACGATCGCCATTGGTCCCACCGCCAG
Source organism: Chromohalobacter sp. 48-RD10 (assembly GCF_029889785.1). Taxonomy (NCBI): domain Bacteria; kingdom Pseudomonadati; phylum Pseudomonadota; class Gammaproteobacteria; order Oceanospirillales; family Halomonadaceae; genus Chromohalobacter; species Chromohalobacter sp. 48-RD10. Next base: position 160,939 of record NZ_JARANX010000002.1, on the reverse strand, counting down.
CGTGCGGCTGGTACCGAAGACGGTATATGCGATCAGCGGTAGTATGCTGGCGTAGAGGCCCGTCACCGCCGGAAGCCCAGCGAGCAGGGCATAGGCCAGCGCTTGCGGAATGACCATCAAAGTGACGATGACGGCGGCGAAGAGATCCTGGGATAGCGTGTAGCGATCGTAGCCTGGCAGCCACTCGACGATGGGAAAGTAACGCTTGAGCATCCGGGTCTCGTTGATGTGCAAGGAAGTCAGGTGTCTGAGCGAAAAGGTATAACGCTAGAAGTGTTTCTAATAGGCACTAATGGTGCGGCGTGAGGACCGTGTGTGCAAGTGCGAGGGGCGGGAGCTGACGCAAGGCGGCCTTCTGAATCACGCTTCCCAATCGACCAGTCGGCCCTGGCGTTGCTCTAGGGTTTCGGCAATGCGCAGCGTCTCTTCGCTGGGGATCTGGCGGATCAGTTCCTGGCTGTCGCGGTCGACGATGCGTGTCACGATCCGGCCCTCGTATTCCGACAGTTCGAACTGGACATTGTAGGCGCGCATCACATCGTTGACGCGGTCGATGGGCTTAGCGAGCTCGCTCATGGTCAAGGCCGATGGCGCCGATATTCCTTGCGCGTCACTGTCAGGCTGGATGTGGGCCAGGGCCATATCCAGTCGCTGGCGGCCGCTCAGCGGGTTGGGTGTGATGTTGGCGGTGGCAGGACCGCTGTTGACGGGAAATTCAGGAATGTTCGACGACATATACGTCCCCTTGCGTTGTTATCGATCTTGTATATCGAGTGCAGCCTCATTCAAGAAGCAGGCTCTTCTCAGAGAGCCTAAGAGCACCCGGTGGCAACCGGATCACGTCATCATATCGATGTGCGTGCGTCCGGCATCGTCGCCGACGCCGATGTCGACGAAGAAGGCATGCCGAAAGCTGCTATCGCGCTTGTAAGCGTGGATCTTCTTGACGTCCTGATGCTTACCGAAGCTATTGGTACTTTTTTGCACCTCGATAGTGGCAAGGTTCTCGTGGGTTCCGCGGTGATGAATGATGATGTCGGGGTAGGCGGTACGCGCATCGGTATCGGCGGTATTGGTCACGCTCGTCATGTGGCGGGTGCGTTTGCAGGGGCCCGGCCAGCGATTGTATTCGCAATCGATATCCCAGTCGGGAAACGCCTGTTGCAGGTACATGGCCAAGCGGAAGGAGAGAGAACGTTCCGTCGCCGACGCCTTGAGCAAGGAGGCATCGCGCTCGAGAAGTATTTCAAGGGCGTGGTTCAGCTTCTCGTGAATACTGGTGTCGGATTCGGTGATGAATGTACCGATATGAGTCATCGGGTGCCTCGCTTTTTTAGTTCTTTGCTTTGGCTAGCGTAATAAAGACCGGTAACGTCCCTGCTTATCCGTTATCGGCCATGACAGATCAGACTTTAATGGCTTTTTTAACGCCGAAGGCTTTTTTCACTGACATAACATCAAACGGGGCGAAACTCGGCGTGCAGCTTGCTATCGCGGACCATGACATAGGCCATGTTGCGTTTACCGTTATCGTCTAGCCAGTCGAGTTCATTGACTCCCGGTTTGAGGACCGATTCCGCCGCTGCGAGCGATGTTGCGGAGGTGCCATTGACCGATACCACCACCGCGCCGAGCGGTAAACGGCTTTGCAAGGGACTTTCCGCGCCGATTTCGACGAGCTTAAGACCGGTGGCGGCGGATTCCGCGGGCGCTTCTGCTTTTTTGGGACGTGGCGAGCGTGCTCCGGATTGAGGGGCAGGCGACGGCGGTGATGACGATGCTTCATGCCGGCTGCGCGAACGGTCCTGACGCAACTGCGAATGAGCGGAGGTGACTAGCAGCAATGTGCCGACCAGGAGTACGATCATGGCAATATTGGCAAAGAGCAACGCGGGCAAGTGGGCGCCGAGTAGTGACGGTGCCTGGCGTTGGAAGAGCAATATCTTGTACGTCGTGTAGGGTAGGGTCGTCATGACCACGCCCCATAGCACGATTAAAAAGGTCTGACTGCGCAATAAAGTCCGCATGGTGTACTAGCCATATTCAAAGAAGTTCAGCAGATTTAACCCATTACAAGAAAAAATCAAGTATCCCCCGCCTAAAGTACGAATGCCCGTTTCGCTACGAGCCCACAAATCAGACGATTAATACGCGCAGCCGCACTACTGACGCGCATGCGCCTTGACCTGATCGTACAGCAATCTTGCGTTATCCAGGGCGATAGCTTCGTTTTCATCCAGCTGCAGGAGAGAACCGCCAGTGCGATCATCGTCCTGGGTAGCACGGATCACCGCCGCATGGCGGCGCGATACACTGGCGACATTCATGCGGATGGACAGCAGCATCAGCTCGAAACGGCGTTTTTGATCCTCGCGACGGGTGCGTTCCTCGTCGGATTCGGTCGTCTCGATGAGCGACGCCAGGGTCGTATTGATCAGCTTCTCGACCAGATCGAGGCGCGGCACGATCTCGTCATTCAGTTCATTAACGGTGATGTGGGTACGGGGAGAAGACATGGTATCGCCTATAAGAGAAAACGCGCTCAAACGAGAAGGAGCAACAACAAGATTGCTCATGGTTTTTCGAATATCGGCCTTGAGGCGACTCACTTGAGCGTCATGGGCCAGATAGGTGGAAGTTGGCGGGGGTTTCTGGCCCTGAATTCAACTAATAAGCGCAGCACTGACGCCGGCTCAGGCGTACCGCTGCTACTGCGTCATCGGCCGGTGCGCTACCTTGGTATGACAGTCAGCGAATAGCAATGCAAAGTATGTATATCTACTTATACAGTCTTTATCCATAATAAAACATACTTCATTGATCGTTGGAGAGAAGGGATTTATTCAAGTTTATCCATGCCCAGCCGATACCCTTTCTACCTAAGAAAAGATGGTGCGTGAACATTAAGAGGAGGGGTATGTTGAGTAATTTACATCAAAGCAATCTCAATAAAATTAGCGTCAAGTATGCTGTCGCTTTTATTACGGTAGCGCTTTCGATGTTGGCGATCATGGTGGTGGATGAGCGATTGGTCAATGCCGTCAAGGAGCGGATGACCGACTTTAGTGGTGAGTTCAATGTGGCGATTTCAAATGTCCTGAATGCGGATCGGGACCTGTATCAAGGACAAATGGCGTTGCTGGAGCTCCTTGATGAAGAACCGGATAGCGACGGAGGCCAGCAATTCATTGCGGATTACAAGGAAAATGCCGAGCAGGCCTATGACCGCATGCATACGTTCGAAGAGCACATGTCGAACTATCCGAGTGTGGTGGCGGAGCTGGAGCAATTCGAAACGCGCTACGAGGCGTGGGCTAATGTGTCCGATAACATCGTCGAGTTGCACCGAAATGGCGAAATAGAGAAAGCCCAAGCCTTATTCGATGAAGAGAGTATGCCACGCTTCCATGAGTTGCGTGAGGTTTATGACCTGGTTGGTCAGGCCTTGAATGCCAAAGTGGCCGATCTGGAAACATCGATGCTCGACCGGATCGATACTCAGCAGCTTTGGGTCATTACCATTTCGTCGATCATCTTCCTGGCTGCCATCGCTCTCGCATTGATTGGCCCTCGCAGAATGTCGAAATCGATTCGCGCTGTCAGTGAGCGAATCCGTGAGATTACCGAGGAGGATGGCGACCTGACCCAACGCATCGACTCACGCCGTAGCGACGAAATCGGCGAGTTGGGGGAACGCTTCAATGATTTCATCGACCGGATCGACAGGACGTTGCAAGCGGTGCGTTCCAGTACCCAAAGCGTCAATTCGGCCTCGAATGAAATAGCCAAGAGCAGCCAGGACCTGGCGTCGCGTACCGAGCAGACGGCGTCCAACCTGCAGGAAACATCGTCATCCATGGAAGAGATTACCTCCACGGTTCGCCATACGGCCGAGACTGCAACACAAGCCGATGAACTGGCGCGCAGTAGTGTCGATGTCACTCGTGGCGGTCAGACGGCGATGCAGGATGTCGAAACGACCATGAACGATATCAGCGAGTCGGCATCACGCATTAACGAGATCATCGGCATGATCGATTCGATTGCCTTTCAGACCAATATCCTGGCACTTAATGCCTCCGTCGAGGCGGCGCGCGCCGGTGAGCATGGCAAAGGTTTCGCCGTCGTTGCCGAAGAAGTCCGCACGCTGGCCGGGCGCTCGAGCGATGCTTCACGCGAGATCCGCGGATTGGTGGAAACCTCTGTCTCCAACGCCGAGTCAGGTTCGGAAAAAGTGCGCAAAGCCGGTCAAACGATGGAAGACATTGCCGGCAGTATCGAGCGGGTCACGCAAATGATCGGCGAGATCAGCACAGGCTCTCAGGAGCAGAGCAGCGGTATCAGCCAAGTCAATACCGCCGTGACCGAACTGGATACCATGACGCAGCAGAATGCGGCGATGGTCGAGCAAAGTAGCGCTGCCGCCGACGAAATGAGTCATCAGGTGGAACGCCTCATGGCTCTGATCAGTTCTTTCAAATTGAGTAATACCGAAGAGGATGACTCACGCATGAACCAAGTCCTCACACATCAACAGAGTTAATCTCCGTCTCGGGGGAATAGCCGCTGCCATCGTTCGTAGATACCTCCTGGCCTTATACTGAAGGGACCAGGAGGTTCCATGAGTCGTCAACGATACACCGAAGCATTCAAGATCGAAGATGTTAAGCAGGTGGCGGAGTGGGGCCATCCCGTCGCCGAGGTCGCCGCCCGGTTGGGCGTTTCCAGCTACAGCCTGTATCCATGGATGAAACGCTAATATGGTATGTGCCGCCGTGATACTTGAAGATAGGCTGGTCGTCAAAACCGTCATGCATCATTTTCAGTGGGCGGAATGACTATGCGGACCACGTACGATGAAACTGACGATATCCTAGTTGTGCATCTTGCGGAAGACAGCATAAGCGTCGTGCTTGCTGCGCAAAGGCGCTGGTGGTGGCGGGACGAATGTTTTCCGGATGCGCCTGTAAATCGCGCTCCAGAAACGCCAGAAAGCTAGCCACCACAGGGTCTTGGCTGGGCTCATCATCGGCACGCGAGAGCACGACTTCTCCATTGGATCGAACCGTATAGTGAAGCCGGTCGCGACGCTTCAGATTCAGTGCGCGTCGAACCGATGCCGGCACGGTCGTCTGGTAGCGATCCGTGAGGGTGGAATCATCCTCAATGGCCGTGTTCATGACGGGCCTCCACTCGATGGCAATGCAAGGAGTACGGAGAACCGGCAGCCAGTCGATCCGCTCGCGTGTTGGTCCATAGACAGGGCAGCGCAGGCGTCTCACCGGCATCTCCAGCACGACAAATCAGTAGCGGGGTCTCTTGGACACGCCGGTGGTGCACATCATGGATGAGGAAGCAGGCGTGATCGCAGCTGCTGCAGACCGGCGGGATTCGGTCATCGGGCTCCAACTGGAGCCACAGCGTTTGGGCATCCAGAAACTCATGGTGGGCGACGGTGAAGCCTTTCCAGAACAGGTTCCAGGCGCTAGCATCCATGGCGGCGGCGGTATCCAGGTGAGGGGCTGAGGTTTGTGGTGAACATCAGCTTATCCGGATTTACCGCCGTCTCTCTATCCTGTCTGTTTCACGCTAATCTGCGAAGAACCATGTTTCTTGCCAAAATGACCAATATTTTATACTTTAACTACTTTATGCCTAAAATATTGGTCAAAAATGCAGACGAAACGCCAAACACTTTCGCCCCGCACATATCACGCGCTGCAGCTATTCGCCAATTTGATCGAAGAGGCCCGGCGCCACAGGCGCTGGACGCAGCGTGAACTGGCTGAACGCATCGGTATCAGCCGGGCAACGCTGCAAAGCCTGCTGAAAGGCGACCCATCGGTCGCCATCGGCAGTTACTTCGAAGCCGCCACGCTGCTGGGAGTTCCCCTGTTTGGCACCGATTCGGGCAATCTCGCGGACCTCGCTCAACAGCAGCAGCAACGTATGACATTGCTGCCTGGCAAGACCGTTCATCGCAATGAAGAGAACCTACCCGATGACGACTTCTAACGATCGAGCCTACGTGTGGGTGTGGCTCCCCGGACAAACCGAGCCGGTCGCTGCCGGTTTACTGCAACACGAGCAAGGTGGCTATCGGTTCCTCTATGGCCGGCGTTACCTTGAACGGGACGATGCGATTAGCCTATTTCCCGATGAGTTGCCCTTGCGCCGTGGTGCCCAAAGGCTGGCAGGCGGTACATTGCCCTCGGTATTACGCGATGCAGCCCCGGATGCCTGGGGCCGACGAGTAATCATCAACCGCTTGACCGGCAGGAGCGGCGCCGATGCTGATCTGGTGACGCTCGATGACCTCACCTTCATGCTGGAATCCGGCTCCGACCGAATAGGCGCTCTTGATTTTCAGGCCAGCGCAGAACATTACGAGTCTCGTGGGGAGCTGGGCGCGAGTCTGGAAGACCTGATGGAAGCAGCCGAGAGCGTCGACCGTGGCAAGCCATTGCCCACGGCGCTTGCCCAGGCGCTGCAACACGGCACCAGCATTGGCGGCGCTCGGCCCAAAGCCCTGATTGGCGACAACGCGCGCAAGCAGGTGGCCAAGTTTTCTGCGTCAAACGATCTCTACAGTGTGGTCAAGACAGAATTTGTCGCCATGCGTCTAGCGCATCTAGCCGGTCTGGACGTTGCCAACGTCGAGTTGCGCTACGTCATGGGGCGCGACGTATTACTTGTCGAGCGGTTCGACCGCCGACTATCTCGGCAAGGTTGGTTACGCTATGCGATGGTATCGGCCCTGACGCTGTTAGGGCTGGATGAAATGACCGCTCGCTATGCCAGCTATGAGGACCTCGCCCATCAGGTACGCGCTCGCTTCACCGAACCCCGTGCGACACTGCATGAACTGTTCAAGCGCATGGTGTTCAACGTGCTGTGCGGTAACACCGACGACCACGCTCGGAACCACGCTGCATTCTGGGATGGAAAAACCTTTACGTTGACCCCGGCCTACGACATTTGCCCACAATCGCGGGTTGGAGGTATCGCATCACAAGCCATGCGCCTCGTTAGCGATGATAACAGCAGCCAGCTACGCACCTGCCTGGCAGCCGCACCGGCTTTTCATCTCGAGACCGGACAAGCTCGAGAGCTTATCGACCGGATGATCCAGACGCTCGAAAGCCAATGGGACGCAGTCTGCGACGACGCTCAACTGCCCTTTGTGGACCGCCAATACCTGTGGGGCCGTCAGTTTTTGAACCCCTTCTCTCTGGAAGGTTATTGACGCTTGCTGGCTTCGTAATGCTCGACCAGAGTCAGTAGAATTATGGTCACCATACAATGAGGTGAACCTTGATGTTCTGTCGGCGATTCGGTTTGGATGTATATGTTACCCGGCATGCACGTGAGCGTATGGCTCAGCGCGGTATGACAGAAGTGCTGCTCGGTGAGCTTCTGGAAACCGGCCAGATGCGTTATAAGGACGATACGCGGCTATGGATCGCCAAAGCTATGGAAGGGCGCAACGATAATTTGGTATGTGCCGCCGTGGTACTTGAAGATAGGCTGGTCGTCAAAACCGTCATGCATCATTTTCAGTGGGAGGAATGACCATGCGCACCACGTACGATGAAACTGACGATATCCTAGTTGTGCATCTTTCTGAGAAGGCCGTTGCGAAGGAAGTCTCGCAGGATTGGAATACCCATGTTAGCTATGCGGAAGACGGCTCTATCGTGGAAATTGTGATTTTGGACGCATCCAAGCAGGGCGCATGGCCTTTGTTGCGCAGCCATGCGGCCTGAGGTGATGCGGTTATGCTATGAATCCAGGGGGGAGGGAACTTGTTCCCGATGGTTCTTGCCACCCTTCACCGCGTCGCGTCCGCATCCAGCAGTGCTTGGATGCGTTCGTCATCACCACTGGCCGCTTGCCACACGTCATCCCGGCTATCCGGTGGATTGCCGTTCTTGAGCATCTTGCGGAAGACAGCATAGGCGTCGTGCTTGCTGTCATAGGCGCGTTGGGTGGATTCGTCGTTGACCCAAGCGTAAATGAGGATCTAACCGGTATTGCTGATAGAATTTTGCGCGATGCCCGCAGCATCAAGATGGCAATAGCGATAAGACCGTCTGCGGCACTTGGTTGGCCTGCGCTAGCATGGATTGAGATGCTTGTTGGATGACTTGCTGCTTCATCAGTTTTGAGCTTTCGTCGGCATAGTCGGCATCCATAATGCGCGAGCGTGCTGCGGCGGTATTCATTTCAGCGGTGGAGAGTCCATCGATGACGCTATCAAGCCGGTTATGCATGGCGCCTAGCATGCCGCGCTTGTCGTCGACACGTTCAATCGCTTCATCCAGCGTTGCGAGTGGGTCGTTGGGTTGCTTGATACGGATCTCATCATCATCCGCATTGATGTTGACGACGGTGCGTTTATCGCCTGTATCGGCTTGAATCAGGTCAGCATCCGTGGAGGCGGAAAAATCGAAGTCGAAATAAACCAGCACCTCGCTACTTCCCTCGGAGGTTTGAACGAGTGTATTCGCACTCTTCAGGTTATCTACTAGCGTGCCTTTGACGAAGCTTTCATCGGAATCAACGTCGTCCGAGAGTCGCATATAATAGCGGCCATCTTCGTCCTGACGTAGTACGTCATTATATGTACGTGGATTGCCATCCTCATCACGAGCAGTGTAATTGACTTCTACGTTCGATTCGTCAAGTGTGATAACCGAATTGCCGTTTATTTTGTCTATTGTTGAGAACGCTTCAGGCGTTGCCCCGGTTTCTAGGGCGGCACTGGCGGTTGATGCTGATGTATCGCTCGCAGTGAGCGATACTTGGGCTTTAGTGTAGGTGGGGTCAGCGCCAGAAGTATCTTCTACATAATAACCGTCGTTCCCCTCTTGATACTTAAGAAGCCGAGCATCGCCACTTGCCAGCCCCATAGAGCTAAAATCCACGCTCGAGCTGTCGACAGATATGTCATTGACTTGTGTAGGTGCAGTAAAGCCCTCTTTTCTGACGCCTGTGCTTTCCGTGGCTTGAACGGAAAGTGTCGTACTATCAGAGGAGCTAAGTTCGGCCTTGTAATAAGTCGTTGTACCACTATCTTCTTGTTTTATAAAGTAGCTTCCATCGTGCTCGACCAACGACTGCGAGCCATTAGGAAACGCAGTATCCGAAGTGTCTGTGAACTCAACGCTTGAATAATCATCATAGGCTGTGTTTTTGTTTGTCCCACCCTCATTGACGGTGATGTTATCGCTTCCGGATATATCTTCGAACTCAGTCGTGGTGTATGAGGTAGTTTCTTTTGCTGATGCTGTAAGCTGTGATGTGCTGCCTGAATCCTCTAGGGTGACGGATGCCTCCCGGTAGGTTCTTAAATTATTTTCTTGGGTCTGTATGTAATACTTTTCGTCAGATGAGACAAGCACTGGGTCGTTACCACTCGAAATGGTGGTGCCATCACTTAATTCAAATGCCTGCTGCGAGGTATTAGGCACTTCGACAGTATCAATCTCGGAGAAAATAGGCGTATTAGATTCAATGGTTACTTCGTTGTTATTGGTTTTCGTATAGTGTGTTGCCGCCTCGTCGGGGTCACTATAATACTGAAAGTTGCCGCCTTTCTCGGTTTTTATATAGCTACCTGAAAGGCCGCCAGAGCCAGAAACATAGTCCGTAGTGTTGTTATCTTGCTTCTCGCCATTGACGTACATGGACAAGTCTGTCGATACTTCGGCGTCTGTATCTGGTTTGAGTACTATATCGTGAGCGGAACCTTGGAGTGTCTTGCGGGGCGTTATCTCACCCTCAAGACCATAGATAGTAAAATCTTCCAAGCCCAGCTCATCAACGCTAAATCCTGGCGAGCCCAAATCGACCGAAAGCTCTTGGCCGTCATCGGCACCTACCTGTAGATCGACCGCGCCGGCATCGCCATTGAGTAGTGACATCCCATTGAATTCGGTCTGCTCGTTCAAGCGGTCGATTTCTTTCAGGTTCTGGTTGATCTCCGCCTGGATGGCATCGGCGTCATCGGCTGTGATCGTGCCATTCAGCCCCTGGACGGATAGCTCACGGATACGCTGCAGCCGATCATTGACTTCATCCAACGCTCCCTCGGCCGTCTGGATCATGGAAATGCCGTCGTTGGCGTTGCGCGCCGCCTGGTGTTGGCCTGCTTCCTGCGCCGCCATGCGGTTACCGATGGCCTGGCCGGCCGCATCATCCGCTGCGCTATTGACCTTCAACCCCGAGGACAGTCGCTCAAGCGTCGTGCCCAACTCGCTATTGGCGCGCCCCTGGTGCTGGCGGGCAGTGAGAGAGAGCAGGTTAGAGTTGATAACGGCCATGTCGAGTCCCTGGGCATGGAGAAAGCATTGGTTGTATCTCCTGCGAGATCGGCATGAACGAAAGGAACTTTAGGGAGTAGCGATAGATTTTTGGATATTGAAACGAGCCGTGAAACACGGTGGCTTGGCGCCGGCTTGTGGGGCTCGTCTCATAGCAAGCCTGGGCGTTTTACTGGTCAAGGTAGCCGTTAGCTTGTAGATAGCGGATGACCTGGTCTGCTGCTTCGTGTGGTTGGCGGCCGTCATTCACGATACGTAGCTCAGGCGTTTCAGGCGGCTCGTAGGGCGAGTCGATGCCGGTGAAGTGCTTGATCTCACCGTTGCGCGCTCGATGATACAGTCCCTTGGGATCGCGCTGTTCACAGGTGGTGAGCGGCGTGTCGATGAAGACTTCAATGAAGTCGCCTTCTCCCATCAGCTCACGCACGTTATTCCGGTCGGCACGAAAAGGAGAAATGAACGCGGCCAGCGTGATAATCCCCGCATCGACAAACAACCGTGATAGTTCGCCAATGCGACGGATGTTCTCGACTCTGTCTACGTCGGAGAATCCCAGATCCACATTCAAGCCATGGCGCACATTGTCACCATCGAGCAGGTAGGTGCGCTTGCCCATGGCATGCAGCTTTTCCTCCACCAGACCGGCGATGGTGGATTTTCCAGAACCGCTGAGCCCCGTGAACCACAATAGGCACGTCCGGTGCCCGTTGAGGTGTTCGCGGTGCGAGCGCTTGATTTTATGGCTATGCCATTTTGCGTTTGTCGTATTGGTCATGCAATGTCTTCGCTTGCTATCTATTGGTCGGTGTTGTTTTTTTATCATCGGATTCGTTGTATCCAAAAAAAGTCATGATTCTATTCCCCTCATAAGACTCTAGCTTTTCTTTTATATATTTCCTGTCTTCAGGAGATAGCTCTTTTTTCCAATTTCCTGTGTTATCAAATATGGGCTGGTTGACCTGATAGCTTCTCAATTTTTTATGCTCAATACCCTCTTTTCCTGAGCTTTCGGTCTGGGGAAGTATGTTATTCCAATGGAATTTGTTTTCATGGAAATTTAGAAGTTCTTCTGAAAATTGTATCCCAAGGAAAGAACATATCCCTTTTAGGGTTTCTTCAGGATTTTTAACAAGATCTTCGTGTCGGTACCAGTAGCAGTCTGCTTTTTCAATCTCTTTAAGCACTATGGAGTTGTCCCGTATCCAACGCTCGGCGCCAGTCTTCAAAGACCCTATTCTTCTTTTTATTGATGTTGCCACATCTCGCCCGTCGCGAACCGGTATTAAAAATTTTGCATTGGGGAATTTCTTTCTTATATCATCCATGAAATACAGGTGCCTAGGGGTTTTTTCTATTATTCTACTGCATCCTTCTTTTTTTGCTTCTTTTATTAGATTTGAAGCGATTGAGTTTGTATTATTGTCTGGGAACATCATGTAAGTTTCTGTGTTTGGGGTGTATATGTCCCTGTGCTGCCTGAGAATATTGAGCAAGAGAGTTGTGCCGCTATGGCCACAGCCGCAAATAAAGTCTACAGATATAGCTTGAGAATATTGCGCCGTATTTTTGTTAGCCACTCCCCACCAATCAATAGAGATGTTTAACTCTTTTGCTATCATGTTAGGGGTCTCGTCGTTCTCGATATCAACTTCTAAAAAGTTTTTGTTCTGTGATAGATTCTTTCTTATCGTTGTAAAGTGGTTGTGTATCCAATCTAATAGTTGTTGGTCATTACCCTTGCCAGCCGGTAGCCCAGGGATATTGCTGTGCAAGAAACGTTGAGACATATCACCCCAGCGCTTAATGCTTGACACTGTTTTTTCAGGGTTTCTATAATTTAATATAAATAAACAGTTGGGGTGCTTTTCCTGTATTTTTTCAATTATCGTAGGGTCTAGCTGAGGCCAGAAGTTGAGCCCTTTTGAAGGGATGCAGACATCCCCTTGCGTGATGGCGTCATATTGTCCTAAATAATGCCATGGGTCATCATGCTCCTCAAGGCCGCGATACATGAGTTCGCCTACAAAGCCTTCTTTGACTTGCCAGTGAGCAGAATTATAGCCGCTGCTTTGGAGAGCTTTTTGTATTGTGGAAGTGCCAGATTTTGGGAATCCAACAACAAACACTTTTCGCTTTACGCTAGTATCTTTTTCGCTAGGTAGGAGTGAGGACGAACTGCTTTCTATATAAGAAGTAAGCCGCTCTTCCTTGAGATAACTTTGGGACAATGACACATCAATATCGGTCAGCAAGGAGTAAACTACATCCTTCACCCCAAAAGCCGTATGCAGCAGAAACGCGAGCCGCGTCCGTTGGTTATCAGAAAGCGCTTCCATCCGCTCATGGCTGGGCAGTAACAGAGCGTCGGCACTTGCCAGCTCGGTAGCTTGGCGCTGGGCTTCCGGTACGTCTTCAGGCAGGTGGCTGCGGTGTTGCGGTTCGTGTAGCCGGTAGAAGCGAAAGCCGTTGCGGCTGGCCCAGTGTTGCAGTTCCGCGAGGTTGGGTTGGCGTTCGTGCGTGGGTTGAAACGCGACCTTTACCTGGAGCAAAAGGGTGTCTTTCAGCGCTTGGGTGCCGTTGTCGAGAATCGCGATGGCGTCGTTGAGGTCGTCCAATACCAGCCAGTCGATGGCTGGGAGGCCGTCGATGCTGTCGAGTTTGATGGTGTTCAGCGGTAGCCGGGTGAGTACTTGGCTGCCGGTGCGGATGGCCTCGGGCTGGTACTCGTCACCCAGTGGTGCCAGGCTGGCGCTCAGCTTGGGGTCGAGGCATGCATGCAGTTGACCCGGCTGGCCGTCACCGAGTGTGGCGCTGGGGTAGTAATGCACGCCCTTGTGCTGCTTGAGCGAGGTGTCCAGCGCTTGGCTGCTGGGGTCGAAGGCGATAAGTTCGAGGGCGTCACGCTGTAGTAATTGGCGGATGACCTCGTTAGTAAGCAGTTGCCCGCCGTTGTCGACGGCGATGAGCTTACCTTCGAATTGCCATTGAAATTCGGCATCTTCTTCTGACGCTTCTGCGTAGTGGATCTCCACCGGGGTGTCTTCATCTTCGAACCGAGCCTCGCCATCTTTATTGAAAGTGAGGGCGGCAGGGGTCTTGTCGTCGCAGTAACGCTTCCAGATGGCGCGCATGGCATTCGTGAAATGCCGAGCGAAGCGTGGGCCGTCGCATACCGGAGATTGCAGCAATATGTCGCGCAGGTGCTGGCGAATGGTGCCGAGGCTTTCCAGGTCACTGGCGAGTTCGATCACGCGGGCGCGGTATTCTTCCCAACTGTTGACGACCAGCTCCGGCATGCCGGCGTGAACGAGGTGGGTGGCGCTATGCCGCCCGGCGAAGGTTGGGCCGGGGAGCGTCACCACGGGAACGCCCATGATGAACGATTCGCACGTCGTCAAGCCGCCCGAATAGGGCCAGGGATCAAGTGCGATATCCGCGCGATTGTAGGCCTCCAGCATCTCATGGTTGTTACCGGGGCCTTCGATAACTAACCGCTCACGGTCGATGCCCTCAGCTTCAAGTGTGGCATACAGGCGTTCGCAGAAGCTCTCGCTCGTGTAGGGACGCCCCTTGAGCAACAACCGAGAATTAGGCAACTCATGCATAATGCTTGCCCACTGCTTGAGCGCGACATCATTGAGTTTGGTGGGATTGTTGAAGCACGCTAGGGTGATGTAACCATTATGCTGCGCCGGTGGCGCACTCAATGCAGGCAGCTTTTCGGGTGGGTTGAAAACGATATAGTCATCCGGCATGCGAATGAGCTTCTCGGTGTAGTACTCGTCTTCACCTTCCGGCGTCTCGACGTGATCGCTGATCAGGTAGTCGATGGCTTGCACACCCGTGGTGTTGATCAAACCGCCGACCCATTTGACGATCAACGGCGCCGGCTGCATGGCAACCGCGCGCATTCTCGAGCCCGTGTTATGGCCTGAAAGGTCGATGAGAATATCGATTTCGTCGTCACGAATCTGCTGTGCAAATTCCTCATCGCCAAGGTGGCGAATCGGTTGCCAATGCTGCGCACAACGCTGAATCCGCTTTGTGACAGCATCCACTGCATCACTTGTGGTATAGCAATAAAGCTCGAATTGGCCCTTGGAAAGTTGCTCCAGACATCGGGTGATCATCTTGCCTACGGGGTGCTTGCGAAAGCCATCCGATAGCAGTCCTAGGCGTAATTTTTGCTCGGCCGCTGCATTAGGGTGCTCTGGCCGTGGTGGCACAAGATGACTGGCGGGCGCGAAGCGTTCTTCCCAAGATTTGGCAAATGCCATGAGCTCTTCCCGAGACACTCTTGGGTCATAGTGAAGAGCCGTCAGGTGATTGGAGTAGGGAGCAGGATGGTGGCCTACCTTGCTCGCCTGCTCATAATAGGTGTAAGACTCATTGAGACGCCCCAGGTCCCGGAGCATATTGCCGGCATTATTCCAGGATGAGAAATCTTTTGGTACCAGCTTCGTAAGATGACGGTAAAGGTCAAAGGCTTCTTCGTAGCGGTATAGTCCGCTAAGGGCACTGGCGAGTGTGTCAATGGCGGGAATGTGCTGGGGCGATGCTGCATAGGCCTTTTGTGCATATTCCAGGCCTTGCTGAAATTCGCTGCGATCAATATGCAGCCTGGCGAGTGTCACAAGCCCGAGGGTGAGTGTCGGGTTTTGTGACAACGCATTGTGCAAATAGGTAAATGCGTCTTGTGGCCGGTTCTGGTGATAGGCGACATGCCCGAGCCATGCTTTTTGATCGACGTTGTCTGGTCGTAAACTTTGCGACTGTTCGAGGGCTTCTCTGGCCTTCTGCCAGTCTTTCTGCTCGACCAATAGGCGCCCTAGTGCTAGCCAGGCATCAGGATCCGAGGGGGCACGCTGCGTCTGCTTGCGAGCCTGAGCCAGAGTGAGCGTGTCGTTTGTGCTTGCGTGACGGCGATTGCGTTTTTTGGACATAGAAGCCGCATAATGATGGTGATCGATACCACCACTATAAAGGGCTGTGACGATGTCAAAGGGCGGAAAAGCCCGCTAGGGAGTAGACTTTTACGGCTTTTGCGGTGGATAGGCTGAAAGGAGAATTGAAAAAGCGGGCCCGAATGGGCCCGCTTCGTTTTTACTGCGGAACTTGTTGCTGAAGGCTGGTGGTTACCCCAGCAGTGACAGGGCGTTCTGCGGCAGCTGGTTAGCCTGGGACAGAACGGAGGTACCGGCCTGTTGCAGGATCTGGTTCTTGGTCATGTTGGAGACTTCGTCCGCATAGTCGGCATCTTCGATGCGCGAACGAGCGGAGGTAAGGTTCGTTTCGGTGGTGTTCAGATTGGTAATCGCCGAGTCGAAGCGGTTCTGCAGGGCACCCAGTTCGGAACGCTGGCTATCGACCTGGCCGATGGCATCATCCAGAGAGCTAAGAGGATTGCCTGTAGCGGCTTCAGCTTCGTCTGTTGTGAGGTTAACGTTTGCTGCCTCAGCGTCTTCGGCCACGGTGTAGCTGATTTCCCCGGCTTGACTTCCTGTGCTTTCTGTTACATCCAGATCAGCTTTATAGTAGCTTACGTCGCCACCAGCGTCATTTTTGACGAATGCGTTGCCTTCACTGTCCTGTACAAGCGTATTATTACCTGAGTCAATTGGTGTGTTAGCGGTAGTCCCTTCTGAAACTGCATAGGCACCTGTACCATTAGCACCTGTTGTGCCGTTATCTTCGATGTCGTATTCCGTGCCGCTAACTGTCATGGTAGAGCCCGATTCAACTGCTTCGGCAAGTTTCGGGCCATTGACATTGAAATCACCGAGTTGCAGCGATTCGGAATTGACTTCTTGCAGGTTCATGGTGATGGTCTGGCCATCTTCAGAACCGACCTGAATGGACATTTCCTGATCTTTAGCGAGAACGTCGACACCGTTGAAGCTGGTTTCTTCGGAGATGCGGTCGATTTCGCCCAGGCGCTGATTGATTTCGTCTTGGATGGAATCCAGGTCTTCTTGGCTGTTGGTGCCGTTTTCGGCCTGAACGGTCAGTTCACGAACGCGCTGTAGGTTGTCGTTGACCTGGTTGAGAGCGCCCTCAGTGGTCTGCGCGACGGAAATACCGTCGTTGGCGTTGCTCTGCGCCTGGCTGAGACCGTTGATCTGGCTGCTCATGCGGTTGGCGATGGCCTGGCCGGCGGCGTCGTCGGCGGCGCTGTTGATCTTCAACCCCGAGGAGAGACGCTCCATGGAAGTGGACAGGTCATTCTGTGACTGGCTCAGGTTTTGCTGGCCGATCATGGCCGTGATGTTCCTTCCTCTCTGTTTGGGCTCCATTGGCCCGCCGTCGGTAAAACCGGGGGCTGGCCATAACGGCGCCGTTGGCCGTTACCTCATTTATCGGCGCAGGGGAAATTTGCTTTAGGGATGAATTACAAATTTTTTCAGGCGCTGTGGCTGGGTACACTTGACGCCTCTTCATTCGCCCAGTCACTCACCCAGTCATTCATCCGGAGCTTGCGCTCGCCATGCCGTCGCTGGATATCATGCTCGACCTGTCCCTTGAGACCTGCCATTACCACTATGAAGGCGCCATGCAAACCGTAATTGCCACCAGCGTCGACGGGCGCCGGGTGAGCTTTCCCGCCACGGCGTTACGGCGCATCGTGACGCCGGATGGGGCACACGGCGTGTTCAGGCTGACGTTCAGCGAGGAAGGAAAGTTCATGTCGATGGTCGCGGTACGGCGCTGGGAGGGGGAGTGAGCCGCGAGCGGTGCCGGCCGTGCCCTTCTTAATCCAAGTTAAAGTTTTATTAGCTCTTGCCGACATTCAATAGTGTGGCACAGCACATAAATGACGAATGAACGGTCTGTTCCAACAGGCGGTCGGCAAGGGAACTCCATGAACCATATAACGCGAGGGGTCGTATTGGCGCTTCTGGCGGCGAGCGTGACGGGGTGCGCCTCGTACAAGCATCGCAACCAGATGGAAGCGTTCAATACATCGTATGTAGCGGGCGATTATGCGGCGGCGGCCAAAGCGATGGCGCCGTCTTCCTTGATGCCCGGAAAACCCGGCGAGGACGAGACGGTGCTGGAGCTTCTGCACCAGGCGGAGGCCTATCGCCTGGCGGGGGAGCCGCAAACGGCCATCGATCTTTACGATCAGGCCGAGGCGGGTATGAAGCTCAACGATACCGACAACCTGGCCGAGAAGGGGGCGGAGAACGCCCTGGCGGTACTGGTCAACGACGCCCAGCGGGATTACCAGCCGATGCTTTCCGAGGCGGTGCTGGTCAATACCTATAAAGGCCTGGCGTTTTTGCAGATGGGCAACGGTGCAAATGCGCGCGTTGAGTTCAACCGTGCCGATGACCGTACCCGACGTGCGGTAGCGGCGTTCGCCGAGGAGATCGACGAGCAGAAGGCGGCGCTCGATGAGCAAGCGGCGGAAGACGCCAACCGCGAGCAGCAGGCCATTCAAGAAAGCCTCGATAGCAAGGCGTTGCACGAGAGCGTCGCCCAGCAATATGGCGCCCCCTCGCAGTGGTCCGTTTACCCCGAATTCATCGTGCCGTCGGCCACCTACCTGCATGGCCTGTATTTTCTCGCCAGTGACGAGAGTGGCGATATCGAGCGTGCCGCGACCTCGCTCTCGCGCGTGGCGGCGATGGCCCCCGGCAGTGAGCCCCTCGCCGCCGACGCCGCACTGGCGAACGCCATTGCCAGTGGCGAGGCAAGCCGCGAGCGCCTTAAGAACCGAGTCTGGGTGGTCTATGAAAATGGCCTGGGCCCGGTCGCCGAGGAAAAGCGCCTCGATGTGCCCTTGATTCTCTTCCATGGCAATACCCAAGCACCTGCCTACACGGGCATTGCCTTGCCCGCGTATGCCGATCGTCACGCGGTCGGCGATGCGCTATCGCTGGTCGATACCCAGGGCCAGCGTTACGAGCCCGAGACGTTCGCCTCGATGGGCAAGGTCGTGCATACCGAAATGCAGTCACGCTTTCCCGCGATTCTGGGGCGCTCGGTGGCCTCGGCGGTGGTGAAAGCGCTGATGCAGAACGAGGCGACGGAACGCCTGGGCGTGGCCGGCCAGTTGGGCTCGGCGGTCGTTACGGCGATGACCACGCAAGCCGATCTGCGTAGCTGGCAGGCGACCCCGGATCACTGGGAAGTGGCGCGTTTCGCACGTCCCGCCTCGGGGGCCATGACACTCGAGACACCGTCAGGGTCGCTGGGCGATCTGGATCTGCCCGATTGGCCTTACACCCTGGTGTATATCAAACGCCCCAGCGCCCAGGGCCCGGCCGACGTGTCCGTGATCGATCTGCAAGGCGAGCACGCAGGCACGCAGTACCGTATGGATGGAACGAAAACGACTCGGCTGGTGGCCGATACCACCGATATTTAATGGCCGAGATCCGATGAAAGCGCCCCTCAGTGGGGCGCTTTCTAGCGTTATATAACCTTTGAAGGAATGCGTGATGAAAACGTTGTTATGTCTTGTGAGTTTGCTGGCCTTGGTGTTGGCGGGGTGCGCGGCGCCGACGCGTTATGTCGATCCCGATAACGATCAGGGTGCGGTCTCGATGCAGCTCGATTACCGGGATTTTGCCAAGGCCTCCGACAAGGCGGTGGCGTCGATGCTGGCCAGCGGCGCGGTCGATAACCCCGCCGGCGGACGTTATGTGCTGGTGGTGAGCCGTATCGTCAATGACACTATGCAGCGCCTGGATACCGATCAACTGGTCAAGAAGATCCGCGTGCAACTGCTGCGCTCCGGACGTGTGGTGACGACCACGGCGGTGGGCATCGACGGGCCCGAGGATGAGATGAACCAGCTCACGCGGACATTGCGGGACTCCGATGAATTCGATCAGCGCGGCGTGGAAAAGAAGGGCACCTTGCAGGCGCCGGATCTGAGTCTTTCCGGCAAGATTCTCCAGCGCAATCGCCGCGTGGCGGATGAGCAGCAGGTGGAGTACTACGTGCAACTGACCTTGACCGACCTGAGCAGCGGTCTGGCGCTGTGGGAAAACGAAACGCAAGTCATCAAGCGGGGCTCCGATGCCTCGGTGGCATGGTAACCGGGAGCCCTTTATGAGCATATTTTTGTTTAAATCGTTGCATACGTCGTTGTCTAAACCGTCGTATAAGCTGTCATATAAACCGCTTGTCGCCGCCATGGGCTTGGTCTGCATGGCCTTGAGCCCGTTGAATGCACTTGCGCAGTCTGGCGGGTCGAGTGGTGACACGGCCGCTTCTGCCGCCACATCGACAGGCGCGCCCGAGGCGCCAACGCAAGAGACCGCCGCGTCGGCAGAGCCTGCGACCACGCAACCGTCAGACGCGCCACCGCCGTTCATAGCGGTCGATGAGGTGTCGAAAAGCGATCAATTGATCCAGCGTTTTCTTGAGCAGCGGGGCTGGCAGCAGGGGCCGCATGCCGGTAATCCCGACGGTGGCAATCTGGTGGTGGCAACGGAAAGCATCGCAGCGGATCCATCGACCATCGATTTCAGTCAGGCGCGCTTGATCGCCACGGAAGAGGCCTTCCTCAAGGCGATGGGCAAGCTGGTCTCTCAGGATGCAGTGAGCGTCGGCAAGACCATGGCGGACCGTTTCATGCAAGATGGTTTGCCCGAGGACGTCAAGGACACCACCGGCCTGGGGGCGTTGGGCGAGGCCGTGGCCAGCCGCCTGGCAGAGAGCTCGGTTCAGGCGCTCAACAAGGTCATCGAAGAATTGGGCGGCGACCCTAGCCAGTTGCCTCAGCTCAATATCGCCGAGCGCAAGCAACTGCTGTATGACGAATTCGTGACCTCCACGACCTGGCAGGCGATGGGCCAGTTGTCGGGCGTCGGCGTGTTCGGGCTGGTGGAAGAGACCGGCGGTGACGGCCCGGTGAATAACGGCTCGGTGAGCATCGTCGTGGTGCAGTCGCCGCGTTTCAGTGAGCTCGGTCGTCAGTTGCGTAATGGCAGCGGCGCGCCGGCGCGGGCGTTGCCGGTGTCCGCGGTGATGGAAGACTTGCGTCCCGACTTGGATGAGGGAACGCCGATGCTGGGGATGTTCGGCGTGCAGCCGGTTGTTAAAGAGGGGCGTTTCGGGCTGCTGTCGTTCGGTATGAGTGCCCCGGCGCTGGTGCGCGGCAGCATGGAGGAATACGAGATCAGTGCCGAGATGGAAGCGGCACGTCAGAGCGCCAACCTGATGGCGGATGGCTGGCTGGCGCAGTTCGCGACGATGACGGTGCAGGGCCAGAAGGAAAGCAGCAAGCGCAAGCTGCGCGAGCAGGTGCGTGAGACGCGTGGCGACGGCACTTCGCGCGTGCTGACCCAAGAGGGCATCGGCCGCATGGTGCGCAACGTGATGCGCTCCGAGTCGCAGGCCAACCTGAAGGGCGTGCAGACCATCGGCCAATGGAACGCGACCGATCCGGTCACCGGACACCCGTATCTGGGGTACGTCAAGTATTGGTCACCGGGCACGGCCGCCAACGCTGAGGCTCGCATGGACGCGCGCGCCAATCCGGATGAAGGCGGTGCTGCGTCCACGTCTCCGGGGGCGTCCGATAGTCAGGCGACACCGGAAAGTTCGCGCTCCACTGGTTCGTTCGGGGAATGGTAATGGCGCAAGGTCGGGGAGTCATGTGGCGACTGTTGTTGCTGCTGATCGGCGGTGCGCTGATGTGGACCATGCTCGCCGCGCCGGCCTGGGGCGGCGTCGAGATGCGCCAGGTCGAGGCCAAGGCGACGGGCGCCACGCGTGACGAGGCGATTTTCAATGCCCTGGGCGAGGCCGTGCGTCAGGTACATGGTGCCAAAGTCGACGCCAGCCGCGAGATTCGGCGCTCCATGCAGCGTACTTCGGTGCGTGACGAGCAGGGGCATTCCACGACCGTTGAGCAGTCGTCGCGCTATGACAGTGGCACCCGGGTGGAAAGCCAGGGGCTGATCAGCGGCTATGAGGTGCTGGGCGTGTCACCGGCGACGGGCGGCGGGCAAATGGCCCATCTGCGTGTGAAGGTGCCGGTTTATCGCGCGCCCGGTTCGGCAGCGCAATCCAATCGCCAGCGCCTGGCGGTCTATCCGGTAGAAGTGGACGCGCCTCGGCTGCAAGTGGCCGGCGAGCGTCTGGCACCGGGAGACGCCTCGCGACGACTGACGCAGTCCCTGGTGCGGGCATTCGTCGGCTCGCGGCGTTTTTCCGTGCTCGATCGCGACATGCGCAATGCCATCGACGCCGAGCAGCGCTTCGTGGCGTCGGGAAAAGTGCCGCTGGCGCAGAAGGCTATGCTGGGGCGCAATCTGGGGGCAGATTATCTGGTCACGAGCCGCCTGACAGGCATGGACATGGCGCTCGAGTCTGTGACCAATCCCGTCTCCGGGGAGCGTTCCCAAGAAGCCACCGGCGCCGCAACGCTGGAAGCGCGTGTCGTCGTGCCGGCGACGGGGCGAGTCATGTGGAGCGAGACGCTCAATGTCTCGCTGGATGATCTGGATATCGCGTCGAGTTCGGGGGATTTCACGCAGCAGGTGTTCGATGCTCTGGGAAACGAGCTGACGTTCCGTGCGCTGAATGTCATCTACCCGCTGCGGGTCGTGGAAAGCACGGGCGATGAGATTGTGCTCAATCAGGGCGGCGCCATCGTCAAGGTGGGGCAACGCTTCGGGGTATACGATATCGGCAAGCGTTACACCGATCCCTACCACGGCGAAAGCCTGGGCCCGCGCGAGAACTGGACGGCGGATGTCGAGATTACCCGTGTCACGGACAAGATCGCGCATGCGCGCGTCATCAAGGGCCAGGTCGAAGGCGACGGCCAGGTACTGCGTCGCACCGCCACCGGAAAAGAGGCAAGGGAGTCGCAGCGCGCGGCCCAGCGTGGCACGCGTGAGAGCGTATGCCTGCCGATGGACCCGTGCTGAATGAGCGAACGATCATCAGCAGTACCTAGTTAAACCGAGGCATGGCCTCGGTTTTTCATGCAGGGAAGAAGAGGCCGTAGCAACGACTGTCATCATTGGCATCAATCCATCCCTTGATGCATCCTTGACCGACTGGACAGCATGAGGTGCAAGACGCGATGACGACGAGCGAGACGGCGATGAAAGATTGGCTGCGGGCGCTTCCCAAGGCGGAGCTGCATCTGCATATCGAGGGGGCGCTGGAACCAGAGCTGATGTTTGCTCTGGCGGAGCGTAATGGCGTGACGCTGCCGTACGATTCCGTGGACGCGGTGCGCGCGGCGTACGATTTCGAAGATCTGCCGTCGTTTCTCGGGTTGTATTACCAGGGCATGGGCGTGCTGCACACGCAGGACGATTTTTTTGATCTGGCGATGGCGTATTTCGCCCGCGCCCGAGAAGACGGAGTGGCGCATGTCGAGCTGTCTTTCGATCCGCAGGCGCATGTGGTGCGTGGCGTGCCGCTCGAGGCGCCGTTCGAGGGGCTTCTGGCCGCGTGTCGAGAAGCGCGTTCGCGTTACGATATTTCCTCGGCGCTGATCATGAGCTTTCTGCGTGATCGCGATTCTTCTGAGGCGCTGGAGGTATTCGAGCAGGCGACGCCTTGGCACTCGATGATCGACGCGGTGGGGTTGGATAGCGCCGAGCGCGATCATCCGCCGGGGCGTTTCGCCGAGGTGTTCGCGCGGGCGCGTGCGGCCGGCATTCCCGGTGTGGCGCATGCTGGGGAAGAAGGGCCCGCCGCTTATATCCGCGAAGCCTGGGAAGCACTCAAGGTGTGCCGGATCGATCACGGTGTGCGCTGCCTGGAAGACCCCGATCTAGTCGCGCGGTTGCGCGACGCGCAGGTACCGCTGACGGTGTGTCCGCTATCCAACGTCAAGCTCAAGGTGACCGACACGCTGGCTGAGCATCCACTGCCCGCCCTGCGCGAGGCGGGGCTCAACGTGACCCTCAATTCGGACGATCCCGCCTATTTCGGCGGCGGCATGCTGGATAACTATGCCGCCTGCCACACCGCCTTCGACTGGACCCGCGACGACTTCATCGATATGACCCGTAATGCCCTGCAGGCCGCCTTCATGGCTGAGGAAAGGCGTGAGATGTTGCTGGAAAAGCTGCGGGGTATGGCGGCGCCACGGTAAAGGGCATTCTTGCCAGTTTCTTTAAGAACAATAAAGAAACCTATGCGTTGCTATACAACCCAAAAAGCAACTTATCTGATGCTTGGCTCGTGCCCACTTAAACGAAAAAAGCCCCGTCCAGGAGGAGGGGGCGAAGCTTAGTACGCAGAGTAGAGACTCGACTTGGGATGCAGCGTCATCTCAAGACACATTGTACCCTGCTTAGTTAGCGATCTTAGCGATGAAATGGGGGTATTAACCTACGTTAATCTTCGCGTTTGTGCAGGCTGTTCCGGTGCAGGCAGCGTAAAGATGAGGGAAGAAGCTGTCACAGTGCTTGGCAAGGGGCGGGAGTTGATGCGCGTGCTATACCCGCGAGCTGATGCGATTGAGTCCTTTGTGACGTGAGCGTCCGTCGGCTTCATACATCGTGCTGCCGGCGGCTTCCTTCAGGAAGTTGAGCATACGCTGGTTCTGTTCCATGCGGTTCATGGCCAGCAGGCCATTGATGCGGTTGAGCTGACGCGCTTCTTCGCCGGTAGTGCGCAGTTGGTGCCAGCTATCTTGTCGCTGCACCTCGGTGGCGGCACGTTCGGCGCCTTGGCGGCTTTCGCCGTGGCCTTGTTCTTGCAGCAGTCGGCGGCGTTCGGTGTCGAGCGTTTCCAGTTCGGCGGCGACCTGGGACTTCGCCTCGGCGAGGCGTTCCAGCTCGGGGCCATCGACCTCGCCCTGGGACAAGGATTGCCGCTCCTCGCGCAGCAAGGTGACGAAGCGCTGCATGGTGTCGAGTTGGCGATCCAGTGTTTCGGCGAGCGACATGGTTCCTCGTTCCTTTTTAGCGAGTCTTCGGGCTAGGTATCAGCTCTCGGACGTGTCGCCGAGCAAGTCGCGGACACTGTCGATCAGGCCATCGGCGATTTTGCCGGTATCAAGCTCCAACTGGCCATCGCTGATAGCCTGGCGGATTTCGTCGATACGCGCGGTATCGATGTCCTGGCTGGTGTCGGCTTCATTGCTCTGACTCAGCGTGGTGATGCTTGCCGGCGAACCGGCTTGCGCGGTGTCACCACCACGCGGCGGCGTGCGCTGGGTGGCGTCACTCTGTTCGCTCTGTGAGGCCTGAGTGGGCGGATGCAGGTTGGAAATTTTCACAATTGAGCTCTCTTGCAGCGCGGGCTTGTACCCTGTATCGGCCACGGTGACAAAAACTGTAGGGCATTGACCGCACCTTTTTGCATGAGGTGAGCCACTGCCACGCTGCCTGCATTGTAGCGTCTGTCGACGTGTCTATCAGTAACGGACTGCGAGTCTTCCTCGTGCATCGACCTGGCCTCGAAGTACGTTTCCATCCGGCATGCGGGCGCGGATCGAGTCGCCTTTGCCACCATTGTTCAATGCCTCGCCTTCGCGCGTCACCGAAAAGCCCTCGCCGCCAGCAATGAGCGTCACGGATTCGCCGCGATGGACGAGATAAGGCTGGCGAAGCCTGTCACCGCGCAATGCCATGCCTTGGGCAAGGCGCTGAGTGACGACCTTGCCGATGGCCTGGCTGGGGTCATCAAGGGCATTGCGAGGGCGGCGCGAGACATCGGCGCGTTCCCAGTCGAGCATGTCGGCACTAAGGCGATCACCACGCTTGATGGCTGTGGACGCTACCAAAAAGCGCACGCTGGCGGAGACGGTGGCCTGCACATAGCGTACCTGCTCATCGTTGCTGCAACGTATGCCGACCATGACCCGCCCCTGTGGGACACCTTCGCGAGGTAGAAACGGCTGCGGCGAGTGGCATTCGGGAAGCCGCGAGGTATCGCTTTTAAGCTCGACCCCAACATCGTCTCCCAGGGATGCGGCCTGACTCATCAAGAAATGTCGGGCGGCATGGGCGATGTCGTCATCCGGCGTCGCTAGCGCTGCGGGCGTTATCGCGAGCATCAACAAGCCAACGAACCCGCTGAACAGGCACGTGTGGTTAAGTGCTCGAATTGCCTTGCCAACGATGCGCTGCATTGAGTGAACCTGAAAGAGTGCTAGATCGAAAGCCGATGGCACGATTCTAGTGCGAGACTGCAACAAGCAAAGGTGGAAATGGCGCTCAAATGTCGGCCTGTTTAGTCGTTTGCTGTGACGGCGGCGCGTCTATTCTGCACCGTGCACATTTCCCCATATCTCATGAAGGGGAACGAACCGCGACACGAACGCGATGACAGGGACACAGGGCATGATCGACAAGCTTTCAGGCTACCTGGATCACCATCAGGAGGCACTTAGCCTTCGCCACGAGCGCCAGAAGGTATTGGCCAACAATATTGCCAATGCCGATACGCCGAATTACAAGGCGCGCGATTTCGACTTTTCGGCGGAGCTGGATCGCGCCATGGAGTCTGGCGGGAGCGGCCGTGAAGGCGGCTTGTCGCTGACCACGACGTCCGCGCGCCACATTCCTGCTCAGGCAGCGGGTGACGGCGGTGTCCATGATCTGCTGTACCGCGTGCCTGAGCAGCCGAGCCTGGATGGCAATACCGTTGATATGGATCGCGAGCGTACCGCGTTCGCCGACAACGCACTGCGCTATCAGGCCAATACGACGATTTTGACGAGCAAGATTCAGGGCATCAAAGGTGCCATGCAGCCTGAAAGGTAAGGAATCGCTATGTCCATGTTCAGCATTTTCGATATTTCCTCCTCGGCGATGAGTGCGCAGTCGCAGCGCATGAATACCACCGCCAGCAATATGGCCAATGCCGATAGCGTGGCTGGCCCCGATGGCGAGCCGTATCGCGCCAAGCACGTCATGTTTCAGGCTCAGTCCCAAGGTGGCAGTGAGCTGGGCGGTGTGCGTGCGACCGAGGTGGTCGAGGACGATTCACCACCGCGTATGGAGTACCGCCCCGAGCATCCCCTGGTAAATGAAGATGGCTACGTGGCCATGCCCAATGTCGATCCGGCCGACGAAATGGTCGACATGATCGCGGCATCACGTTCCTACCAGGCCAATGTCGAGGTCATGAACACCAGTAAGTCACTGATGAGTCAGACGCTCACCATCGGACAAGGTTAACGGAGAGAGAGATGGCTAGCTCGGTAATCGGCAGCAATACGCTTGCCACGATCAACGGCACGCCCAATGCCAATGACGCGAACGAGACCCGTACCACGGGTACGAAGTCCTCGCAGGATCTCAACGACCGCTTCATGACGTTGTTGATCACCCAGATGCAGAACCAAGATCCGACGAAGCCGATGGACAACTCGGATATGACGGCGCAGCTGGCACAGATCAACACCGTCAGCGGCATTCAGGACCTCAACGATTCGCTGGGCGAGATCAACAATCAGATCGATGCCGGCAAGACAATGCAGGCTTCGTCGTTGATCGGCCAGGGCGTGATGGTGCCGGGCAGTACCGTGCGCGTGGGTGAAGGTGAAGATGGCGGCACCGTGGCCACACCGCTGGGCGCCGAGCTGGAAACGGGTGCCGACGAGCTCGAGATCACCATCACCAATGGCTCCGGCCAGGTGGTCCACCAGAGTGTCGAGGAAAACGTGCCGGCGGGCGTGCAGGCTTTCGATTGGTCGGGTACGGGGATGGATGGTAATCCCGTGGCTGAAGGCGCCTATAACGTTGAGATGACGGCCAAGGTCGGTGGTGAAGACGTCTCCGCCACGCCGCTCAACTACGCCATGGTGCAGGGGGTGACCTCTGGTGAGAGCGGGCCGACCCTCGACTTGGGAACATCCGATAGCGTCGCCCTCGACGACGTGCGCCAGATTCTTTGATCACGACTTACTCTTTGATGTTTTTACGACTTCTATAACGCGGGGAAGGGAAAATGGGCTTTTCACAATCATTGAGCGGGGTTAACGCAGCCTCGTCGCAGTTGGACACCATCGGCAACAATATCTCCAACTCGCAGACCGTGGGGTTCAAGAGTGGCACGACGCAGTTTGCGGATATCTTCGCTAACGGCCAGGGGCTGGGCACGCGCGTCTCGGACACGGTGCAGGACTTCGGTACCGGCAGTCTCGAAACCACCGGACGTAGTCTCGACCTGGCCATCGCCGGCGATGGCTTCTTCCAGTTTTCACAGAACGAGCAAATGGCGTATTCGCGCAACGGTCAGTTGACGATGAGCGCCGACGGCTATTTCGAGAACGCCCAGGGCGCACGTCTGACCGACCAGCAGGGTGAAGAGCTCCAGATCACCGAGTTTAGTCAGGGGTCTCAGGCAACGGGCACTCAAACTGGCGTTCAAGCCGAGTTCAACTTGGATGCCGAGGCCGAAACGATTGATCGTGGGGGTGATACGGGTGATCCCGTCGATTTTGATCCCGAGAACGCAGACACATATTCCTATGCAACCAACGCTGGGAGCGTCTATGACTCACAAGGTGTCGGGCATGACATGACGCTCTATTATACGAAGACAGGGGCTAATCAATGGGAAACTCGGGCGTCAATTTCTAATCCTTATGACCCGGATGGTGCTGCTGTTTTCAGCGACAATGACTTCTCTGCGTCGGGTGGTAATCAGATCACTTTCGATTCCAATGGGGCAATCGAGAGCGGCGCACAGCTTGAAAACATGGGCTTTGATTTAACCCAAGGTGGGACGGTCAACGTCGGTGCCGATAATCCTGAGTTCGATATCGACCTCGCTAATACCACCCAGTATGGCGCCGATTTTGAGCTGAGAAACTTTGCTCAGGACGGACGTAGCTCGGGTACTTTCGTGGGCGTGGACATCACCGAGAACGGTGAAATCATGGCCAACTATTCCAACGGCAATAGCGGCGAAGTGGGCACCATCGGGATGGCCGACTTCCGCAATCCCGAGGGTTTGTCACCACAGGGCGACAACCTGTGGACGGCGACCGATGCGTCTGGCGCGGCATTGACGGGGCAGGCGGGCACCGGTCAGCTCGGGAGTCTGGAATCGGGCACCGTGGAAGCCTCCAACGTCGACCTGACGCAGGAGCTGGTGGACATGATCATCGCCCAGCGCAACTTCCAGGCCAACAACAATGCCATTCAGACGCAATCCGACGTCATGGAAGCGGTTACCAACTTGCGTTAACGCCTAAGCCGGCCGGCCGTTTTGGTCGGCTTCATTCGTTGTGAGTCGAGCAGGACGATCAGCATGGATCGGATTATCTATACCGCCGGTAGCGGCGCCAGCCAATCGATGAATCAGCAGGCAGTGGTCAGTCACAATCTGTCCAACGTCTCGACACCGGGGTTTCGCGCTGAACTCGATGCGATGCGCGCGGTGCCGGTGGAAGGTGACGGCCGCCTGGCAACACGTTCCACGGTGGCGGCGACGACCCCGGGTACCGACTTCTCGCCGGGTACCATGAACGCGACAGGGCGGCGCCTGGATGTCGCGATGCAAGACGATGCCTTCCTTGCGATTCAGGATCCGCAAGGTGGCGAGGCCTATACCAAGCGTGGCGATCTGCAGGTCAATGCGGATGGCATGTTGACCGTCAAGGGCGAGCCCGTCATGGGCGATAACAACGCCCCGGTCGTGGTGCCGCCGGATGCGGATTTCTCGATTGGCTCGGATGGTTCGATCAGTGTCATCGAGGCCGGGGCCAATCCCGATGAAATCGCGCAGGTGGAGCGTTTGAAGCTGGTCACGCCGGATCAGCAGGCATTGACGCGTGGCGACGATGGCTGGTTTCGCCTGCCGCCGGGTGAGGATGCCGAGATAGCAGCACCGCAACCCCAGGACGAGGATGCGCGTCTGCAATCCGGCGTACTGGAAGGCAGTAACGTCAGCGCCACCGATGCCATGGTTTCCATGATCGATGGCGCGCGTCGCTACGATATGCTGATGAAGGTGATCGAAAGCGCCGACCAGAACGCGCAACGCGCCAATAGCTTGTTGTCGATTCAAGCCTAATCGCGCCCACGAATTTCCGGCACCGCTCCGCGGTGCCCTCTAACAGGTAAGAGTCATGATTAGATCGCTGTGGACGGCCAAGACGGGGCTTGAATCCCAACAGGTCAAGCTCGATGTCATTTCCAACAATCTGGCTAACGTTTCGACCAATGGCTTCAAGCGCTCGCGGCCCGTGTTCGAGGACCTGCTCTATCAGAACGTGCGTCAGCCCGGTGCGCAGGCCTCAGCGGTGGATACGCTGCCTTCCGGCTTGCAGGTAGGTACCGGGGTGCGCCCGGTTGCCACCGAGCGTTTGCATACTCAGGGCGGCTTGCAGAACACCGATAACTCCAAGGATATGGCTATCAATGGCGATGGCTTCTTTGCGGTGCAGATGCCTGACGGTAGCTCGGCGTATACCCGTGACGGCAGCTTCCAGATCGATGAGAACGGTCAGATGGTCACTGCGGGGGGCTATCCGCTGGAGCCGCCCATCGTGATCCCGGAAAACGCGCTGTCGGTGTCGGTTTCCCAGGATGGCGTGGTGTCCGTGACGCAGCCCGGCGACACTGGCACGCAGGAAGTCGGCCAGCTCATGGTGTCCAAGTTCATCAACCCTGCCGGCTTGGAGAGCATGGGCGAGAACCTCTATCAGGAAACCGATGCCTCCGGTCCCCGCAATGAGTTGATTCCGGGCATGGAAGGTGCTGGGCGGTTGTATCAAGGCTACGTCGAGACCTCCAACGTCAACGTGGTGGAGGAGATGGTCAGCATGATCGAGACCCAGCGTGCCTATGAAATCAACAGCAAGGCGGTGGAAACGTCCGATCAGATGCTGTCGCGCCTGACGCAGCTGTGAGGAGTCGCGTCGTGAAAAGGGTGGACGTGGAAAGAGGGATGAGCGTAACCGACGACGATAGGCCGCGCTCGGTGATGGGCGGATTCATGGCTGGCCGCGACGGGCTTGGCATCTTGGCGCGGGGGCTATGTCTGCTCGTGCTATTGATGATGAGTGGCTGCGCACAGTTGCCGCATGAGTCGGTGGTGCCGGATACCGGGCCGGTGAGCTATCCCGAGGCGCCAATGTCGCAGCCCAATGGGGCGATTTATCAGGCGCGCTACGGATATCAGCCGCTCTTTCAGGATCGGCGTCCGCGTCAGCTCGGCGACATCATCACGATCACGATCAACGAAGATGTCAGTGCCAGCAAGGATTCCTCGGCCAATGCCAACCGTGAGGGCAGCATGGGACTGGATCTGGAGACGATCCCTGACCTGATGAGCTTTCTCGAGGACAACGGCCTGGATGTCTCTGGCGAGAACGATTTCGAAGGCAGCGGTGGCGCGAGTGCCAGTAATACGTTCACCGGCACCTTGACGGCGACGGTGGTGGATATTCGGCCCAACGGCAATCTAAGCATTCGTGGGGAAAAGCGTATCGCCATCAATCAGGGCACCGAGTACATCCGTTTCTCCGGAGTCGTCGATCCACGTTCGGTGACGACGCAGAACACCGTGCCTTCTGGGCAGGTAGCCGATGCACGTATCGAATACGTGGGTGATGGTTATATCAACGAGGCGCAGCACATGGGTTGGCTCCAGCGTCTCTGGCTGAATATTGCGCCTTTCTGATGAGTGCGCCTTTCTGATGAGGATGAGATACGCCATGAGAAGTTTGCTGCGCTGGATGGGCGTGCTGCTGTTGTGCGGGGTCTGCGCCGCTCCCGCGCAGGCCGAACGCATTCGTGACCTGGCGAGCTTTGCCGGGGTCCGCGAGAACCAGCTAGTGGGCTACGGCTTGGTCGTGGGCTTGGATGGCACGGGCGATCAGACGACGCAGACGCCGTTTACGGGTCAGACGTTGATCAACATGCTCTCGCAGTTGGGCGTGAGCGTTCCCGAAGGTACCAATATGCAGCTGCGCAACGTAGCCGCCGTCATGGTGACGGCGCAGATGCCTCCCTTCGCGCGTCAGGGCCAGGACATGGATATCACCGTTTCCTCGATGGGGAACGCCGACAGCCTGCGTGGCGGCACGCTACTGATGACGCCGCTGCGCGGGGTGGATGGCAACGTATACGCGATGGCACAGGGCAATTTGCTAGTCGGTGGTGTGGGTGCCCAGCAGGCCGGCAACAGTGTTCAGGTCAATCACACGGCGGCCGGGCGGATCCCCGGTGGGGCCACGGTCGAGCAGGAAGTGGCCCTGCGCCTGGGGCACGGTGACGGCACGCTGGATCTTTACCTCAATGAGTCCGACTTCACCACGGCGCAGCGTGTGGTCGAGGCCATCAATCAGGAGTTCGGTACGCCCGTGGCAGCGGCGATGGACGGTCGCTTGATTCGCTTGAAATCGCCCAGTGACAGCAACTCGCGGGTCAATTTCATGGCACGTATCCAGAACCTGGATGTCACGCCCAACCAAGGCCCGGCCAAGGTCATCGTCAATTCGCGTACCGGTTCGGTGGTCCTCAATCGTGAGGTGACTCTGGATCGCGCGGCGGTGGCGCACGGCAATCTCTCGGTGACCATCGATTCCACTCCTCAGGTCAGTCAGCCCAATCCTCTGAGCGAGGGCGATACCGCGGTGGTGCCGGATGCAGATATTTCCATCCAACAGGAAGGCGGGGCGCTGCAAATGGTCAATACCAGCGCCGATCTCATGGATGTCGTTAACGCGCTCAATGCGCTGGGCGCTTCACCCCAGGACTTGATGTCGATTCTGCAGGCGCTGAAGTCCGCAGGCGCGCTCAATGCGGAACTGGAGATCATTTGATGAGTGTCGATGGGCTCAGCAATCAGTTCGCAC
Source organism: Chromohalobacter sp. 48-RD10 (assembly GCF_029889785.1). Taxonomy (NCBI): domain Bacteria; kingdom Pseudomonadati; phylum Pseudomonadota; class Gammaproteobacteria; order Oceanospirillales; family Halomonadaceae; genus Chromohalobacter; species Chromohalobacter sp. 48-RD10. The sequence goes on along the minus strand of NZ_JARANX010000002.1, from coordinate 128,869 downwards.
TCGATGTTCAGTCCTTGTCGCGGCTCAAGCATACGGCGAGTCAATCGCCCGAGAAGGGGCTCTCCCAAGCGGCGGATCAGTTTGAGGCCGTGTTCCTGCAGATGATGCTCAAGAGCATGCGAGATGCGATTCCACAGTCCGATCTGCTCAACAGCAATGCGACCGATACCTATACGTCGATGCTCGACAAGCAATGGGCACAAAAGCTCTCGGGTGATATCGGGCTCTCGGACATGCTGGTCGAGCAGTTGCAGGGTAGAGGCATTGTCGGCCGCGATGACGCCGTGACGCGCAGCGATCTGATTGCCGGTATCCCGCGTGGTACGCCACGTGTGTTGAGCGATCCTGTAGTTCCCAAAGATACAGCTCCCAAAGATACAGTTCCCGAGGATACAGTCACCAAGGATGACGCTGCGATGCAGGCATCCGGTGCCTCGTCTGCAGGGTCGGCGACGCCGGATGCGGCGGAAAATCGCGCGACACGACCATCGGTGGCGGAGGCCGATACGGGTGAGACACGTGCGGCGCCGCATGTCGAAGAATTCTTGTCGCGCTTGCGTGAGCCTGCCGAGGCGGCTGCCCAGGATAGCGGTGTACCCGCGTCATTGATTCTGGCGCAAGCGGCATTGGAAACCGGTTGGGGCGAGCGCGAGATCCCCACCCGCGATGGCGGCAATAGCCATAACCTCTTCGGTATCAAGGCCAGCGATGGCTGGGACGGTGACGCCACGAGCATCATGACCACGGAGTATGTCGATGGACGTGCCCGCCAGCAAAGCGATGACTTCCGTGTTTACGACTCCTTTGAGGCCGCCTTCAAGGACTACGCACACTTGATCGGTGATGATCCGCGTTATGCCGATGTGGTCACGGCATCGACAGCGCAGAATGCGGCGCGTGCCTTGCAATCCGGCGGTTATGCTACCGACCCGAATTATGCCGATAAGGTGATCGAGGTCATGGATCAGATCGATGATGGCCTCGAAAGCGGTCCGGCGCTGGCCAGTGCCAGCGAGCGCTCCGGGACGGGTGAAGCGGCTGACGATGCCGACCCCTATGGTATGTCGCGTATGCCCACGGGTATTTTCTGAGCGGTCGCATGGATTTTTCCTCAAGCCCTGCGCGGACTTGCCGATATAACAAGTAACCCTTATTCGTCGTACCGGCCACCTTTCCTATAGCGTCCGGTGCCCCTAGCCAGGAAAACGTGTCATGAGCATTTTCTCGATTGGCCAGAGTGGCCTCAATGCGGCCCAGGCAGCGTTGTCGACCACCAGTAACAACCTGAGCAATGTCAACACCGAAGGCTATAACCGCCAGTTGCCGATTCTCGGGGAAAGTTACAGCAATGGCTCGACGGGCACAGGGGTCTCGGTCGACGAGGTGCAGCGCCAGTTCAACAGCTACGTCACCGAGCAGTACAACGACGCCAATAGCCAGACAAGTGCTCTGGAAAGCTATCAGAGTCAGGTTTCGCAGATTGATAACCTGCTGGCCGATAGTGAAGCGGGGCTAGCGCCCCTGATGCAGGACTTCTTCTCCAGCCTGGACGATCTCTCCGGCGCAGCATCCGATCCCGCCGCTCGCGAAGGAGTGCTGGGTTCGGCGTCGTCCATGGCGGCGCAGTTTCGGTCGTTCGACTCCTACCTGGGCGACATGCGCAGCAGCCTCAATGGGCAGCTCGAAGGGGCAGTGACGGACATCAACAACACCGCCACGCAGATTGCCTCGCTCAATGACCAGATCACCCAGGCGCGTGCCAAGTCCGGCGAAGAGCCTAATACGCTGCTCGACAAGCGCGACAAGCTGGTGTCCGATCTCAATGAATTGGTGGGCGCGGACCTGAACGTCCAGGATGGCGATACTTACAACATCAATCTGGAAAATGGCCAGCCGCTGGTCTCGGGCACGAAAAGCCATGACCTCGAAGCGGTGTCCTCCAGCGAAGATCCATCGCGTACGGTGATCGGTTATCGAGACGCGGGGGGCAACGTCAATCAGATCGATGAGAGCGCTTTCGAGAACGGCGAGCTGGGTGGCTTGCTGTCGTTCCGCAGTGAAACGCTGGACAGCGTACAGAACCAGCTCGGTCGCATGACAGCGGTGCTCGGCTCGGAGTTCAATGCCATCCACGAAAATGGCAAGGATCTCAACGGTGACGATGGCGAGGCCTTCTTCAATATTGGCTCGCCGCGCGTGATGAGCAATAGCGAGAATGACGGCAACGGTGAGGTCACTGCCGAATACAGCGATGTCAGCGAGCTGACATCGAGCGATTATCGTATTACCGCCACCGAAGATGACGGCGTTTACGAGGCCGAGCGGCTTTCCGATGGCAAAACGACCACGCTGCCGGATCCGGATACTGGTGAAATGACGGTGGATGGCGTTTCCTTGACGTTCTCAGGTGACGTCCAAGAAGGCGATAGCTTTATGCTGCAGCCCACGCGCACCGCGTCGCAGGACTTCGAAGTGGCGATCAGCGAGGGCTCGGAGATTGCCGCTGCGAGTAGTGAAGGCGGTAGCGGTAACAATGAAAACGCTCTGTCGCTGCTCGACTTGCAGAGCGAGAAAATCGTCGGCGGAACATCGTCGGTCAGCGACGCTTACGCCTCCCTGGTCAATGACGTGGGTAATACCACCAACATCACGCAGGTCAACCTGGACGCGCAATCGGGACTCACCGAGCAACTGCGCGAGTATCAGCAGTCTGAGTCGGGCGTGAACCTGGATGAAGAGTACGCCAATCTGGTCCGTTATCAGCAGTATTACCAGGCCAATGCACGGGTCATCGATGTGGGGTCGAGCGTCCTCGATTCGGTTCTGCAGTTGCGTTGATGTCGCTGATCGAGCGACGCAGTGATTTTGTGGGTTTCGTTCCCGAATACAATACGGCGCTGGGTGAACTCAGCGTGGTGACGAGGTAAGCAAACATGCGTATCAGCACCGTGACGATGTACGAGCAGGGCGTTTCGGCGATGAACCGCCAGCAGGCCGATTTCACGGAGGTCGGTCAGCAGATCGCTTCCGGTAAGCGTGTGGTGAATCCTTCCGATGATCCGCGTGCCGCCTCGCGCGCGGTAGGCGTGTCGCAGTCTTTGGCTGTCAACGCGCAGCAGGAAAGTAGCCGAACGACCGCGCGGAATTCTCTGAGTCAGGAAGAAAGCGTCCTCGACAGCGTCAGCGATGCCATCGGCTCGGCCAAGTCCATGGTCGTGCAAGCCGGTAACGGTACCTTGAGCGATGCCGACCGTGAGTCGCTGGCGTCTGACCTCGAGGGCACGTTCGAAACCCTGGTGGGGCAGGCCAATACCACTGATGGCAACGGTACCTATCTGTTCAGCGGTTACGAGGACAACGCCAAGGCTTTCTCGCGCACCAGTCACGACGGCAGTGTCGATACCGTTAGTTACAAGGGTGACGATAACGTCAAGCATCAGAAAATCGATGCCGAGCGGTCGATGGCCACCAGCGACACGGGCGCCGATGTGTTCACGAAATTCTCGTCGGGTAGCGAGTATATCGCCGAAGCCGGCGAGGGGAATACGGGGAGTATGACGTTCTCGGGGCCTGATGTCCGTGATGCCGATGCCGAAGGCTACGGTGATTCTTATGAGGTCTCGTTCGCTGAGAATGACGGTGACCTCGAATATACCGTTACCAACGCCAACACTGATGAAGTGACAACGGCTGATTACACTGATGGCGAGACCATCGAATTCGGTGGCCTGGCACTTACGATGGAAGGTGAGCCGGCAGACGGCGATTCGTTGAGCGTCACGCCGGGTGCTGATATGAGCCAAGAGCAGGCCAGCCTGTTCAAGACCCTCGGCGATACCATCAATGCCCTGCGTCAGCCCGTCGAGACCGATGCCGATCAGGCCGCGCTGGACAACACCCTGTCTACCGCGAGCCGCAAGTTGGATGCCTCGCTGGATAACGTGCTGACCACCCGGGCCTCTGTCGGCGCACGCATGAATGAGCTTGACGCCCTGGACGATGTCGGCGGTAACCGCGAGATTGCTTACGAGCAGACGCGATCCGATCTGGTCGATCTGGATTACAACTCGGCAATCTCGGATTACATGCTGAGTAAAGTCGGGCTCCAGGCATCACAGAAATCGTTTGCCGATATCCAGCAGATGTCCCTGTTCCAGTATCTCAACTAGATACCGGTCGAACCTCGTAGATCGTGCCCGAACGCAAAACGCCACGTCCGCAAGGACGTGGCGTTTTGCGTTCAGTTGGATAGGCAGCCTAGCCGCCCGCTAGACGCTGCACCACTTCCTGCATGGTATTCAGGCTGTCGCTGAAGATGATTTCCAGAAAGCGCAGCAGGTCCGGCATCAGTGCCATCAGCAACACGACGCCAGTGGTCAGGGTCATGGGAAAGCCTATCGAGAAGATCGACAACTGCGGCGAGGCGCGGTTGAGGACTCCAAGCGTCAGGTTGATGATCAGTAGCGAGACGATCAAGGGCAATGCCATCAGCACGCCGGACTTGAATAGTTCATCTCCCCAGTAGGCGATGAGCTCGCCGGCGCTGCCATCCACTCTAGGGCCGCCGATGGGCAGAGTCTGGAATGAGTTGGCGAGTATCTCCAGCGTCATCAAATGGCCGTTGAGCGCCAGGAACATGAGCAGGGTGATCATCTGAAAGATGCGCGACAGCACCATGCTGTTACCCACGCCCGGCGTGAAGAAGGTGGCAAACGCCAGCCCCATTTGCAGACCGATGAATTCGCCGGCGGCTTGCACCACCGCGATGGTCACGCGGAGTACCATACCCATGGCGACCCCGATCAGCATTTCCTGCATGAAGATGCCAAGTGCTGCGACCGAGAAGATCGGCGTGTCGGGCATGGGGGGCAGCGTCGGTGCGATGACCACCGCCAACAGTGCGCCCAGTACGATCGAAACCTGGCGCGGTACGCCATGCTGGTTCCATATCGGCGTGGCCGTGAGGAAGGCCAGGATGCGCACGAACGGCCAAAAGAATAGCGTCAGCCATTCATGCAATTGGTCGAACGTTACCTGAACCATAGACGTCTAGCTGACCATCGTAGGCAGGTTCTGAAACAAATTGCGGGTAAAGTCGATCATGGTTTGAATCAACCACGGGCCTGCCACGACCAAAGCGCCGAAGACGCCCAGTATCTTGGGGATGAAGGTCAACGTCATCTCATTGATTTGCGTCGCCGCTTGAAACAAGCTGACCAGCAGGCCGATCAGCAAGGCTGTCATCAACAGGGGGCCGGCGAGCATCAGCGTAACTTTCATGCCCTGATATGCCAGCCCCATGACCATTTCAGGTGTCATGGTAGCGTCTCTCTATCTCTGCCTACATATAGAAGCTGTCGGCCAGCGAGCCGATGAGCAAATTCCAACCGTCGACGAGCACGAATAGCATGAGCTTGAAGGGCAGTGAAATCGTCGCCGGTGGCACCATCATCATCCCCAGTGCCATCAGCACACTGGCGACCACCAGGTCGATGATCAGAAACGGAATGAAGATACTGAAACCGATCTGGAACGCGGTCTTCAGCTCGCTGGTCATGAAGGCCGGTATCAGCAGGCGCATCGGGACATCCTCGGGGCCCTGCATTTCATCGGCGTCGGCCATGCGCGCAAAGAGCGCCAGGTCGGTTTCGCGCGTCTGGGCGAACATGAACTCACGAAAAGGCTGACTGCCTTGTTGCATGGCTTGTTCGAGGCTGATCTGATCCTCGGAGAAAGGTACCCATGCTTGTTCATGCACACGGTCGATGACCGGTGACATGATGAAAAACGTCATGAACAACGCCAGGCCCAGCAAAACCTGGTTGGGCGGCGTCGACTGGGTGCCGATAGCCGTGCGCAGCAGGCTCAACACGATGATGATGCGGGTAAAGCAGGTCATGCCCAGGAGCAGTGCGGGCAAGAAGGCCAGCGAGCTGAGAAACAGCAGCGTCTGCAGGCTCAACGACCATTGCTGACCGCCGTCCCCCGTGGGTTCGGTGACAATGCCCGGGAGTTCCTGCCCCCAGCCCAGCGCGGGCCAGGCTAGCAATAGCATTGCCAGGCCACGACGCAGCATGGTGGCGACGTCTATCCGAGCGGGGATGGCGGCGACGTTCATCGATCTAATTCCTTGTCCGCAGTCGCACCATCCTGAGATTGCGAGGAAGGTGAATCCGGCGATTTGCGTCCCATATTCTGCGCCAGTGCTTGGCGAAAGCGTTGGGCGAAGCTGCCGCTAAGCGGAGCCGGAGACTCCGTCATGGGTGTGTCGCTCGCCTCGGCGGCTGGCATATCCTTGAGCAGAGTGACCTGATTGCCACCGACGCCGAGTACCAGCCAGCGTCCGTCGATCTCGACGACAGTGACGCGCTCGCGTTGGCCGATGGCAGTGTTGGATACCACCTTGACGTGTTGGGACGCGCGCAGACGTCCCGGTGTCAGGCGGCGCAGCAGCCAGGCACATAGCAATATAATGGCGACGATAAGCGCCAGAGAGAGGGCGGTCTTGCCGACCCAGGCCATTCCCATTGCAGCGTCACCGCCACTGTCGAGCGATACGGCCGCCTCGCGTGCACTGTCGGCGACACTCATTTGTTCAGCTTTTTGACGCGTTCCGAAGGAGTGATGATCTCGGTGATGCGGATACCGTACTTGTCATCCACGACCACGACTTCGCCCTGCGCGATCAAATAGCCGTTGATGAGAATATCCATGGGTTCGCCGGCCAGGCCATCCAGTTCGATCACCGAGCCTTGGGCGAGCTCAAGCAATTGCTTGATGGTGATACGCGTACGTCCCAGCTCCACGCTGAGCTTGACCGGGATATCCATGATCATCTCGAGGTCGCGCGGCGTCGTGCCGGCTGCTCCCTCGTCGAGCTGCTTGAACACTTCATGGTCGGCATTTTGCGCCCGTGATGCGTTTTCGCTCGACGTGATGTCGGCGCTTTCTTCTTCGGTCGACTGTTGCTCGGCCATTGCTGCCGCCCACAGGTCTTCTTCCGCATCGGCAGCGCTTTCGTCGTTGTCTTTGGACGCATCGCTGTCTTTGGATGCATCGCTATCCTTGGACGCATCTTGCTCTGCCATGGCGTCGGCCCACTCGTCCTCGGTGCCTTTCTGATCGGGGTTCTTGGAATCAGTCATCTTTCGGATCCTTCGCTGCAACTTGGCTCGAGCCGTGTTCGATGAGGTGCCGAACGCGCAATGCGCGTTGGGATTTTTGGCTGCCGTAATCGCACGTCATCACTGGAATACCGTCGACGCTGACATTCACCGCCTCGGGTAATTCGATGGGGATGATGTCGCCCACCGACAGCTGGGTGACATCCCGCAGACGCAAGGGGATGTCGACGAAATCGGCGGTCAGCTCCACGTCCGAGTGGCGGATCTCTTGGGCCATGCGCGCTTCCCACTGCTGCTCCTCGTCGGGATGCGTGTCATGCAGAGGACTGGCAAGCGTGTCGCGGATCGGCTCGATCATCGAGTAGGGAATGCAGATGTTGAACTCGCTGGAGAGATTGCCGACCTCGACGTGGAAGGTGGTGTTGACGACGATCTCGTTGGGCGAGTTGGTGATATTGGCGAACTTCACCTGCAGTTCCGATCGTATGTATTCGATATCCAGGGGATAGACCGATTTCCACGATTCGCTGTAGCCCTCCAGCGCCAGCTTTAGCATGCGGTGGATGATGCGCTGTTCGGTGCGCGTGAACTCACGTCCCTCGGATTTGGTGAGGAAGCGTCCGTCCCCGCCGAACAAGTTGTCGACCACCATGAAGACCAGGCTGGGTGGAAATACCACCAGTGCCGAGCCACGCAATGGTTTCATGGTGATCAGATTGAGGTTGGTGGGCACCGGGAGGTTACGCGAGAACTCGCTATAGCTTTGATAGCGAACGCTTTCAACCGTGATGTCGGCGCTACGCCGCATCAGGTTGAAAAGCGCTACGCGGAACTGGCGGGCGAAGCGTTCGTTGATAATATCCAGCGCATGGAGCCGCTCGCGTATGATGCGATGCTGCTTGGCGGGATCGAACGGACGCACCTTCCCCTGGCGCGAAGTATCGTCTTCCTTCGCGCTATCCTCGTCACCGCTCACGCCCTTTAGGAGCGCGTCGATCTCTTCCTGCGAGAGCAGATCGTCTTGGGACATGTCGTCTTATTGCACAATGAATTCGGAAAATAGCACGCCGGTGACGTCCAGGGGCGGCTGCGGCTCGGCCAATGGTTCGTCGAACAGCGTCAGAATCTGATTGGCAAGGCGTTGCTTGCCCTCGGGCTTGACGAGAGCCCCGGCTTTTTGACTGGAAAGCAGCATCAGCAAGCGACTGCGTACCTCCGGCATGTATTGCTCGAGGACCTCTTTCGTCTTGTCGTCACCCACTTTCAAGGAGAGCCCGACATAGAGAAGACGCTCACTGTATTCATCGTCCTGCAAGTTGACCGTGAACGGTTCGATCTTGACGAAAATCGGCGCCGGTGCCTCTTTGGGCTCGCTCGGCTCTTCGTTGGCCGATGCTTCCTGGCGCGAGTCCATGAGCAGGTAGACACCAATGGAGCTGCCGACCGAGAACAGGACGATCAGGAGCCCTATTAGCCATAGGGACTTGGCGCGCTTGTTGGTTTTGGCCATCGTTTATGTCATTCACTTCGACGTAGATGAGTGGGCCGATTATGGCGATAGGAAGGGCTATTCGATTGCTCGAATAGAAAGCTTCACGCACGCCACTTCGGGCTTTGTCGAGACGGCTACTGTGGACATCCCTCACGTGTTATCGGCAGCTAGGCTCACGCATAAAGGCTAATGCCCGAAGACGCGATATATTGCAGTGGCGTTTCGGTCAGGCTCTGCATGTCAGCGTTTGCGTCACCGGCAGCGAATAGCCCACTTTGGGCGTCACCTCGAGAGCCGGGTTGCCCCTGTTGCTCACCGGTTTGCTGCTGGAACTGATCCTGCTCACCGACGGAGGTCTCGCCCAGGGAGATACCGCTATCGGCGAGGGCTTCGCGCAATTGTGGGATTGCTGCTTCCAGGGCGTGACGTACGGTACCGTGAGCGGAGAAGAACTGCAGGTTGGCCTGCTGCTGATCGCCCATCTTGAGCGAAACGCTCAATGGGCCTAGTTCAGGAGGGTGCAGCCGCAATTCGGCCTGTTGGTCACCGCGCTGTGCCATGCGCACGACCTGCTGGCCGAGCGATTGTCCCCATTCGGCCATGCCGACTTGGGGCGTCAGTGTCGCGGTGGCGGATGCGCCGGCTGCAGCACTGGCATTGGCAGCGGCACCAGCGGTGGCGTTGGTGGCATTACCTGAGGTGGCATTGTGGCCCAGGTTGGTGAATAGCGATGAGTCGTTGCCTTGTCGTTCCAGGCCCTGCTGTCTGGTCAGTGTGTCGCCACGTTGTGCATCGGCGACGGCTTGCCCCTGTTGTACCAGGGTGGCACCGAAGGCCGCCGCCGGGGAGATTTGGGCATTGCCTTGTGACGACTGCCCCGAAGCGCTTTGTGCGTTCTGCATCAGTTGGGCGAGAGACTGAGTGTCTTGGCCTTTACCTGTGTTCGACGCGGCGTTGGTCAGCTGTGCCATGAGGTCCTGGCGCGAGAGGGCATCGCCCGCGCCGTCCCGCATGCCGCTGGAGGATTGCTGAATGAGCAGCATGCGTTGCTGAATGTCGTTGAGCGAAAGCTCGCCACCTTGGCTGGCAACTGCACCGCCGGCTCCCCCCTGAGCTTGCGCGGTGCCATTAGCATTGGCTGCGGCATTCGTCGGCAGTTGCGCGACGAGTAGCGCCGCCAGAGCATCGGTAGAGAGTTCCGAACCGTCCTGTTGCGCATCGTCGCCCAACGCTTGCTGTATTTCCCCCAGGCGATCAGTGAGGGCTTCGAGCTGGCTGGCATCACCGCTTTCGAGCCAGTCGCTGAGCAGCTTGGCATCATCGCCGTCTTGCATCAGCTCGTTAAGCGCTGTGACGAGATCGTTACCGTCCTGACTTGCGGTGTCCTTTGACAGCAATTCGGTGCCGGCATCGCCCTTGGCATCCGAGCCGCTACGGGCCTTGCCGAGGAGGCTTGCAAACGGTGAGGCGCTGTCGTCGACATTTCTGCCGCCACGTGTCTCGCCCGCGTTGCCGAGGTTGGACGCGGAGGCTTGATTACTGCCTTGAAGGTTGGTGAGCAGGGCAATATCCATGAGCATGCCTCGTCAAAAGCGGTTATTGGAATGCGTGGTATGCGTCGAGGTGACGTCGAGACCGCGGTCGTTTTCCTGCTGGCGCGACATGCGCGCCGACATCTCATCGAAGAACTGCTGCTCACGCCGCGTGGCGCGTTTCTGTTCGACCTGTTCGCGGCGTGACACCAGCGTATCGTACGTGTTGAGCTTGCGCCGCTCGCCTTGCCACGCTTGTTGCTGGCGGTCGAGTTGGCGTTGCTGGTCGTGAAACACTTTGCGCTGGCTGGCGATGGCCTGATCGAGGGAGGCCAGAAACTGTTGGTAATTGTGCCAGTTGGCAGGCTCGATGCCCTGCTCCATGCTCTTGTCGAGACGCTGACGGTATTCGTGCCGATAGTTCAAGAGCTGGTCCAGGCGCTGCTGCGTTTCCTGCAGACTGCGACGGGAGTGTCCCACCGACTGCGCCGCCTGATCGCAGGTTTCCTGCGCCAGTTCCTTGAGTGTGGAGAGCGGTGAGCGTGCGTTCATGAGAGCTCCTTACCGCGATGCAGAGTGAATGACATCAGCGCGTCTCCGGAAATAGCGATGCTAGAGCGTCCAGCGTCGCGGTGACATCGGCTTGTTCGTAGATTCCCTGCTGGAGAAAACCTTCGAGACGCGGATAAAGAGAGACGGCGCGGTCGAGCTGCGGGTCGTGACCCGCGGCGTAAGCGCCGACGCTGATCAGGTCGCGATTGCGTTGATAACTCGAGAAAAGCTGTTTGAAGCGTTTCGCCCGACGCTGGTGGGCGCCTTCGGTGATCTCGGTCATCGCACGGCTGATCGAGGCTTCGATATCGATGGCGGGGTAGTGCCCGCTCTCCGACAGGTCTCGTGAGAGCACGACGTGGCCATCGAGAATGGCGCGCGCGGCATCGGCGATGGGGTCCTGTTGGTCGTCGCCTTCGGTCAGCACGGTATAGAAAGCAGTGATTGACCCCCCGCCGGGTTTGCCGTTGCCGGCACGCTCGACTAGTCCGGGCAGGCGCGCGAAGACGGACGGCGGATAGCCTTTGGTGGCGGGCGGTTCGCCCACTGCGAGGGCGATCTCGCGCATGGCCATGGCGTAGCGTGTCAAGGAGTCCATGATCAACAGGACGTTACGTCCTTCGTCACGGAAGCCTTCGGCGATACGCGTGGCGTAGGCGGCACCTTGCAAGCGTTGCAGCGGCGAAACGTCGGCAGGCGCAGCGACGACCACGGCGCGCTCGCGCCCCTCGGTGCCCAGGATGTTCTCGATGAACTCCTTGACCTCGCGACCACGCTCGCCGATCAGGCCGACGACGATGACATCGGCCTGGGTGTAACGCGACATCATGCCGAGCAACACACTCTTTCCTACCCCTGAGCCTGCGAAAAGTCCCATGCGCTGCCCACGTCCGACGCTCAACAAGCCGTTGATGGCACGAATGCCGACATCGATCACGGACTCGATGGGGGCGCGATCCAGCGGATTGATGGGCCGCGTGTTCAATGGGGCATGCGGGGCGTTCTCCAGTGAGCCCTTGCCGTCGAGGGCACGACCGTTGCCGTCCAGCACGCGTCCGAGGAGTGCGTCGCCGAGGGGGAAACGGCGTGCGCTGGCGGCATCGCGCTGATTGTTGCCCAGCATCAGCACGCGTGCACCCGGCACCAAGCCCTGGGTATCGCCTAGCGGCATGAGAAACAGTCGATCTCCGGCAAAACCAACCACTTCGGCTTCGGCATACTCGGTATGCCCATGCTGGGCGAGTTCCACCAGGCACGCGCTGCCCAGAGGCAGACGCAAGCCGGTCGCTTCGAGCACCAGGCCGGTGGCACGCACGATCTTGCCGTGGGGGCGACGTGTATCCAGCTCCTCGATACGCTGTGTGACCTTACCTAGGGCGCGCTGCCAATGGGCGCCGTGAGAGGTCTCGTTGTGCGTGTCGGCAAGGTGCGTCTCAGTCATCACCGGCCTCCGGCCCCGTTGCCGGGGAAGGTGCGACATGGCGCTGTCGACGCTGATTCAACGCGGTTTGCCAGCGTGTCTCGAGCGTGGCGTCGAGTCCGCCGGTGGCGCTTTCGGCACGACACCCGCCGCGTTGCAGCGAGGCGTCTTCGTGCAGCGTCCAGTGAGCGACTTCGAGCTCGTTGCCGACATGATCGTTGACCAGCGCCAGGTCGTCGGGGTGTAGCCACAACTGAGTGGGGCCGTCGAGCACGGGCTCCTCGTGGAGTAGCTGGCGAACCAGCGTCACGACGTGCTCGGGTGTGGCGATCAACGCTTCGTCGGCCAGGTGCTTGCCGGTGAGCATGGCCAACTCGACGAGCTGGTCGGCGAGTTGGGTGTCCATCGTATCCAGCGCAGCGCGGAACTCGCTAGCGAGTTGGCCAAGAGGGGCGAGGGCGTCGTCGAGCTGGCGCTTGGCTTCTTGATCGCCTGCCTCGCGCCCCTCCTGGAGCCCTTTTTCGTAACCGGCCTGGCGGCTTTCTTCGAAGCCGGCGTCATAACCTTCGCGATAGGCGCTTTCGCGGGTCTTGTGGTGCAGTGCTTCGCGTTCTTCGATGAGACGCTGACGCTGCTCGCGCCGGCGTTGTTCGAAGCGTTGTGCACGGTCGAGTTGATCGTTGCCGTCGTGACTGTCACGCGGCAGCTCGTCCATGCGCCAGGGGCGCCAGCGTTGGTCGTCCGGTGTATGAATGACGTCGTCGGATAGCGGCTTGTCAGACATAGCTGTCGTCACCTCCGCTCAATACGATTTCGCCGTTGTCGGCCAGGCGGCGCACCACCTGCAGGATCGCTTTCTGCTCGGTCTCGACCTGGGAAACCCGCACCGGGCCGCGTGCTTCGAGGTCTTCGCGCATCAGCGTGGCCGCACGTTGCGACATGTTTTGAGTGATCTTGTCGATGAGGGCTTCTTGAGCCCCCTTGAGAGCCACGACCAGCGAGTTGGTATCGACTTCCTTGAGAATGAGCTGAATACCACGATCGTCGATGTCGAGAATGTTCTCGAACAAGAACATTTCGTCGATGATCCGCTGTGCGAGGTCGTCGTTGTGCGCCCGTACGGCATCGATGACGACTTCTTCTTGGGACGAGTTCATCAGATTGAGGATCTCGGCGGCGGTTCTCACGCCCCCCATCTTGCTGCGCTTGACGTTCTGGCCGTCGAGCATGCTGCCGAGTACTTCGGTTAGCTCCTGCAATGCCGCTGGTTGCACGCCGCTGAACGTCGCGATACGCAGCACGATATCGTTGCGCAGCTTCTCATCGAGTTGTTCGAGCACATCGGCGGCCAAGTTGCGGTCCAGGTGGATGACGATGGTGGCGATGATCTGCGGATGCTCGTCGCGGATCATCTCGGCCACGGTGGTACTCTCCATCAGGTTCAGCGCGTCGATGCCCGAGGCGGAGCCGGTCGTCTCGAGAATGTCCTCGATCACGCTGTTGGCTCGCTCGCTTCCCAGCGCTTTGGTGAGCACGGTTCGAATGTGCTCGCTGCTGTGCAGGTTGACGGCAGAGAACTGCTCCACTTCATCGTGGAACTCTTTGAGAGCCTCCTCCATTTCCTGGTGCGAGATTTGATTCAAGGAGGCCATCTCCAGGCTGATTTCCTGGACCTCCTTATTGCCGAGGTACTTGAAGACCTCGGCGGCACTGTCCTCGTCCAACGAAAGCAGCAGAATTGCGCTTCGGCGAGCGCCACTCATCTTACTCATGGGAACCCATCCACCCTCTGACGATCATGGCGACGAGACGCGGGTCTTCCTGAGCGATCTCACGTACGTCACGGAGGTTTTGCTCATAGCTGGCTGAGCGCCGTTCACGCCGCTTCTGTGGCGGCACCGGCGGTTCTTCCTCGGCGCCAGCTGTCTCGGCTTGAGTAGTTGCATAGGCCTCGGCACCACCGTCTCCACCGGCACCGGCAGTCGCACCGGCAGGACTTGGCGTGGCCGGTGTAAAGGCAGGGCGTTCGGTCTGGCGTTGAACCAGCGGGCGCAATACCTTGAACCACAGGAACAGGGCGACTAGGCCGATCAGCAGGTATTTGCCCAGCGTGGCGGCCAGCGACCACAACAAGGTAGATTCCCACCAGGGTGGTTCGGGGGCCTTTTCGTTGGTGTCGTCAAAGGGCGAGTTGACGACCTTGAGCTGGTCGCCACGTGCTGCCGAGAAGCCCATGGCCTGCTGTACGAGGCTGCGGATGTTGGCGATCTCGTCGTCGCTCAGGGGCACTCGCGCCGGGTTGCCATCTTCATCGACGCCGTCGCGGTAATTGACTACGATGGCGGCATTGAGGCGTTCGATGGCACCGGTCTGGTGCTGAACGTGCTCGACCTGGTGATCGACCTCGTAATTGATGGTGTTGTCGCGGCTGGTGCGTCCCAGGGCGGCGTTTTCCTGGGTCGCAGCGTTGTCGCCATCCTCAGCCTGAGCGTCATCGTCTTGTGTGTCGTCGCCTTCGCCATCATTGTTTTCCTGTGGTGCATTGATGGGCGACGCTGCGGTACCGGGAGGTTGATTGCTCAACGCTCCAGGAATCCCCATGGCCAGGTCAGAATCACCGCTGTAGGTGATGCTCGATTGCTCGCTACGTACGGCGGCTTCATTGGGTGGCTGGTTGGGGGAATAGGTTTCGCTGGTGCCTTCGCGCTTGGAAAAATCGAGCTGGGCGGAGACTTCGGCCTTGACGTTACGCGCGCCGAGGATGGGCGCCAGAATCGATTCGATACGCTCGGCATAGCTGCGCTCGACGCGGGCAACGTAATCCAGCTGCGTGCCGCTGAGCGCGTCGTTGCCATCACTGGCAGGAGAGAGCAGGCTGCCTGTCTGGTCGACGATGGAAATATCATCGGTCGCGAGCTCGGAAACGCTACTCGACACCAGATGCATGATCGCCTGCACCTGGCCTTCGCCGAGAACACGCCCGCGCTGGAGGTCGAGCATGACGGAAGCGCTGGCGGGCTCGCTCTCGCGGACGAAGACTGACGGCTTGGCCATGGCGAGGTGAACGCGGGCATGAGAGACCGGCCCAAGGTCTTCGATGGTGCGCGACAGTTCGCCCTCGAGCGCGCGTTGATAATTGACATGCTCGGTGAACTGGCTGATGCCGAACGACTGTTCGTCCATCAGTTCATAGCCCACGCCGGAGGCTTCCGGCAAGCCTTGTTCGGCGAGCTGCATGCGTAGCTTGTTAACCCGGTCGGCGGGTACCAGCAGTGCCTGACCGTTCTCGCTGAACTCGTAGGGCACGCCCATGCTGTCGAGCTCCGAGACGATCTTTCCGCCATCTTCCTGAGTGAGCGTCGAATACAACACGCGGTAATCGGGGGAGCTTGCCCACATCAAAAGCGCGGCGATAACTGCGACGCTCGCGGCGGCGGCGATAATCAGCGGTACGCGCGGGTTACTACGCAGTCGGGCGACAAACGATTGAGCACCGCCCGAGGCGGCGTTGCCTTGACGTTGTCCTGATGTACCTTGGTTGGCCTCGGTCGAAGAGGATGCTGCGGTGCTCATGTCATCCTCCGGCAACGCCGGGGTAGGCACTGAAAAGGTTCAGCGGCAAGCATGGGGGTGTCCAACTCCAGAATTCGGCGCATCGTTTGACGCCTCATGACGGTGCGATCGATACCGTTACGAAGCGTATGTGTGATGACGGCCATTATGTGGAGTCAAGAAAACCCTAAAGGGTGGAAAAGCCGATGTTTTAAGTCCCAATTGCAGATATGGCGCAGGCCAGGTTACTGATAAGGTTCATCAACGTATTCCAAAGCTGTTTGATCAGCGGAGAAAAGTCATGAGTGCACCGGCCATTTCCCAGGCACTTCAGCAAATGCAGTCCATGGCCAATCAGGCGGGCCAGATGCCCGGGACCCAGGTCAATACGTCAGTCGGAAGCGGTGGTTTTACCGGTGAATTGCACAGCGCGATTTCACGCATCAATAGCTTAAAGCAGAGTGCCAACGCTCAGGCTAAAGCGTTCGAGGCGGGTGAGCCGGGCGTGGAGCTCAACGATGTCATGGTCGATATGCAAAAGGCCAGTATTGCCTTTGAAATGGGCAAGCAGGTACGCAACCGCTTTGTGACTGCCTATAAGGATGTCATGAATATGCAGGTGTAATGCGATAGCGGTCACCCAGGCACCGTCACCCCGGCGGTGTAACGTGTCTTGGCTCTTACCGTGAGCTGACGCTGCTCTTGTCGGTAACGCCGCGACTTCTCTACCGGTAACGTCGCAAGAAGCGCGTGTCGATATAGCGCTTGAGCCGCAAGGCCAAGCGGCCACCTCGCCAGTGTTCTCCGTAAAGTGCCAATCCCTTGTCGTGCATGTCCACGATGGATAGTGCCGTTGCCGGTGGCTGGTAGTCACTCAGTGGCGTGTCATTCTGCAGGGCAATCAGATTCTGCAGTAGCACGGGGCCTTGGCGAACGCCTTCGATACCGCGCTTGGGGAGGCTTTGATCGGTCAGCGAGGCGCAGTCGCCGACGGCGAAGATCGTCGTGTGTTCCTCGCTTTGTAGCGTTGCCTTGATGCAGATGCCGTTGTCGTCGAGCGCCAGTGGCAGATCGGCGACGCAGTACGCGGGGCGCAATCCCGTGGCGAGGACGATGTCATCGGGTAAGACGTCGAGGGTGTCGAGCCATCCGGCGCCACCATCGAAGGCCACGTTGGGTTGCCAGTCGACGCCCAGGCGTGAGAGCTGACTGCTGGCCCAGCGTGATGCTGTCTCCGGTGCGGCGGGCAATAAGCGTGAGTGGCGCGTGACAAGCCGAATAGTGTTGGCGGCCCCGAGGCGTTGGCTCAGCCCTGCCAGATTGGCGGCCATTTCCACGCCGGAAGGTCCGCCACCGACCACGACCATATGCAAAGCCTGGCGTTGCTGGGCGGTATCGAGCACATGCTGGCGTAGCGCATCGAGACGCTCGATGGGCTTGACGTGCCAGTAGCGCGCGTCGCCCCAGGCAGGAACGGTCGCGCCAGTTGGGGTCGGCGGTACGACGTCGCTGCCCACGTTGAGCGAGAGTACATCAAAGTCGATGTGATGACCGTCGGCCAGGAAAACATGCTTGGTGTGCACGTCGAGTGCCACGAAAGGCGCTGTAACATGCTCGATGCCATGGCGCGCGGAGAGGGCAGCGATGTCGAGGCTGCAGGCATCACGCGGTGCACCACCGAGCAGCCGTGCGGCCATGCCCGAATACCAGAAACGCGTGGGGGCCACGAGTGTGATGCGATAGCCGGCGCGACGTAATGCGGTAGCGTGTTTCAACAAGTGGAGGTGCGCGTGACCGGCACCTACCAGCACCAGATGCGTCGTCATGAAGGCGTGTTTCCTCGGGCCAGGCGGCCGTCGCGAAGCAGGTCGTACGGCGTTCTTGTTCACTCTAGACGATATCGGCGCCGTGACGCTTGCCTTATCTGGCGCCGGCGCGTCGGCCTTGCCAGGCGGAAAGCGAATATAGCGCCAATCCGAGCCAGATGAGTACGAAGGTGATGAGTTGCAGCGTGCCTAATGGCTCACGAAAGATCAGCAGTGCGATCAAGAATTGCAAGGTGGGGTTGATGTACATCAAGAACCCTACTGTCGACAGGCGCAGTCGGCGCGCGGCTCCGGCGAAGGCCAGCAATGGCAGAGCCGTCAGGGCGCCACTCGCTACCAGCAGCGTGGTGTTACGCGCGGTGCCCCCGAAATGGGACAGGCCGGCAACCTCGAACCAGGCCACGGCAAGCAAGCCGAGGGGCAGCAATATGAGTGTCTCGACGAACAGTCCCGAAAGGCCGTCCAGGCTGACCTGCTTACGCAACAGGCCATAGGTGCCGAAGCTGAGAGCAAGACAAATGCTGATCCACGGCAGACCACCGAGCCCCACCAGTTGAACGCCGATGGCGATGATGGCGATGGCCACTGCGGTGCCCTGGAGACGTGACATGCGTTCGCGCAGTACCAGCATGCCCAGCGCTACGTTGACCAGTGGCGTCATGAAATAGCCGAGGCTGGCCTGGAGAACGTGGTGGGTTTCCACGGCATAGATATAGAGCCCCCAGTTGAAGCCGATGAGCAAGGCACAGCCGAGTACCCGTACCAGCAGATGCGGCGCGCGCAAGGCGGCCATGACCGGCTGCCAGCGCCCTAAGAGGGTCACCACGAGGACCAGAAACAGGCACGCCCAGAGGATGCGATGGGTGAGGATTTCCCAAGCGGGTACACCCTCGAAAAGCGAGAAAAAAAGCGGAAAGCAGCCCCATAGCGTATAGGCGACCACGCCGAACATGACACCCTTGGCGGCTTCCTTATCCGCGGCAGTCGTCGGTGCGCAAGACGTGTCTTGCGGGGCACTCTCTTTAGCACTCTCTCGAGTCATGGGGACCTCAGCGTGGGGCGATAAAGCCGAACAGGAGAACGCTAATCTAACATGGACGAAAGAGACTTGCCGCCGCCCTGAGCTGGCCTTCAGACTGAAGCATCAATCTGGGAGGTGTGTAATGAGTGAATTACGTACGACTCTGGTGCAGGCCGACCTGCGCTGGGAAGATCCCCAAGCCAATTGCCGTTTGCTCGAGGAACGTCTGGGCACGCTCTCGGCGGACGATACGGACTTGATCGTGCTGCCGGAAATGTTCGCTACGGGGTTCACCATGAATTCCCGTGAGATGGCCGAGCCCATGGCGCAAAGTGCCACCGTTGCCTGGATGGCCGAACAAGCCCGCCAGCGTGGTTGCGTAGTGACCGGCAGCGTGGCCGTGGTCGAGGACGACGAATATTTCAATCGTCTTATCTGGGCGCGCCCGGATGGCGATATCACGCATTACGACAAGCGCCACCTGTTCCGCATGGCCGGCGAGCACGAGCGCTATGGCATGGGCAGCGAGCGCGTCATCGTCGAGCTCAAGGGCTTTCGCATTCTGTTGAGTGTCTGCTATGACCTGCGATTTCCCGTATGGCTGCGCCAGCAGCCCGCGCCGGGCGAGCATTTCGAGTATGATGCGCTGCTGTGCGTTGCCAACTGGCCCGCGCCCCGTCGTCAGCCTTGGCGGACCCTGCTACAGGCGCGTGCCGTCGAGAATCTCTGCTATGTAATCGGCGTCAATCGCGTAGGAGAAGATGCCAAGGGGCTGGCGTATGCGGGTGACTCGATGCTTGTCGACTTCAAGGGCGAGCCCTTGATCGACGAGCCGCGCGACGCGCCTTTCATGCGTACCGGCTTCCTGGATCGTCAGGCGCTGAGTACGTTCCGTGACAAATTTCCGGCCTGGATGGACGCCGATCGCTTCCAGGTCGAGGAGTGAATTGACTGCATGCGTCTCGACCGTTTTTTAAGTGAAAGTACCGAGCTGACGCGCTCGCTAGCCAAGAAAGCCCTGCACCGCGGCGAGGTCGAGGTGGATGGTGATGTGATCAAAAATGCCGCCTTCAAACTCGGTGACGAACAGGACGTACGCTGGATGGGGGAGCCCTTGGCTCTGGTCGGCGTGCGCTATCTGATGCTCAATAAGCCCACGGGCTATGAGTGCACGACACGGCCGGGGTGTTATCCCTCGTTGATCGAGTTGCTGGATGTCACTAAGCGTAGTCGCTTGCACATCGCAGGACGCTTGGATGTCGATACTACAGGGCTTGTGTTGATCACCGAGGATGGGCAATGGTCGCATCGACTGACATCCCCCAAGCGACGTTGCGACAAGCATTATCTCGTGACGCTGGCTCAACCGCTGATGGAAGGGGCGGAAGATCTCCTGGCAGCGGGGCTAATGCTGGAAAAGGAAGATAAGCCGACGTTGCCCGCGCGCCTCGAACGTTTGCCGACGCCGGACGAAGATGAGGTGGTTCAGGCGCGTCTGATCATCCAGGAAGGCCGCTACCACCAGATCAAGCGCATGTTCGCGGCGCTGGGTAACGAGGTCGTGGCACTGCATCGTGAACGGATCGGCGATATCGTCCTCGACTCAGCGCTAGCGCCAGGCGAGTGGCGAGAGCTTAGCGAAGCGGAAGTCGCATCCATCTAGTTTATACCGTTATCTTATCCCCGCGCTTATAGCTCCTTAACCTGACAACCCGGCCATGGCGTACAAAAAAGTCCGTCAGGTGCCGAATTTCAATCCAGAGGCCTCGAGAAGACGCTTGGTATACGCTTCTTGAGGTTGCTTGAGTAACGCTTCACAGTCGCCTTGCTCGACGATCTCGCCGTCTTTAAGCACCACGATGCGGTGCGCCATGGCGCGTACGACGGCGAGATCATGGCTGATGAATAGGTAACTCAGCCCGCGTCTCGCTTGAAGCCCGCGCAGCAAACCGATGAGCTGTTTCTGCACGCTGCGGTCGAGTGCAGAGGTCGGCTCGTCGAGCACGAGTAGATCGGGCTCGAGAATGATGGCGCGTGCCACGGCGATACGCTGGCGTTGGCCTCCGGAGAACTCGTGCGGATAGCGTGCCGCGCAATTCGCCGGCAGACCGACTTCTTCGAGGGTGGTGGCAACACGTTGCTGGATCTCTGCGTCGCTGAGTGCCGGGTGATGAAAACGCAGCCCTTCGCTGACGATATCCATGACGGGCATACGCGGCGAGAGCGAGCCGTAAGGATCCTGGAAGACGACTTGAAAGCGCCGCCGACGGCGGCGTAGTGCGTTGCCACGCAACTTATCCAGGCGTTCGCCATCGAAGACGATCTCGCCGTCGGCGGCGGTCAGGCGTAGAAGCGCCAGCGCCAGCGTGGTCTTGCCAGAGCCCGATTCGCCGACCAGGCCCAGAGTCTCGCCGCGTGCCAGGGTGATATCCAGCGGCTGGACGGCCACGAAGGGGGCGGGACGGCGCCCGAACCAGGATCTGCTCCGCGCGAAAGAGACGCTGAGGCGGCGTGCCTCGAGCAGCATCGTGCGGGTCTCCGGCAACGGCGCGGCATGGCCATCGGGATTGGCGGCAAGCAGGTGTTGGGTATAGGCCGCGCGGGGGGTATCGAAGACGCGTGTAATGCTGCCACTTTCGACGAGTCGTCCGTGCTGCATGACATGCACGCTGTCGGCATGCTGGCGTACCAGATTGAGGTCGTGGGTGATGAACAGCATGGCCATGCCATTGGCGTCGCGTAGCCACGCCAGCAAGGCCAGGATTTCCTGTTGAACAGTGACATCGAGCGCCGTGGTCGGCTCGTCGGCAATGAGCAGTCGCGGCTTGTTGGCGATGGCCATGGCGATCACCACGCGCTGACGTTGCCCGCCCGAGAGCTGATGGGGGTGCGCCTCGAGGAGTTCGTCAGGGCGTGGCAACTGTACTTCCATCAGCAATTCCCGAGCGCGCTGACGGGCGGCACGGCCGCGCAAGCCTTGATGCAGACGTAGGGTTTCGCTGAGCTGCTTGCCGACCGGGTGCAAGGGGTTGAGCGAGGTCGTGGGCTCCTGGAATACGAAGCCGACTTGACCGCCGCGCAGCGTATTCCAGCGACGCGGTGATAGCCCTTCGAGAGACTCTCCGCAGAGCCGGCGTCCGCCTTCGACTCGCGCGCCGGGCGGCAGCAGATCGAGGGCGCCTAGGGCGGAGACCGACTTGCCGGAGCCCGATTCGCCGACCAACGCCGTGGTTTCGCCACGGCGGATGGTGAGTGACAGGTCCTCGACGACACGCATGTCGCCGAAGGCGATGCTCAGCGCATCGAGTTCGAATACGACGTCGTCATTGGCCATGCGCGGTTCTCCCGGGTAGATCGTCGGTATCGGCGGAGGTCGACGGGGTGCTGCTGGGCACGTGGCGCGGGTCGAAGGCGTCACGCAGTCCTTCGCCGATAAAGACCAGTAGCGACAGCATGATCCCGAGGCTCAGGAAGGCCGTAATGCCGAGCCAGGGGGCCTGCAGGTTGTTCTTGCCCTGGGCGACGAGTTCGCCCAGCGAGGGCGAGCCTGGTGGTAGGCCGAAGCCCAGGAAATCCAGCGCGGTGAGGGTGGTGATCGCGCCGGTGAACAGAAACGGGATGAAAGTCAGAGTGGCGACCATGGCGTTGGGCAGCACATGGCGCCACATGATCAGGCGCGATGGCAGTCCCAAGGCGCGCGCCGCGCGTACGTACTCGAGGTTGCGTGCGCGCAGGAATTCGGCACGCACGATGTCGACCAGCCCCAGCCAGGAAAACAGCAGCATGATGCCCAGCAACCACCACAGGTTGGGCTGCACCAGGCTGGCGAGGATGATCAGCAGGAACAGCACCGGCATACCCGACCAGATCTCGATGATGCGTTGGCCGATCAAATCGACCTTGCCACCGAAATAGCCCTGTACACCGCCGAATAGGACGCCCAGCGCCATGGAGCCCAGCGTCAGGACCACGGCGAAGACTACCGACAGACGAAAGCCGTAGAGCACCCGGGCGAAGACGTCGCGGCCATGATCGTCGGTTCCCAGCCAGTGGCGTGGCGAGGGCGGCGAGGGGGCGGGCCCGGTCAGCTCGCGGTCCAGCGTGTCGTAGGAGAAGGGCACGGCCGGCCATAGCATCCAGCCCTGCGCGGCGATGTTTTCCCGCACGGTGGGATCGCGATAGTCGGCCGTGGTGGGGAGGAAGCCGCCGAACTCGGTGTCGGGATAATCGAATACCACCGGGGCGTACCACTGGCCTTGGTAGTGCATGACGATGGGCTTGTCGTTGGCGATCAACTCGGCGCCCAGGCTGACGATCAACAGCAGAGCGAAGGCCCACAGCGACCACCAGGCGCGTCCGTTGCCGCGAAAGACCTGCCAGCGGCGGCGGGCGATGGGAGACGGCCGTGCGCGCATGCGAAGTGTCATCATGCCCCCCGTGTCGCGAAGTCGATGCGCGGGTCGACCCACACATAGGTGAGATCGGAGATCAGCTTGAGCACCAAGCCGATCAAAGTGTAGAGATACAAAGTGCCGAAGATGACCGGGTAATCGCGCTGCATCACGGCCTCGAAGCCGAGCAGCCCGAGGCCGTCGAGCGAGAAGATGACCTCGATCAGCAGCGATCCGGTGAAGAAGATGCCCACCAGTGCCGAGGGGAGTCCCGCGATGATGATCAGCATGGCATTGCGGAATACGTGCCCGTAGAGCACGCGGCCTTCGCCGGCGCCTTTGGCACGTGCGGTGAGCACGTATTGTTTATGGATTTCATCGAGGAAGCTGTTCTTGGTCAGCATGGTGAGCGTGGCGAAGCTGCCGATGGCCGAGGCCAGTACGGGCAGCGTGATGTGCCAGAAGTAATCCTGGATCTTGCCCCACCAGGAAAGATCGCCGAAGTCGGGTGAGGTCAGCCCGCGCAGCGGGAACCAGTCCAGGTAGCTGCCGCCGGCGAACACCACGATCAGGAAGATGGCGAACAAGAACCCCGGCACGGCGTATCCCACGATGATCAGTCCCGAGGTCCAGACATCGAAGCGCGAGCCATGGCGTAGGGCCTTGCGTATGCCGAGCGGTATCGAGATCGAATACACCAGCAGCGTCGTCCAGAGTCCCAGCGAGATCGAAACGGGCAGGCGTTCGACGATCAGGTCGGTCACTGGCCGCCCGCGAAAGAAGCTATCGCCGAGATCGAAGGTGGCGTAATCGGCCAGCATGCCGAAGAATCGCTCTACGGGGGGCTCATCGAAGCCGAATTGCTTTTCCAATGCCGCTTGGAGGCGTGGGTCGATGCCGCGCGCGTTGCGGGTATCACCGTTGGAGGTCTCGCCGCCGCCTTCCAGGCGCGTGCTGGCGTTGCTGTCCATGCCTTCGAAGCGGGCCAGCATCTGGTCGATAGGGCCGCCCGGTGCCACCTGCACGATAATGAAGTTGAGCAGCAAGATGCCCAACAGGGTGGGGATCATCAGTAACAGGCGGCGTAGAATGTAGTTAGCCACGATGCGGTCCTTAGCGTTCACCACGCTGACGTTGTTCTATCCGCGACGCGCGCTGTGGGTCGACCCACCAGCTCGATAGATCGAAGGTGTATTCGGGGAATGGCTGGGGGTAGCCGAACTTGTCCCATAGCGCCACGCGAGTGCCATCGAGGTGCCATTGGGGAATGACGTAAAAACCCCAGCGCAGGACGCGGTCGAGGGCGTGTGCGGCAGTGTCCAGTGCCTGCCGGCTGTCGGCGCGGATCAGGCTGTCGACCAGACCGTCGATGGCGGGGTTCTGTAAGCCGATCAAGTTGCGGCTGCGGGGTGCGTCGGCGTAGTCGCTGGTCCAGAATTCGCGCTGTTCGTTACCTGGGTTGGCGGACTGCGGGAAGCTGCCGAGGATCAGGTCGAAATCGAAGTTGCGCTGGCGCGTCAGGAACTGATTGACGTCGACCACGCGCAGGCTGGCCTCGATGCCGAGGCGCTCGAGGTTGTGAATCAACGGCAGGGTGACGCGTTCGAACTGGGTGTCGTAGAGCAGGAATTCGAGACGCAGCGGCTGCTGGGTCTCGTTGTTGATCAGAATGCCATCATGGACCTCATAGCCGGCGTCGCGCAACAGTCCCAGTGCCTTTTTCAGGCGCTGTCGTAGCGTCTCGGGCCGGGGAGCGGGCAAGGGCGTATCGAAGACGTCCTGCGGCAGGCGGTCCCGGTAGGGCGTGAGCAGCTCGCGTTCGGCGTCGCTGGGCAGGCTACTGGCTTCCATCTCGGAGCTCTCGAAGTAGCTATCGGTCTCCTCGTAAGCGCCGTAGAAGAGATGCGTGTTGAGCCAGTCGAAGTCGGTGGCCAGAGTCAACGCCTCGCGAACGCGGCGGTCCTGGAATTTCTCGCGCCGCAGGTTCATGACGAAGGCCTGCATGCCGGCGGGCTGCGCGTCGGGGACGACCATGCGCTTGATGTAGCCTTCTTCGCGCGCGGGGGTATCGTAAGCAGTGGCCCAGTTCTTGGCACTACTTTCGCGGCGCAGATCGAGATTGCCGGCCTTGAAGGCCTCCAGCGCCACGGTTTGATCTCGGTAGTAGTCGTAGATCAGGCGGTCGATATTGTGCCGGCCGCGATTGATGGGCAGGTCGCGCCCCCAGTAATCCTCGACACGGCGATAGACGATGCGGCGTCCCGGCGAAAGGCTCTCGACTTCATAAGGGCCGGATCCCAGTGGCTTGTTTAATGTCGGCGTGGCAAAGTCCCGCGACGCCCAGTAGTGCTTGGGCAGCACCGGAAGCTGGCCGAGGATCAATGGCAACTCGCGCGAATTGTTGTCGCTGAATTCGAAGCGCACGGTGTCGTCATTCAGCGCTTCGATCTTGTCGACATCGGCGTAGTAGGCGCGATAGAACGGCTGCCCCTCGTCGCGCAGCAGGCGAAAGCTGAATACGACATCTTCCGCCGTTACAGGATGGCCGTCGTGGAAGCGTGCTTCCGGGCGCAAGTCGATTTCCATCCAGTGGCGGTCGGGGTCGAGGCGGATACCGCCTGCCAGTAACCCATACATGGTGAAGGGCTCATCGGCGCTGGATTCCATCAAGGTATCGTAGACGTGATTCAGGCCCTCGGCCGGATTGCCCTGAATGATGAAGGCGTTGGTCGAATCGAAGCTGCCTTGTGCGGCTTGCCGTAATTCACCGCCCTTGGGGGCATCCGGATTGGTGTAGGGCAAGTGCGAGAAGTCATCGGGCAGGGCGGGCGCATCGTAGAGCGAAATCCCCGTGACGGTTGGCACGTCTGCGGCCGGTACGGCCAGTGCCGCGAGGCTGGTCGCCCATAGGCAAGAACCCAACAGCAAGGTGATAACGAACGAGGGCATCAACCGGTTCCTTGAAGCAAGATGCGAACGGGCCGGTGAAACACCGGCCCGTTTGCTAGCCTACCCCAGCGGTGTCGCGTTGAGTAGAGGTATCGCTCAATGCGCTCAGCGAGAAGCCTGGCGCAAGGTCAGGCGTTGCCCGGGTTGCAGATAATCGCCTCTATCGAGCTGGTTCCAGCGTGCCAGATCGCCGACGCTGACGCCATGACGCGCCGCGATACGCGACAAGCTGTCCCCTGGTTTGACTCTGACTTCGCGCGTGGCGTCGCGACTGGCCAGGTTGGGGGAATGGCCGGTGGACGGCACCACCAGCGATTGCCCGATGCGCAACGTATCGCCACTGAGCGCATTCTGCTGACGCAATACGCTGATGGGAATGTCATGACGTGCGGCGATGCCGGAGAGTGTATCGCCGCGTTTGACTACATAATGCGCTTTGGCCTGACGCTTCTCGGCAGGCATCGTTTCGAGCTTGGCGAGAAAGCGCTGTCGGCTGTCGGCGGGAATCACCAGCTTCGCGTTTTGACTGGGGCGTGTCGCTTCGCGTCGAAAGGCCGGGTTGAGTTCGCGCAGGCGTTGTTCGCTAACGCCGGCAAGTTGCGCGGCATCGGTCAACGCGAGTTGGCCTTGGGTTTTTACCTGTGCGATGGCCGGGCGATCGGGAATATCGGGCAGGCTGATCGCGTAGCGCTGCGGATCGGATACCACTGCGGCCAACGCCAATAGTTTGGGCACATAATCCATGGTTTGATCGGGCAGCGAGAGGTGCCAGTAATCGATAGGCTGGCCTTGAGCGGCGGCACGCTCACGGGCGCGATTGACCGTGCCCGCGCCCGCATTGTAAGCGGCCAGGGCAAGCTCGAGATTGCCCTCATACCATTGGTCGGCGAGTGTTTGCAGATAGTCGAGAGCGGCGGTTGTCGAGGCGATGACATCGCGACGCCCGTCATACCACCATGTGTCGGTCAGGCCCATGGCCTCGCCAGTGCCCGGCATGAACTGCCATAGTCCTGAGGCGCCGCCGGGATGAGAGGCAGTGGGGTCGTAAGCGCTTTCGATAAACGGCAGGAGCGCCAGTTCGGTGGGCATGTCGCGCGCTTCGAGCTGACGGGTGACCCAGCGTAGCCAGGGGCGCGCATTCTGGGCCACGGCCGAGACGTACTCGGGATGCTCGGAAAAGTAGTCGAGCCATTCCTTGACGCGCGGATTATCGATATCGTGGGACAGTCCGAAGCCGCTTTTAAGGCGCGTCCAGGCATCGGCTTGCACGGCGCTTTGAAGCTCCAGTGCGTGCCAGAAGGTCCCTTGGTACGCCGATGCAGTCGTGTCGCCGCCGGTCGGTGAGTCGCTGGCCGCAAGTGCGGGTAGCGACAAGGTGATCAGAAAAAGACCTCCCGCCAAGCTCAGGGCTTGGCGGCGGGTCGATCGAACGTGCATGGGAAGCGAACCTCTCGAGGGCTATGACGTCAGCTTGACATGGTGTTGCTAGAAACGGTTTTTCCATTCGCGCAAGGTGGCGAAGGTGCTGCTGGCGTCGTCGGCGTTACCTTGTTCGGCCACTGCGCTGAGCAGGCCGGGTTGGTCGATGCGCAAGAAGGGGTTGATCTGGCGCTCGACACCGATGTTGGTGGGTAACGTGGGGCGCTCCAGCTGGCGTGCTTTTTCGCACTCCTCGAGGTAGGTGTCCCGCGTAGGGTTGTCGGGCTCGGCAGCTTGGGCGAAGCGCAGATTAGCCAGCGTATATTCGTGACCCGCGAATACCATGGTGTCGTCGGGCAATGCCGCGAGGCGCTCGAGTGAGCGCTGCATTTGTGCCGGCGAGCCTTCGAACAAGCGCCCGCAACCGGCCGAGAACATCACATCGCCGCAGAACAGCAGCCCCGGCGTTCCGGGGGCATATAACGCGACGTGGTCGAGTGTATGACCGGGGACCGCGAAGACTTCGAAGCGCCGGCCTTGCACGCGGAAGTCGTCGCCGTCGCCAACGACTTCTTCAACGGCGGGGATGGCCGAGTTGTCGGGGCCTATTACGCGTGGTCCGTAGCGTTTGACCAACGTGTCGATGCCGCCTGTGTGATCGTGATGATGGTGGGTGACCAAAATCGCTACCAGGTTCAGGTTTTCACGCTCAAGGTATTCGATGACGGGTTGCGCGTCGCCGGGATCGACGATCGCTACCTTATCGCTGGCATCCTGACGGAGCAGCCAGATATAGTTGTCTTGGAACGCAGGAATTGGAATCACGGTCAACATAGTACGCTAGACCTCGGCAAACGTCGGAAACACGCCTCTCGTCGCGCCATGCACGATGACGCACGGCAGCGTAAAATGCGACAACCTTGGGGGGAATGGGCCGTCGTGTCAAATTCGCATATGACAATGACGTTGGCGCAGGCTATCTGTGAAGGGCGCCGCTTCTGGGGCTCCGAAGAGGGCGTTGCATTATGGCAGGCACAGCGTGCGTGCCTGGGGCCACTCTGCGAGTCGCACTTCGGATCTCACAGCCTGCAGCTCGGTATGGCTTCGCGGCTGACCGATATGTGCCCCATTCGTCATGCGATGAGCTGGGCGCCGACGCGCGCCTTGGCTCAGGATGATGCCTCCTTGATATGCGATCCCAGCGCCTTGCCGCTTCCCGATGAAAGCCTCGATCTCGTGCTGGTGCATCATCTGCTGGAGGTAATGCCCAACGCGCATCATCTGGTGCATGAGGCGGCACGGGTCACGCGGGATGATGGCTTGCTGGTCATGATGGGCTGGAATCCCTTTGGTGCTGATGTCCTGGGGCATTTGTCCCCTGCCAATCGGCGTCGTTGGCCCTGCAAGGGTCGCTGGCGGCGCAGTGGCCGGTTGCGGGAGTGGCTGGCGTTTGTCGATTTCGAGATCGACCGCGTAGACTACTGCGGCTTTCGCCTGCCTGGCGGGCATATTCACAACTTGGGGCTCGAAACGCTGGGGCGTCGCTATAATCTCCCATTTGGGGGATGTTATCTGATCGTGGCCCGGCGTAAGCAGATCCCTATACAACCGGTGCGCACCTTACTGCGCCGCGATTCGATGGCGGACAACTGGCTCGGCCCCGCCGCGCTTCATCGCGATCACCGCGGGCGCTCGGGTCATGCCACGCACGCCCACGACGATAGGATGGCCGAGGTTGACTGATACTCCCCCCGTGGGCGATATGCCCCATGTGACTATTTATACCGACGGCGCCTGTCGCGGTAACCCCGGGCCCGGCGGTTGGGGCGCAGTGCTGCGTTACAGCCAGCATGAGAAAACCCTCAATGGCGGCGAAGCCGAGACCACCAACAATCGCATGGAGCTGACGGCCGCCATTCGGGCGCTGCGTATCTTGACGCGTCCTTGTGAGGTGGCGCTATGGACCGATTCCGAGTATCTGCGTAAAGGCATCACCGAATGGGTCCATGGCTGGATCAAGCGTGGCTGGAAGACCGCCGCCAAGAAGCCGGTCAAGAACGCCGAGTTGTGGCGTGAACTACTCGAGGAGGCTCAGCGCCATCGTATCGAATGGCACTGGGTAAAAGGACATAGCGGCCACGAAGGTAACGAACTGGCCGATACGCTCGCCAATGCCGCCACCGACGATGTCCAGGCGGCTCAGCGGCGGGCCATGGCAGGAGAAAAGTAAGCAATGCGTCAGATCGTACTGGATACCGAAACGACCGGCATCGACCCCAAGGATGGGCATCGCCTGATCGAAATTGGGGCGGTGGAGGTCGTCAATCGCCGGCTGACCGGCAATAACTTCCATCAATACATCAATCCCGAACGCGATATCGATGCCGAGGCCATGGAAATACACGGCATCACCAATGAACGCGTCGCCGATGAGCCGGTGTTCGCGGATGTTGCCGATGCCTTCTGGGAATACATTTACGGCGCCGAACTGGTGATCCACAACGCGGCGTTCGACGTCGGCTTCATCGACCATGAGTTCGGCCTGCTGCAGAACAAGCGGAGTGGGCCACGGCTGGGTCCGGTCGCGGATCATTGCGGTGTGCTCGATACCTTGGCCATGGCGCGTAAGCTGCATCCTGGACAGCGCAATAATCTGGACGCGTTGTGCAAGCGTTACGCCATCGATAACGGTCGTCGGGTGCTCCACGGGGCCTTGCTGGACGCCGAGATTCTCTCCGATGTCTATCTGGCAATGACCGGGGGGCAGACGGCGCTTTCACTTGCCGGTGTCGAAGGTGCCGCTGGCGGCGACGCGGAGGGTGCGAATAGCGTTAGTGGTATTCGGCGTGTGGCCCGAGAAGGGGTAACGCTGGCGGTGACACGACCCAGCGAGACGGAATTGAGTGCGCACCGGGCCAAGCTCGATAGCATTCGCCAGGCGGCGGGTGAGTGTCATTGGGACACGTTGGACGACACGTCTCAGGGGCCCGCATGACGACCACTTCGACTCCGGCATTCGTGAGAGAACTGCCCGGTGCGCAGACGCCGCGCTGGGGGTATTGGATTCGTTTCGGCGAAGCGGGTATCGCCCCTGGTGAAGAGACGGGTATTTTGCAATCCCCGGCTGCCTGGCCCGAACAGGCCATGCCGCTGGGGATGTGGCAAGGCTTGCCGGTGGCGATGGTGCACGAGGCTGGCGAGTCGAGCTGGCCTGCGGCGCGTGATTGGTTGGCGCGATTACCCGCCGCACAGGGCGATCTGCTGGCGACGGCGCTGCAAGTCTTTGCCTGGGCGCGCGATCATCGTTTTTGTGGACGCTGCGGAACGCCGATGCAGCGTCTTTCGCACGAGTTTGCCATGCAGTGCAAAGCGTGCGGTCATCGCAGCTATCCACGCATCTCGCCGTGCATCATTACGCTGGTTACCCATGGACGGGATCTGTTGCTGGCGCGCAACGCGCGTTTCCCTGCGCGGCGTTATTCCACCTTGGCGGGGTTCATCGAGCCGGGGGAAACCGCCGAGAGTGCGGTGCGACGTGAAGTTCACGAGGAAGTCGGGATCGAGATCGGGCGGGTCAGTTTCTTCCGCAGCCAATCATGGCCGTTTCCGCATTCGCTGATGCTGGGGTTCTTCGCCGAAGCGGCCAGCCGACGCATCCGTATCGATGGCGTAGAGATCGCAGATGCTGCCTGGTTCACACCACGCCATTTGCCGGAATTGCCCCCCAGCCACTCGATCTCGCGTCAGTTGATCGAAACGCACCTCAGTGCAGTGGCGATGCGCTGAGAGATGTCATGGCGTGGAAATAAGCAAGGAAAGAATTAGCTGCTGGGGAACAGGCTGGTGAGCTTGCTGGCCAGCATGACATTGCCGGCGGCTTTCAGCTTGCCGCTCATGAAGGCTTGCATGCCGCTGACTTCACCGCTCATCACGCCCTTCAGGGTCTCGGTGTCGGTGGTCAGGCTGACGGAAGGGTCGTCGTGTTCGCCTTGCTGAACGTCCAGGGTGCCGTCCTGAACATGCAGGTAATAGTCATCGGCATCGCTGATGTGGAACTGGAAGATATCATTCATGCCTCGGGCGGCGGCAGGATCGAAGCGCGACTGAAGTTTTTCGATGACGGTGCTGGCGTCGGCCATGATCGGTCACTCTATGGTGTTGATGGAAGTTTCAGCCTATTTCAAACAAATGTTTCATACAAGAGCTGCATTGATTGTCATCCAAGCATGAGGTAGCGACGTGATTGAATGGATAGCGGAATACGCTTTGTTCGCCGCCAAGTTGGCGACACTGGTAATCGCCCTGGGCGTACTGATCGTGCTGGTGGTGTCCCTCAAGCAACGCGCCAGTGGGCAAGGCGATGATCATCGCCTACGCGTGGTGACATTGAATGAGCGCCAGCGGCGGCGGGGTGAATCGTTACGCCTGGCCGGGATGTCGCCCGCACGGCGGCGTCACGCACAAAAGGCGTTGCGCAAGCAGGAAAAGGCACGTCGCAAGGGAAAGGGTGACGCATCTGACGAAGTGTCATCGCGGGTGTGGGTGCTCGACTTCGATGGCGATCTCAAGGCATCACGCACTCCGCAACTTGCAGAGCAGGTCTCGCTCTTGCTGGACGAACTGCAGGCCGAGGATGAAGTGGTCGTGCGTCTCACCTCGGGGGGCGGCCTGGTTCACGCCTACGGACTTGCCGCTGCGCAGCTCGACCGGCTGCGCGATGCCGGAGCGCATCTTACCGTGTGCGTCGATAAGGTCGCCGCCAGTGGGGGGTACATGATGGCTTGCTGCGCGGATCGTTTGATCGCGGCGCCATTCGCTGTCCTCGGGTCGATCGGCGTGGTCGCGCAGATGCCCAACGTGCATCGCCTGCTCAAGAAGCACGATATCGATGTCGAACTGCTCACGGCGGGGCGTTACAAGCGGACCTTGACCATGCTCGGGGAAAATACTGATGAGGGGCGCGCCAAGTTTCTCGACGATTTGCAGGAAACCCATGATCTCTTCAAGCGCTACGTCGGCGAGCGGCGTCCGACGCTGGAAGTCGACAAGGTGGCGACCGGCGAAATCTGGTATGGCCGTCAGGCCCTCGAGGATGGCTTGATCGATGAGATCGCCACCAGCGACGGTTATCTTGCGGCACGCATGCAGGCAGCGCGGATCCTGCATGTGACGCTAGAGCCGCGCCATTCACTGTTGCAGCGTGTCGGCGTGGGGGCCTCGATGGGGATCGAGCGTCTTGGGGATCGCGTCATGGAACGCTTGGAAGCCAGCAGTTGGCAGCGGCGTTGAGCCGCTGCCAGGGCCGGTTTAGCGGGGTTTGGCGTAGAGCGCGACCAGCGAGTCGATCACGGTGCGGGCCTCGTCGCCCGCCAGTGAATAGTAGATGGTCTGCGAGGCACGGCGTGTGACCACCAGGTTCTCACGGCGCAGGATGGCCAGGTGCTGCGAGAGCGCCGACTGACTGAGATTGAGCTTGCGATTCAGCTCGGTCACCGAAAGCTCTGCGTTGTCGAGCAGGCACAGGATGCGCAGGCGGTTTTCGTTGGCCATGGCCTTGAGTAGCGTCGTGCCTTTGTCGATAGCGCCGTAACCGGCGTCGATCAGGGTGGAGGCAGGCTGGAGCGGACGCATATTGTCTCTCCTACATTGGGATTGGCGATGGATTGCCGAAGGGCGAGGGATAAGCGCCCCACGGCAAAGGGATGCTTGCGTGTCGAATGACTGTCTATGTCGGGTGTGTCCTTTCACCCATGGGACAACCAGTCATTCCCTGTTACTCATTCTTGATTTAGTGAATATTCAATAACTTCGCCAGCCCTGTCCAAGGTAGCCTTCAACGGTATTTCAGCGCTTGGGATTGCAGCGTTATCGGCAGGCCGTGGGACGGGGCATTGCTACGGCACTTGTTGTATTGTAAGGCATTGAAGTAATGACGATAGTTCCTTTTCGTCCTTGGCACTTGGCGATACACGCGTACTCCCATGCCGAGGGCAGATGAGGCGTCTCGCTGGCCGGCATCGGTGAAATCCTTTACAATCCCGCCGCTTTCGCTCGGCGTCCTTCGCGCCGTCCTGCCTTGAGGGTTCCCTTACCCCTCGGCCTCTTTCGGCAACTAAAAAGGTGCTGCATGTTTGCCCTCGATTCTCGCCAGGCGCGCCGCTTGATGGGTTGGCTCGTGAGTTTCCACATCATCGTCATCGCGACCAGCAATTATCTGGTGCAATTGCCGTTCTCGATGTTTGGCGTACACACTACTTGGGGAGCATTCAGCTTTCCGTTCATCTTTCTTGCTACGGACCTGACCGTGCGGCTGTTCGGGAAACGTCGGGCGCGCACGACCATCGCGCGGGTCATGCTGCCTGCCTTGCTGGTTTCCTATGTGGTGTCGGTGCTGTTTCAGGACGGTGCCTTCCAAGGCGTTGCGTCGCTGGGTGGCTGGAGCCTGTTCGTGGGGCGAATCGCCCTGGCGAGTTTCATGGCCTATGTGCTGGGACAATTGCTGGACATTTACGTCTTCGATCGGATGCGACGGTTGCGCGCCTGGTGGGTGGCTCCGGCGTTTTCGACGCTATTGGGTAACCTGGCCGATACCTTTGCGTTTTTTGCCATCGCCTTCTGGAATGGGCCCAATGCGTTCATGAGCGCGCACTGGATTGAAATCGCCTGGGTAGATTATGCCATCAAGTTGAGCGTCAGCCTGGCCTTCTTCCTGCCGTTGTATGGCGTACTGCTGGGGGCGTTGACGCGTCGCCTGGCGCATGTCGCCGATGCCTCCGAACAGGTGTCAGGGCGCAATGCCTGAAACGCCTCTGATATCATGCCGGCATGACTTGAATGGCTGACGAGGCATATTGTGGAATTACATCATGTCGATACTGGCGGCGCCGGGCGTCCGCTGGTGGTGTTGCATGGCTTGTTCGGAAGCGCTGACAATTGGCGCTCGCATATCAAGCGCTGGCAAGAAAGCCGCCGTGTGATCGCCGTCGATCTGCGCAACCACGGCAAATCTCCTCACCAGGCAGGCATGAGCTATGCCGTCCAGGCAGCGGACGTCGAGGCCTTGCTGGATCGTCTGGCGATTGATAGCTGCGATCTTCTAGGTCACTCGATGGGAGGCAAGGTCGCCATCACGTTGGCGCGTCAAGCGCCTGAGCGTGTGGCACGCTTGATCGTCGCCGACATCGCGCCGATTGCTTACGAGCACGGACACGAGGCGATCTTCCAGGCCATGCGTGCGGTCGAACGGCAGCCGCCTTCGGACCGCAAGGAAGCCGACCGGATCATGACGGAATTCGTCGAGACGCAGGCGACGCGTCAGTTCCTGGCGACCAATCTGACTCGTGGTGAGAATGCCACGCTGATATGGCGCGTGGGACTCGACGAGATTGAGGAAGATTACGCCCATATCGTCGCGGTGCCGGACGGGGAAGGTGCCTATACAGGACCGACGCTCGTGCTGCGGGGCGGGCGTTCCGACTACGTGAGCGACGACGTCTTGCCGGCGGTCGAGGCGGTGTTGCCCGAGGCCTGTATCGAGACCATTCCCGGTGCTGGGCATTGGCTGCATGCCGAGCAGCCCGAGGCGTTTCAGCAAGCCTTGGCACGTTTTATAGCGACATGAAATGACGCGCCGACCATGCGCGGAAACGTTTCTCGCATGGTCGGCGCGCTCGGGGTCAAGGCTGGCTGAGATCGACGGCGAGGCGTGATAGCGGGCTCTTGGCCTTGATCTCGCCGCGCTCGAGCAGAAACGACTCGAAGGCCTCGTAGCGACGCCCATCGAGGGCTGCGGGCCGCAAGGCGAAGCGTGGAATGGTGTTGTACCAGGCTTTCTTGTTGACCGGTGTGTCCAGTGCTGGATCAGAGGCCTTGAAGGCTTCCCAGCCCTCATCAGGGTGATTGATGATCCACGCCGTGGCTTCCTCGATGGCAGCCATGAAACGGGTATAGGCATCGCGATGCTCATCCAGGGTGTCGCGATTGGCGATGAAAATCAGTTCATCGTAGGTGGGCACGCCTTCTTCCTCGATATAGAAGGCGCGGCCCTTGACGCCTTCCTGCGCCATCTGTGCCAGTTCGAAGTTGCGAAATGCACCGGTAACGGCATCGACTTTTTCGCCGATCAGCGCCGGTGTCAACGCAAAGTTGACGTTGACCATCTCGACATCATCCGGCGCCACGCCATTGTGCTCGAGCGTGGTATTGAGCAGCACTTCCTCGACGCCGCCTACCGAATAGCCGATGCTTTTGCCGGCCAGGTCTTCCATGCTCTCTATATCGCTGTCGGCACGCACCAGCGTGATGTTGAGCGGCGTTGCGATCAGAGTGCCCACGCGCACCAGCGGCAAGCCCTGGTCGACTTGCAGGTGCAACTGAGGCTGATAGCTGATGGCCAGGTCGACCTTGCCGGCGGCGACCAGCTTGGGAGGGACGCTGGGATCGGCGGGCGAGACCAGTTTCACGTCGAGCCCGTGGCGCTTGAAGAAGCCGCGTTGCTGGGCGATGACCAGGGGAGCATGCGACGGGTTGGTGTACCAGTCGAGCATGACCTTCAGGGATGTCGTCTCCGTGGTGTCGTCGTCTGCAGCCCAAGCCGGGCCGGGAGCGATCAATATCAGCGCAAGGCAAGCTCCCATGAGGCGTCGAGTCAAACGTAGCATGTGATGTTCTCCTGCGGATCCCCGCCCGTTGAAGCGTGGCGGGCATTATCGTTATCGCCGTGTAAGGCGGCGTATGGGGCGTTGCCACGCGATGGCGGAAGCTGCCCCGGGTGATTTTCAGCTAGTAGCGCCGGTGCGATCTTCGTGCCATGGCATGAGGCGTCGCATCACGGCGTCGGTGGTGAAGTAGAGCGCGACTCCGAAGGTGACGAGAATCATTAGGGCGGCAAACATCAGATCGACCTGCATGCGTGCGTTGGCATCGAGCATCAAATAACCCAGGCCTTGACTGGAGCCAACCCATTCGCCGATCACAGCACCGATGGGGGCGGCACTGGCGGCCATGCGCATGCCCGATGCCAGCGCCGGTAAGGCGGCGGGCAGTTGGATGCGCAACAGTCGGCGTTGACGGTTGGCTCCCAGTGTCTGGGCCAGGTCCAGCCATCCTTGGGGCGTCTGGCGCAGGCCGTCGTAGCATGTCGAGGCGACCGGGAAGTAAATGATCAACGTGGCCATGACGATTTTCGCGGTCATCCCATAACCTAGCCATAGCATGAGAATAGGCGCGAGGGCGAACAAGGGCACGGCTTGGCTGATCAGCAGTATCGGCAGCAGGGTACGCCGCAATCCGTGAAAGCGCGCCAGGGCTAGCGCGGTACCTAGCCCGCTGATGCACCCGATGAGCAGCCCCGCGACAATCTCGATCACCGTGATACCGGCATGATGCCACAGCAGTTGCTGGTGCGCCGTGAACGCTTGCATGACGGCAAGCGGCGAGGGTAGCACGTAGCCGGGTACGCCGGTGACGACGACGAGCACCTGCCAAAGCCCGAGTAAGGTGATGATTCCCAATAGAGCGGGCCAGAGACGCTTGAATACGCTCATGCAACGCTCTCGTTGGTGTTGGTATGAGGGGCGGAGTGAAGATGCGCCACCAACTGCGATTGCATGCGCTGTATATCGGGTGCGTCGAGGGCGCGAGGACGTTGTCCGCCGGGCACATCGAAGTCGCTCAAAGACGCCGGTTGATTACCGAGTATCAGGATTCGATCGCTCAGGCGCAGGGCTTCGAGTGGATCGTGCGTCACCAATAGCACTGTACGCCCGGCCAGCAGGCGTGCGGCGAGTTCATGCAATTCCAGGCGGGTGATAGCGTCGACGGCGGAAAAAGGCTCGTCCATCAATACCACCGGCGCCTCCTCGAAGAGTGTCCGTGCCAGCGCGACGCGTTGACGCTCTCCGCCGGATAACGTCTTGGGCCACTGCTCGGCTTTGTCGCTGAGGCCGACGTCGTTGAGCAGGGTCATCGCGTGCTGACGTTGTGCCACCGTGGGGCGGCCACGCAGCGCGGGACCGAGCAGGACGTTGTCGATGACCTTGCGCCAGGGCAGCAACTGATCCTGCTGGGCCATCCACGCCAGGCGGCCGGTCAGCGGGCGTTGATCATCGGTGGTGAGGGTCAAGTCATGGGTATCGGGAATGGGCAGGTCGGCGATCATGCGCAGCAAGGAGCTTTTGCCGCTGCCGCTGCGGCCGAGCAGCCCTGTCCAACTGCCTGCGGCGAAGGTGGCCGAAAGGCCATCGAATAGCCATTGCCCTGAAAAGGCAAGCCGCGCCTTGGACAGGGAAAAACCGAGGGACGTCATCAAGGCTCCATGAATGGGGCGAAGGACGTGCCGACGGCACGCTCTGGTATTTCCTCCGCCGGTGCTAACCGGATCAGGTTTCAGGGTTGCGCGTGGCGCTCTCAGCCCATTGCGTGGTGGGCACCCCTATCCAGAGATGGTTATTGTATCCTGATATGGTGGCGACTGCACAGACGTGCCAGGGGCGCCATCTCGCTATCGCTTGGGTTGTCAGGAGTGTGCATGTATCCCGATCCCGCATTGACGCATCGCGTCGAGGTTTTTACCGGCCATGCGCTTGCCCCGTTGCCACTGGCCTGGGATGACAGCGCCAACTGGTTGTGGCGAACGCACGATGAGGCGCCGCAGTTGCTCAAGCTGGCACGCACGCACCCGGCTCATGACCCCTTCTGGCAAGGGGTGGATCGCCTCTTCGGCTTCGATCGCTGGCGCTGCCCCGAGGCGCTGACACGTTTGGCCGGTGCCTTGCCGATACATTTACCGCTTCCGCCATTGCCTTTGACGTATCTGGGCGCGCTACACCAGACGCCGCTCTGGAGTCTGCCCTGGAGCGATGGTATGCCGGCACGGATGGGGGAGGTGTTCGCTGAACTTTTAGGAAGTCAGCTGGGGCACCTGCATCGCGAAACGGTGTCGGGGTGGGGACATCCTTTGGAGGCGGTCTGGATGTTATCGGAGTGGCCGCGACGGGCGCATGATTTTTTGAAGCACCATCCATGTTGCGCCGATTGGCCGACGCCTCCCGATTTTCCCGTCCCGTCACGCGCGGTGTGGTGCCTGCCCGATTTGCGTAGCGATCAATTCCTGTGCGGTGCCACCGGTTGGCTATGGAGTGACTGGGAGGCGCTGGTATGGGCGCCGATCGAGTTCGATCTCTGTGTGGTTGAGCTGCTCATCACGAGATCCGCTGAGAGAGACGCCTTTGTCACTGCTTATCGGCGACAGTCGCCCGATGTCGCGCTTGGCGAATACCGCCGAGGGATGCGTGCTCTTATCTGGGCCATGCGATTACAGGGCGATATCGATTGGCGTATCTTGGAAACGCATCCTGCCTGGCTAATGTAGGTGACAGCATGACGCGTCGGGACATGGCATACTAGGCCCTTGAATTTAGGGAGATAGTCGTTAGTCGTGGATACCATCAATAGCCTTTTTTTGTTTTCGGGGTTTCTAATCGCGCTGAGCATCGTTGCGAGCCGTGTTTCGTCGCGTATCGGTGTGCCGCTGTTGGTGCTGTTCCTGGGGTTGGGCATGATGGCCGGCGAGGAAGGTGTACTGGGCATCGAGTTTGACGACTATTCGCTGGCCTACCTGATCGGGCACCTGGCGTTGGCGATGATTCTCCTCGATGGCGGCCTGCGCACGCGGCTCAAGACGTTCCGTGTGGGGCTCAAGCCGGCACTGTGCCTAGCGACACTGGGGGTCTTCGTGACCAGTGGCCTCGTTGGCCTTTTTGCGACTTGGGTATTCAACCTTTCCTTAGTGGAAGGCCTGCTGGTGGGGGCAATTGTTGGTTCCACGGATGCTGCTGCGGTCTTTTCGATGCTCAGCGGCCAGGGTGTGACGCTCAACGAACGGGTGGGCGCGACGCTCGAGATCGAGTCGGGCACCAACGACCCGATGGCGATCTTCTTGACGATCACCCTGGCCGAAGTACTGGTAAACGGTACCAGCGGCATCGGGCACACCTTAATGACGTTCACCTCGCAGTTCGGGTTGGGCTTGTTGTTCGGTGTCGGGGGCGGCTGGCTAGCGGCCAAGCTGCTGCGCTGGCTCGACCTGGCGTCGGGGCTCTATTCGCTACTGGCGCTGGCGTCGGGCTTTTTCATCTTTGGCTTGACCAGCGCGGCTGGTGGTAGTGGTTTCTTGGCGATTTATCTGGCGGGCTTGATGATCGGCAACCAGCCCGGGCGGCATCTCACGCATATTCTGCCGGTCCACGATGGCTTGGCGTGGCTGAGTCAGATCGGGCTTTTCCTGGTGCTGGGGTTGTTGGTGACACCCAGCGAAATGATCGATTATGCGGTGCCGGGGGCCGTCCTGGCATTGGGCCTGATCTTCGTGGCGCGCCCATTGGCCGTATTGATCTCGCTCAAGCCGTTCTTCAGTTTTCGCTGGCGGGAACTCGGTTTCATTTCCTGGGTGGGCTTGCGCGGTGCAGTGCCTATCGTGCTCGCCATTTTTCCGGTGATCGCCGGGGTCGAGAATGCGACGCTGTATTTCAATGTCGCCTTCTTCGTGGTGCTGATGTCGCTATTGATGCAGGGAGCCTCCCTGGCACGGGTAGCGCGTTGGATGCGCGTCGAGGTGCCGGCCGGCACGACGCCCAATCGCCGCGGCCCGCTGGGCGTGCTGCCGGAAAACGACTATGAAATGTTCGTCTACAAGGTCGAGAACGAAGCGCTCGAGGACGTGCCCATACGCTTGCTGCGTTTCCCGTCAGGGGCCTTGATTTCCGGCCTTTTTCGCAAGCACACCATGCTGCATGCCAAAGGCAGTACGCGACTGAAGCTTGGCGATGTCATTTGCGTCATCGGGCGCAGCGAGGATCTGCCAGCGCTCAATCGCTTGTTCAACGGAGACGCCACGCTCAAGCGTGAACGTGCCTTCTTTGGCACCTTTACGTTGGATGGAGAAGCCGTCATGAGCGACGTGGCGGATGCCTATGGGCTGACCTTAAGCGCCGGTGAACAGAACATGACCCTGGGCGAATTCGTGTCGCTGCGCGTCGGTGGCCATCCCGTGGTAGGGGATGATGTCGACTGGCATGGCTTTCACTGGGTCGTCAATGCGGTGGAAGGTAACCGGGTGACGCGGGTCGGGTTGAGGCTTTATCACTGAACCAGGTACATGAATGCAATAAGCGCACAGCGCGTTATCTTGTTCTACGCTGAGTAGATTGTCTTGTCCTGCGGAGTTTGTCATGTTCATGCCCCAGCGGGGTCTCTATCGTTGTCGCGCTTGTCAGGTTGAAGTATTCATCAAGGCAGCCCGGCGACCGCTGGAAGCAAGGTGCCCGGAATGCGAGGCGTGTGATTTCGAGAGCGTCGAGATGGCCGGCGCGCATCCGCGTGCCAGCGTCGATGAGCTGCTGGCGAAGGCGCTGGAGCGCGAAGGCAGCGACTTACGTGATGGTGGTCCTAGGCACGTTGGAGAAGCGGCGTTTCGCGATATTTAAACGGCCTTTGAAGTATTTCCGTTAGTTGATAAGGAGCCGTTCGCGTGATTCAACGGCACGGTCCCAATGAGTGCGGCCGCGATTTCATCGTCGGTGATATACACGGCCAATTGGCGTTGCTTCATGACAGGTTGAACGCAGTCGGTTTCGACCGACAACGGGATAGACTGTTCAGTGTCGGGGATCTGATCGATCGTGGCGCCGATAGTCTCCAGTGTTTATCTCTCGTCCTCGAATCCTGGTTCTACGCCGTGCGTGGCAATCACGAAATGCTGGCGTATGAAGCGTTGCTGGGCGAGGAAAGAGGCAGTCTAAAAACCCGCGATGCCTGGATGATCAACGGCGGCACTTGGGCGCTGGAGGCGGGGTTGGCCGAGGCGCAGATGCTGCTCCAGCAGTCTTTGCCTTGCATGCCCTATGCGCGCGAAATATCAGTCGCCGGTAAGCGTCTCGGCATTGTCCACGCCGAACCCCCCTTAGACTGGCGGGACATCGTAACGCCTTCGCAGGACCAGCTCTGGGGAAGAACGCGCATCCGGCGTGGCGATGAGACTCCGGTCAGCGGTATCGATGCCGTGGTGGTGGGACACACCATTGTAGAGCGACCCACGTGGCTGGGGAACGTCCACTACATCGACACCGGTGCCTTTACGACAGGAAGACTAACACTCATCGAAGCACGCACGCTGATGAGCGGTATCGAGCCGCGACGTAAGATGTGACATCCCGAAACGAAAACGCCCCGAGATCAGTAGGTTACTGAAACTCGGGGCGTTAAGATGCAATGGCGGAGGGACAGGGATTCGAACCCTGGGAAGG
This sequence comes from Chromohalobacter sp. 48-RD10, assembly GCF_029889785.1. NCBI lineage: Bacteria > Pseudomonadati > Pseudomonadota > Gammaproteobacteria > Oceanospirillales > Halomonadaceae > Chromohalobacter > Chromohalobacter sp. 48-RD10. The sequence goes on along the minus strand of NZ_JARANX010000002.1, from coordinate 87,288 downwards.
CTACAAACCTTCGCCGGTTTTCAAGACCGGTGCATTCAACCGCTCTGCCATCCCTCCGGCTCACGGCGTTGTATATTACCAGCATTCATCGAGTCGTCAAGACTTTTTGTGCTTTCAATGAGTTAAAACAACGCCAGTGCGTTGAATATCCATCTTGCAGTGGGAACTCAAGCGGGGCATCCTAGGTCTTACCTTATAGTTTTCAGCGCCACCGAGGAGAGAAATCCCATGGCATATCGTACTTCTCAGGTTTCTGATCAGCAGACGCGATCGGAAATAAGTACCAACAAGGTGTTGCGCAACACCTATATGCTCCTGGCCATGACGCTGTTGTTCTCCGCTGTGACGGCGGGAACCGCAATGGCCATGGGCATCGGGCAGATGAATATCTTCATCTTCATGATTGGCGCCTACGGCTTGATGTTCCTGGTTCACAAGACCGCGAATTCGGCGGCAGGCATCTTGTCGATCTTCGCCTTCACGGGCTTCATGGGTTTCACGTTGGGTCCGATGTTGAGCCTCTACCTGTCATTGCCCAATGGAGCGCAATTGGTGATGACCGCGTTGGGGATGACGGGCGCGACGTTCATCGGGCTGTCGGCCGTGGCCTTGATTACCCGCAAGGATTTCAGCTTCCTGGGTAACTTCATGATCGCCGGGGCGATCGTGCTGGTGCTGGCGATGGTTGCGGCGATGATTTTCAATATCACCGCGCTGGCGCTGGCAGTCTCCGCAGGCTTCGTGCTGTTTTCTTCGGCTGCGATTCTGTATCAGACCAGCGAGATCATCCACCGCGCGGGGGAAACCAACTACATCTTGGCGACCATTACCCTGTTCGTGTCGATCTACAATATTTTTGTCAGCCTGTTGTCTATTCTGGGCTTCATGTCTAACGACTGATATGGCTAGTGGCGCTGCGGCGCCTGGCTGTCGAAGGCCCGCACCCTGGAGGTGCGGGCCTTTTGCGTAGGGTATCAGCCTATTTCTCACTTGGGCGTCGGGCCCGAGAGGACCGCTCCATCGCTATGAGTGATCGACAGTATCGCTGGCGGGCGTTTGGTCGGGGAAAGCAGGGCAACGGTCATGATCGTAACCTCCACGAATCAGCAGATGTGCCGGTACATTACGACACAGACACTTTCAATTTAGCCGGATTTCGTAACGGTTGAAGAGGATTCGCACAAACCGTGACGGCGCTCATATTAGTCGCTTCTGTGGCGGTGTGACATAAAAAAAGCCGCCTAGAAAGGCGGCCAAGGTTGGGGATATCAACAGATCGTATCGCTAGCTAAAGATATGCTATAAATTAGCTTGTTAAAAATATACTCGCTAACGTAGTTGCCGTCAATGATCGTTTGATGGCATGGCATGTGGCGCATCCATGATTTGCCTGACCTCGTCACGTCGAGGACAATAGCGTCATACACCGCGTCAGTGACGGGAGACTCTTCGATGCGTTACGCCTTACTCGTGCTAGGAGGCCCGTATAGCCATCAGGCAGCGCACTCTGCGTTGCGTTTCGCGCATGCCGCTATCGCACGGGGGCATCGTGTCGAGACGGTGTTCTTCTATCACGATGGGGTTTATAACGCCTCACATCTCGCGGCGCCGCCACAGGATGAGCCACACCTCGTCGATGCCTGGTGTGATTTGCAGCGTACGCAGGGAACCGCCTTGCAGGTCTGCGTGGCAGCGGCGTTGCGCCGTGGCTTGCTGGATGCCCGTGAGGCCGAGCGTCATGGCAAGAGCGGGGCGAGTCTCGAGCCTCCCTTCGAATTGACGGGGCTGGGGCAGTTGCTCGACATCGGCCAGACGCACGAGCGGCTGATTACCTTCGCGCCCTGAATTTGGCGTCGCTCATTCATGTCACGGGGAACTGTCATGTCCGAGATAACCGAGGCACCGCATGGCGATCTTCTGGTGATGTTGCGCCATGCGCCGCACGGCGGTTTATGGCTACGCGAGGCTCTCGATCTAGCATTGGTGGGGGCGGCTTTCGGTCAGTCCGTCTCGTTGTTGCTGATGGGGGACGGCGTCTGGGCATTGCTCCAGGGCCAAGGCCCGGGTCCGTTGGGACAGAAGGGCTCCCAAAGCACCTTCGAGATGCTGGAGATGTACGATATCGAGCGCTTGTATGTCGATGTCGACTCGCTCGAGGCACGTGGGCTGACCCGCGATGATCTGCTCTTGCCGGTGATTGGAGTGTCGACGCCGGAACTGTCGACGGTGCTTGCCGGTCACCGTCAAATCTTCAATTTCTGAACGCTGCCCGTACTGGACGCTAGCTGGGAAGCGCTGTTAGGAGACACCTGCGAATGTTGTTGCACTTGCTCAATCGTGCCCCGAGTTCGAGCTCCGTTCCTCAGGACGTATTGCGCGCGATGGGGGAGGAAGATGGGTTGATGCTGATCGAAGATGGCGTGTTTGGCGCGGTGAGTGCACAGGTACAACATTTTCCAGGTCTGGAAGGACGCCTGTTCGCCTTGCGTGAGGATCTAGAATCGCGCGGTCTGGCGGGGCGTTGCGATGCCCGCGTGATCATCGTCGACATGGACGGTTTCGTGGCGCTGACGGAGGACGCGCAACGCACGGTGAGCTGGTTCTGATGGCGACCACGCAAGCGACACGCTATATCGCGGTAGAAGGCCGTGACATCGGGCTCGACCCCGAAGGGTTCGTGGTCGAACTGACGGCCTGGACACCGGCCGTGGCCGAGGCGCTGGCTGCCGAAGAGGGGCGCGAGCTGACGCCTGAACACTGGGAGGTTCTCGAGGTTCTGCGAGCCTTCTATGCGCGTTATGAAAACGCCCCGGCGATGCGGCCTCTGGTCAAGGCCGTCAGCCAGGCGCTGGGGCCTGATAAAGGGCGCTCCCTGCACTTGATGCGGTTGTTTCCCGATAGTCCGGCCAAGGTGGGGGCGCGCCTGGCGGGATTGCCCAAGCCGACCAACTGTCTCTAAGCACTGTCTTCACAAACTGTTTCTAGGCCTTCGATGAACTTTCTTGCGCATGCCTGGCTGGTACGTGGTGGCAACGACGCCTTTCTGTACGGCAATTTGATCGCCGATGGCGTCAAGGGCGACCCCGATGGCGATTGGGCGGCGGATATCGCGCGCGGTATTCGCCATCACCGTCGCGTGGATGCCTGGGTCGACGACCACGTCGTGATCCGTAGCGTGCGAGAACGCGCACCGCGTCCCCAGCGGCGTGTGGTGGGCATTGCTCTGGATCTGGTGTGGGACCATTTCGTGGCGCGCGATCATGCCGACGTCGCCTTGATTACGCGTTGCTACCGGGTGCTCCAGGCTCAGGGGCGAGCCCCTAACCGCTTGGCGCCCATGATTCCCGCCCTGATCGAAGACGACTGGCTGAGTCGTTACGCCGACTTCGACTTCACCTGCCAGGCGATCGCGGGCCTCGGACGCCGTTTGCGTGGCCCCAATCGTCTGGCGGAGTTGGTGCCTTGGTTGCGCACCGACTACCCCGCATTAGAGCACGACTTCCATGTTCTCTGGCCAGCGCTCAATCAGGCGTTGAGTGCTGACTAGGCCCTCGTTTTCAGTGACATTAATCCGTTAGCCATAGGCATTCCACACGCTCGCCTTCATCGAGAGTGGTGTGTTCGGGTACGACCGCGAGGGCATCGGCCTCGAGGCAGGAGGACAGCACGGCCGAGTTCTGGTCGGCGAAGGCGTGGGCGACGATGCCATCGGTAGTGAACTCGAGCCCCACACGCATGTAGTGGCGACGTGCTTGCGTGTGTGTGGTGAAAGCCGCGCGCGCCCACAGGCGAGGCAGCGTGGCCATGCGTGGGCAGCCCAGCAGGGCGCCCATGAGGGGGCGGAGATACACCCAGGCGCCGACGAAGCATGAAACGGGGTTGCCGGGCAGGCCTACCAGTCGCGCCTGGCCGATGCGCCCCAGTGCCAATGGCTTGCCGGGGCGCATGGCCAACTGCCAGAGATCTAGCTGCCCCAGTGATTCCAGCGCGTGCTTGACGTGGTCTTCTTCGCCGACGCTGACGCCCCCCGTGGTGACGATGAAATCGGCTTGCTCGGCGGCCTCGCGCAGGAGACGCTGGGTGGTCGCGAAGTCGTCGGCAACGTGTTCGCGCATGACCAGTTCGGCGCTGAAGCGCTCGAGCAGACGCGAGAGCATGGGCCGATTGGAGTTATGGATCTGCCCCGGTGCGAGCGACTGACCAGGCTCGATGATTTCATCGCCGGTAGAGAGCAGCGCCACGCGCGGGCGACGATAAACGCTGACCTGCGTGATGCCCTGGCCGGCCAGATGTCCCAAAGCGGCTGCCTCGAGCCGGGTACCTGCTTCCAGAAGCGGAGTGCCGGCCCTCACGTCGCGCCCACGGCAACGCACGCTATCGCCCAGCGTGATGTCGCCGGGAACATGCGCCTGGGCGTCTTGCGTTTCCACGCGTTCCTGCATCACCACCGTGTCGGCCCCCGGGGGAATTTCACCACCGGTGAAGATGCGTACGCAGGTGCCCGGTGCGAGCGGCTCGGGCGCGTAGCCGGCCGCAATGCGCTGGCTGATGGGCAACCACTGACCGGCATCGGCATGGCGTAGTGCATAGCCATCCATGGCACTGTTATCGGCGGGCGGTACGTCGAGGCGGGCGGTGACCGTTTCGGCGAGCACGCGGCCCGCCGCTGTGTCGCACTCGATCCGCTCGACATCTCCCGCCTTTACATCCTTCAGCAGCGCCTCCAGCGCGCGCTCGACGCTTTGCAGCTCAGCCATGCTGGCCTCTCCCAGGAATCACGAGGTTGGCGAAGTTGCATGGTTGATGGCGGCTGTCGAGCTGTTCGTGAAGGATGCCGTCCCAAGCGGTGCGGCAGGCGCCGGTGGAACCCGGCAAGCAGAACACCACGGTCGCGTTGGCCAGGCCGCCGAGGCAGCGGCTCTGCACGGTGGAACTGCCGATTTCCTGCCACGAAAGATGACGAAACAATTCGCCGAAGCCTTCGATATGCTTGTCGAGCAATACTTCGACCGCCTCGGGGGTGGAATCATGCCCGGTGAAACCGGTACCGCCGGTGGTGAGGATGACTTGCACGTCATCGTCGGCGATCCACTGTGCAACGAGCGCGCGGATACGATAGACGTCATCGACGACGATGCGTTTGTCGGCGAGTTCGTGCCCATCGCGCTTTAGGCGTTCCACTAGCGCGTTGCCCGAGCGGTCGGTTTCCTCCGTGCGGGTATCGGAGACGGTCAGCACGGCGATCTTGAGCGGGATGAAAGTGGCATCGCTCATGCGTGCGTGTCCTTCTTGCGCTGCTGGCGGGCATCCAGCGCCTCGAGTTGCTCGGGCGTGGCAGGGGCTTGGTAGAGCTCTTTCCATTCGCTGTACGGCATGCCGTAGACGTATTCGCGGGCCGTTTCGTAGTCGAGCTCGATATCGCGCTCGCCGGCGGCGGCCACCAGCCATTTGGAGAGGCAATTACGGCAGAAGTCGGCCAGGATCATCAGGTCGATGTTCTGCACGTCCTTGTTGGCGTCGAGGTGATCGAGCAACTGGCGGAAAGCGGCCGCCTCGAGTTCGGTGCGCGTGTCAGCGTCGATGTGTTGCATGGGAAGGCTCCTCGCTGGGCATGTCATCATGAGACGAAACTAGCATAACAAAGAGCGACACCGCCCGGGGGCGGTGTCGTTTCGCTAGCAGCGTTTCAGCACTTGTCATGGCGTGGAAAAACGGATATTGCCTCTTGCCCCGGGTTGTCTCGATTCACATGGTCAATTATCTTGCCGACGAGTGTGCATTATATGAAACAAATGCCGCTTGCTGGACGCAAGATAAGTGCACTCAACAATACCGCTTTCCATAAACGAGTATCGCGATGAACCGAACAACTGCTTCCAATAAAGCAAGCGAACTGACGCGGGTCCTTGCGCGCAAGGAGGTACTCGCGCTGGCGTTCGGCGCCATGGTCGGCTGGGGCTGGATCGTCATGACCGGCAACTGGATCCAGTCGGCAGGGAGCCTAGGGGCCATCCTGGCCTTTGTGGTCGGTGGCATTGCCATCGTATTGGTGGGATTGACGTATTCTGAGCTGGCCTCGGCCATGCCTCAGGTCGGTGGCGAACACGTATACAGCTATCACGCCCTGGGGCACTTCGCCTCGTTTCTCTGCACCTGGACCATCGTGCTGGGTTACATGAGCGTGGTGTCCTTCGAGGCCGTAGCTCTGCCTACGGTATTCGAGAACTTGTTTCCCGGTTATGCCGTCGGCGATCTCTGGACGGTTGCCGGCTGGGACGTCAAGGCCACCTGGGTGGCAGTCGGCGTTGTTGGCTCGCTGGTCATGATGGCGATCAACTACATTGGCATTCGCACGGCGGCGCTGGTGCAGAAACTGGTGACGATTCTGATCCTGGTGGTGGGCGTGATGTTCATCACCGGGGCGTTGTTTACTGGAGAAACGGCTCACATGGAGCCCCTGTTCAACGTTGAGAACGGCCTTGTGGGCGGTATCATGATGGTCATGATCATGGTGCCCTTCATGTTCGTGGGCTTCGATGTGATCCCCCAGGCAGCCGAAGAAATCAATCTGCCATTCCGCGACATCGGCAAGGTGTTGATGATATCGGTCATCCTGGCAGTGTTCTGGTATGCCTTGATCATCCTCGGCACGTCGCTGATGCTCGACCCCCAAGCCTTGAGCGCTTCTCATCTGGCGGTACCGGATGCCATGCAGGCCGTATTCGCGGCTCCTTGGGCCGGTAAGCTAATGGTGCTGGCGGGCATCGCGGGCATCATCACTAGCTGGAACGCCTTTTATATCGGTGGTTCGCGTGCCGTCTATGCTCTAGCCCATGCGGGTATGCTGCCGGCGTTTTTGGGCAAGCTTCACCCACGTTACAAGACCCCAAGCAATGCGATCATCCTGATTGGCACGGTGTCCTGCCTGTCGCCGTTTTTTGGGCGTCCTATGCTGGTCTGGTTGGTCGACGCCGGTGGACTGGGTATCGTCATCGCGTATTTGTTCGTGGCGCTGTCGTTTGTGGTGATGCGTTACAAGAACGCCGATATGGCGCGTCCTTTCAAGGTGCCTTATGGCAAATTAGTCGGCATCGTTGCAGTAGCGTTGTCGCTGGGCTTGGTGAGTCTTTATCTGCCAGGCAGTCCGTCTGCACTGTTACCGATCGAGTGGGTCGTCTTCGGGGCGTGGATGCTGCTCGGACTGGTGATGTACCTGTGGGCACGCAAGCGCTACGGCGTGGCATACAGTGACCGCATGATGGCCCGTGAGCTTTCCGGCGATAGTGCCGTCAAGGATATCGATTGAAGGTATCGGTAAGGGTGCATGTCTCCCGACATGTCTAGCGTAAATGAAGTAAGCGCCCGGCTCGAGGCCGGGCGCTTTCATGTATCAGGTATCACGCGTTCTCGCCGCGCGTGCATACGGAAAGCACTACGGCGTCCGAGTCGCTGACGGACACCAGGGCGTGGCCCATGTCGCTGTCGAAATAGATGCTGTCGCCGTGGGTCAGGCGTAGCGGCTCGTAGAACTCGGTATAAAGCAGGATGTCGCCGTCGAGCACCATCAGGAATTCCTCGCCGTCATGGCGCACCCACTCCTGGAATTCATCGAAGCTACGGGCGCGGACGATGGTCTTGAAGGGAATCATTCGCTTTTGGGCCATCTGCCACGAGAGAAGTTCGTGCTCATAGGTTGGCGTGGGGTGCTGCTGGCCTTCGCCGACGCGCGTCAGATCGCGGCGACCGAGTGTGCGCGCCTGCGGTTTGGGCGGCGTCAGCAGTTGCGGTAGGTCGATCCCGAGACCGCCGATGAGTTTCTGTACGGCGCTGAAGGTAGGTGAGGTCTGATCGTTCTCGATCTTGGACAGCGTCGAACGTGCCAAACCGGTACGTTGGCTGACATCTTCCAGGGTCCAGTGATTGGACAGGCGAATTTCCTTGAGGCGATCACCCAGACGTAGCGGCTCGACGAACGCTTTGCGTCCAGAGGCGATGCGCAGGGCGGCGTCGCTATCGGTTTGGGCAGTCATGGGGTTCCACGATAGGAAATAAAGTTTCCGTTAGGATACCACAGCCCGATGGGGCGGGGGAGCTAGGCGTCGTTCGGGGTACTCAAGAGTCGCCGAGAGGAAAGCCCAGCAGCGCCTTGAGATGTGCCTCGACACTGGTACCCAAGGCGTCCAGATGGTAGCCCCCCTCGAGTACCGAGACTAAGCGTCCTTCGGCGTATACACGGGCGATATCCAAGGCGAGTTGCGTGACCCAGAAATAATCGGATTCAACAAGATTGAGCTCTGCCATGGGGTCGTTGCTGTGAGCATCGAACCCTGCCGAGAGCATGATCAATTGCGGTTTGAAGGCTTGCAGCGCGGGAAGCCACTGCGTTTCCACGCGGCGGCGAAACTCATTGCCCTTGGCCCCTGCGGCCAAGGGAGTATTGATGACGTTGCCCCACGCGCCATCCTGATAGCGCCAAGGGTAGAAGGGCGATTGAAAGCTCGAACAGACCAGGACGCCGGGGTCGTCCTTGAAGATATCGACCGTGCCGTTGCCCTGATGGACATCGAAATCCAGCACGGCGACGCGCTCGATGCCATAACGCTGGCGGGCGTGAGCCACCCCGATGGCAACGTTGTTATAGAAACAAAAGCCCATCGCCGAGCAGCGTTCTGCATGGTGCCCGGGCGGACGCACGGCGCAGAAGACGTTGTCCGCCTGGTGCCGGAAGACCTGATCGACGCCACGTACGACCGCGCCGGCGGCGACGCCTGCGGCGCCGAGCGTGTCCTGGTTCATGTAGGTCTCGCCATCGAGCTCGCTCAAGCCTTCCTGCGGGGCATTGGCCTCGAGCATCTCCAGATACTGCGGACAATGCGCGAGGGCAAGCGTCTGTGCTTTTACCGGCTGTGCCTCGGATTGCATGGTATGCGTCAATACACCGCTCAAGGCCAAGCGAGCGCGTATGGCTTCAAGGCGCTTGGGGCTCTCGGGATGGCTAGGCCCCATGAAATGCCGCATGCAACCGGGGTGAGTAATATACGCAGTGATCATGGGAACTCCATCCAGAGGACGTCTATCGGTTGAGACGATGGGCGCATGCTGTCCGCGTGGGACTTTAAGGCCTGATAGGATGTGAGAACAGTGCCCATAGGTCGAACGGTGTCATCGCGGTTTTGGCGAGAGGCCATGTTGAGACTAGGCCGTCCGCGCCGCGCGATGGTGAGCGGCAAATCAAGCGGGAGAGATTGCTGTGGGAACGCGTTTTCTGCGTCACTTTTTCGCGCCACATAGCGTGGCAGTGATCGGCGCTTCGGAGAAGCCGCATTCGATGGGCGGCATGGTGCTTGGCAACCTGCTCGAAGCGGGGTTTTCCGGCACGCTGTGGGCGGTTAACCCACGTGGTTATGACGCGGTGTATGGCGTGTCCTGCGTAAAGCGCATTGCGGATTTGCCCGCCGTGCCGGACTTGGCGATTCTCTGCAATCCAATGGAGGGTGTGCCGCGTAGCATCGAAGCGCTGGGCAAGCTGGGGGCACGCGCGGCCTTGGTGCTTTCCGGGGGCTCCTATCTCGACGATCGCACCCAGGATGGCGGCTCGCTGCGAGAGCGTATGCTCAAGGCGGCGCTGCGCTCGGGGATCCGCGTGTTGGGGCCGGAGTGTCTGGGGATCGTGGTGCCCGGCAACAAGCTCAACGCCACTTATGCCAGCCAGCCGATCAAGGCAGGGCGCGTCGCCTATCTGGGGCAATCGGGGATGCTCGGCAATGCCATGATCGACTGGGCGGCGGGGCGAGACATCGGCTTTTCGCACCTGGTAACGCTGGGTGACAGCGTCGATGTGATGCTGTCCGACCTCATGGATTACATCAACCAGTACTCGCCGACACGCGCCTTGCTGCTGCATTTGGAGCGGGTGCACGATGCGCAGCACTTCATGACCGCGCTGCGCGATGCCTCACGACACCGGTTGGTGCTGGCGATCAAGAGCGGACGCTCGGTGCAGTCGACACTGACGCATGAACCGCAGACGCCGGGGATCGATAATCGCGATGTGATATTCGACGCGGCGCTGGCGCGCGCCGGGGTCGTGCGCGTGGACGATTCCGATGAGTTGTTCGATGCACTGGAGACACTGACGCGGATGCGTCCGTTGCGCGGTGATCGCTTGGCTATCGTAGCGAATGGGTTGGGGCCGGCGCTCTTGGCGATCGACAAGCTGGTGCTTGCTGGCGGCAAGCTGGCGGAATTCAACGATGTTACTCGCGATGCGCTGGTGCAGGGGGAGTTCGATGTCAGTTTGCCGGGGCGCAATCCCGTCGATTTGGGCGGTAACGCCTCGCCCGAGCGGTTCGTAGAGGCGCTGGAAATCGTGGCGGCCGATGCCAACGTGGATGCCGTACTGGTGGTGCATGCGCCGACTCGCCTGGCGCCCTCCAAGACCACAGCCGAGGCGCTGATCGCCAATCGCAAACGCTTCAAGCGCAACCTGCTGACTAGTTGGATGGGACTCGAGGAAGCGCTAAAGGCGCGCCATGAGTGCAATCTGGCGGGCATTCCCACCTATATCTCACCAGAGAAAGCCGTCAAGGCTTTCATGCACATGGTTGATTATCAACGTGTGCAGACGCTTTTGCAGGAAACCCCGCCAAGCCTGCCCTTCACGACACACCCCGACATCCGCGCCCGCTGCCATCGTTTGATCGCCTCGGCCAAGCAGCGTGAGCGCGATCTCCTGACGCATCAGGAAACGGCGGAGGTTCTGGCCGCCTATGGCATACCCTCGGCACCGAGCCAGTATATCTTCGGCCCCGAGGAAGCGCTTCAAGCCGCGCGGGATATCGATGGCCCCATGGCACTGAAAATCGTGCATGCCAATAACTGCGTGCCGTTCCGTTATCGCAAGCACCCACATAAGCTCTCTGCGGGATTGATACAAGATCTCGAGACGCCGGAGCAGGTGGCCGATGGTGTGCGGCGTCTGGGTGACAAGGTCCGCGAAAAATTCCCCGAAAGCCCGATTTTCAGCTACTGCCTGCAACGCATGCAGCGCGGCAAGGCGTCGATGCAACTTTGCGCAGGCATCACGCGTGATCCGGTGTTCGGGCCGGTCATTGTCTTCGGCATCGGCGGTTACAAGATCAATGTGCTGGCGGATCGTCAGGTGGCCTTGCCGCCGCTGAACATGACGCTGGCTAACGAGCTGGTATCGCGTACGCATGCGTATCGCCTGATCCGTGAGCACGCCTCTGATCCCGAAAAGGACGTCGAGCGCCTCTGCGAACTGCTGGTCAAACTCTCGCAGATCGCGTCGGATTTGCCTGAACTCCAGGGGTTGGAGCTAAATCCGCTATTGCTCAATCGTGATGGTGTCGTGGCGGTGGACTTTGCCATGGATCTGGGCCAGCCCGCGTACCATGCGATCATGCCGTATCCCGAGGAACTGCGTGAATGGCGCGCGTTAGGCAATGGCATGGATGTTGAAGTGCGCCCGATCCGGGGCGAGGACGCGCCGCTGATCACGCTCTTCCACGAGCGGCTTTCCGAGGAAAGCATTCGCTTTCGTTACTTCCACCACAAGGCAGATCTGACGCAGCGCGATCTGGCCGTGCTGTCGCAGATCAATTACGACCGCCAAATGGCGTTCATCGCCGAGCATGCGCGACCCGATGGCAGTAAGGAAATGCTGGGCGTAGTGCGTGTGTGGAACGATCCGGACAATATCCGCACGGAATTTTCCGTAATCATTCGCGATGATCTCCACGGACATGGTCTCGGTAGCCTGCTGATGGAGAAGATGATCCGCTACTGCAAGGGCCTCGGCATCCTCGAGATGGTCGGCACGGTGATGCTCGACAATCAGCCCATGCGCGCATTGCTGAAACACTTGGGCTTCAGTTTTCGCTATGACATGGAAGAGCAGGTGGTCGAGGCCTCCTTGCGGCTCAACGAGCCGAGCAACGACTGGCAACGCCACCGGCTTGAGAGTCCGACGGAATAAGACCCCTTGGTTGATCTTCCGATGTCGCGACGAAGCTGCTGAAGGTCGCCTCCGTCGCTAGCCGAGCTCGGCTAGCGAGTATGATCGAGATGCTTGGCGGCGCGTGCCGGGTTATTGAACCATAGATCAATCATCAGCTGTTTTTATTTGAAGCGTTATCAATAAGTAGGTATGATTCGGCACGAAACATAACGAAATTTTATCTTCATGATCATCTCTTATCATCTCCATGACCATAATAAGAGCCAGGAACTGACCCGCCAGATACTCGCAACGTGACATTGCCGAGCGCTCTTGCTTCGCAAGGGCATGGCGACGACTTGACCAAAGCAGGCAAGCCTATGACTGAAACAGACGAAACCAACATCAAGATTCAGGTGCGCGGCCTGAGCAAAGTGTTCGGCTCCCAGCCGAAGAAAGCACTTGAGCTGCGTAACCAAGGGAAAAAGCGTCCCGAGATTCTTGAGAAAACCGGCCAGACCCTGGGTCTTTCCAATATCGACTTCGACGTACGTGAAGGCGAACTTCTCGTCATCATGGGTCTGTCGGGTTCCGGGAAATCGACGCTGATCCGCTGTCTAAACCGCCTCATCGAGCCCACCGAGGGCGATATCGTGATTGATGGCCAGAACATTCCCAAGCTCAGCGAGAAAGAGTTGCTGGAATGCCGGCGTCGTCACTTTTCGATGGTTTTTCAGAATTTCGCGCTATTTCCGCATAAAACCGTGCAGGAAAACGCCGAATACGGTCTTGAGGTGCGTGGTGTCGAGAAAGCCTCTCGCGTGGAAAGCGCTCGCAATTCCCTCAAGCAGGTAGGGCTCGATGGGTGGGAAGATGCCTATCCGAGCCAGCTTTCAGGGGGGATGCAGCAGCGTGTCGGTTTGGCTCGTGCGCTGGCCAACGATGCCACCGTGATGCTGATGGACGAGGCGTTTTCGGCGCTTGATCCGCTCATCCGCAAGGATATGCAGCAAGAGCTGATCGAGTTGCAGCATCGCATGAAGAAGACCACCATCTTCATCACTCATGACCTCGACGAGGCGATCAGCATCGGCGATCGCATCATCCTGCTCAAGGATGGCGAGGTCGTGCAAAGTGGTACACCTGAAGAAATTCTGACACGGCCTGCAGACGATTACGTGGCCCGCTTCGTAGAAGGCGTGGATATGTCGCGTATCTTGACGGCAAATAGTGCCTTGCGCCCTGTGCGTGCCACGGCACGTGATAGCGATGGACCGCGCACCGTATTGCGCAAGATGAGCGACAATGGGCTGGACTCCATTTATGTCGTCGGTCGCGACCGCACCCTGATGGGGATCGTGAGTGTCGACGACGTCGATGCCGCCGCCAAGGCGGGTAAGGATACGGTCAGCGAGTTGATCCAGAACGACTTCCCGAAGGCCGGTCCGGATGAACCGATGAACAACCTCTTTGCCATGTTCAATGACAAAAGCTACCCGATTGCCATCGTCGACGATAATCAGCGTCTATTGGGCGTGGTCGTGAAAGGCGCGGTACTCGAACAACTGGCTGAAGCGGGAGAGCACTGATGGCAATTGATATTCCACGCATTCCCCTCGGCGGGGGCATCGAAGACGGACTTAACTTTCTGACATCGCATTACTCCGTGGTGACGCGAGGCATCTCACGGGTCACACAGAGTGGGATCACGGTGCTCAACGAGGGGCTGATGTGGCTACCCGAATGGGCGCTGATGGCGATCATTGCGCTGATCTGCTGGCGAGTTGCCAACCTGCGTCTCGGTATCGGGGCAGTGTTGGGTCTGGCCTTGATCTGGAATCTTGGCCTTTGGGACCCGATGATCGAGACCTTGACGCTGGTGGTGATCGCCACCGTGGTCGCGGTCGTCATTGCCATGCCTGTTGGGGTGCTCGCGGCCATGTCGGATCGCTTCTATAGTGTCATCATGCCGGTTCTGGATTTCATGCAGACCATGCCGGCCTTCGTTTATCTGATTCCGGCCATTCCGTTTTTCGGCATTGGGTCGGTGTCGGCCATTTTTGCCACGGTGATCTTTTCGATGCCGCCGGCGATACGCTTCACGACATTGGGTATTCGACAGGTGCCCAAGGACTTGATAGAAGCGGCGGATGCGTTCGGTGCCACGCGTAGTCAGAAGCTGATCAAGATACAGTTTCCTCTGTCTTTGTCGACGGTCATGGCCGGCATCAATCAGACGATCATGCTAGCGTTGTCGATGGTCGTGATCGCGGCGATGATCGGGGCCGATGGCCTGGGTAGCGAAGTATGGCGTGCTATCCAGCGCCTGCGTCCCGGCGATGGTTTCGAAGCCGGTATTGCAGTGGTAATCCTTGCCATGTTGCTGGATCGCATCACGCAAGCGCTTCGCAAGCCGAAAAAGAAAACTAGCTAGAAGCAAGGCGTAATAAAGCGCCATGTATCGAGCATGTGCTCGAAAAAAACGGTCGTTGGCCGTTCCGGTAGGATCTCCCATCAATAATAGAAGGGGAATAACGATGACACGCACTCCATTGACTAAAGCGGTACGCTATGGCGCCATCATGATAGCTGCCGGTGCAGGGCTCAATGCGGGCATCGCGCAAGCGCAGGATAGCAAGGGTGATATCACGCTCGCCTATGTCGAGTGGTCTTCCGAAGTAGCCTCCACCAACGTGGTTCGAGCAGTGCTCGAAGAGCAAGGCTATAACGTGAAGATGTCGTCACTGTCTGCCGCTGCGATGTGGCAAGCCGTCGCTTATGGCGATGCTGATGGCATGGTGGCGGCATGGTTGCCTTCCACGCATGAGCAGTACCTGAAGGAGGTGGGCGACGAGGTCGAGAACCTGGGGCCGAATCTTGAGGGTACCAAGCTAGGGCTTGTAGTTCCTTCTTATACCGATATCTCATCTATCGGTGAACTTGATGACAAAGCCGATGTCGTCAATGACGAGATCGTGGGGATCGATCCCGGTGCTGGCCTCATGAACCTGACCGAGAAGGCCATTGAAGAGTACAGTCTTGGTGATGCTATCAACCTGCAATCAGGTAGCGGCGCCACCATGACCGCTGCGCTGGATAGCGCCATCAAGAACGATGAAGATATCGTGGTCGCCGGTTGGACGCCGCACTGGATGTTCGCACGTTGGGACCTCAAGTATCTGGACGATCCCAAGAATGCCTACGGTGGCGCCGAGCACATCAATACTGTCGTGCGCCAAGGGCTGAAGGACGATATGCCGGAAGCCTACGCGATTCTCGATAACTTCGAGTGGACCCCGGATCAGATGGGCGAAGTGATGCTCATGAATCAGGAAGAAGGTTCCGATCCGTACGAAAACGCCAAGAAGTGGGTCGACGAGCACCCCGATGTCGTCGATGAGTGGGTGAACGGCGACAGCTGATAAGCGTTACTTTCGACATTATTTGTCGAGGAGCGTTGAACCAGACGCCCGGTCCTTGAAGGACCGGGCGTTTTATATGATGGGCTTAATCAAAACGCTGGATGGTCAAGCCTCAAGATTAAGGCGCCAAGCGCGTTTTGCTCCAGGCTGCATCCTGCTCGTGATGGCGATAGCGAATACGATCATGGAGACGATTGGATTGGCCTTGCCAGAACTCCAGAATATACGGTCGAACACGATAGCCTCCCCAATGAGGCGGGCGCTCGACGCTTTGGTCGGAATAGACCTGTTCGAAGCGTTGCTTGCGTTCTTCCAGCCATTCGCGGTCGGGGATTTCCACGCTTTGCTGGGAAATCCAAGCGCCTAGCTGGCTGTCCCGAGGACGGCTGGCGAAATACTCATCTGAAATGCTGGCCTCGGTTTTTTCCACGCGTCCTTCGATACGTATCTGTCGGTGAAGGGTGGGCCACCAGAGCACCAGGGCGGCATGAGGAACATTGGCCAGCTCACTGCCTTTGTGGCTTTGGTAGTTGGTGAAGAATACGAAACCTTGCTCGTCGAAATGCTTGAGCAATACTACGCGGGCGTGAGGGAGCCCTTGACTATCGACGGTGGCCAACGTCATTGCGTTGGGATCTTGCGGTTCATGCTCACGGGCGGCCGAGAACCAGGCCTGAAATAAGTCGATGGGCGATGCCGGCGTGTGTTCGTCGGAGAGCGTCTCGCCGGCGTACTCGCGTCGCAGGTCAGCGATATCGTAATTCATGGTCTTCCTCTCCTAAGTGTGCATTCATCATTATTGGGCGGCGGCATTCGACGGACATTTCCTGTGAATGCCGGCTTATCCAGGCGAACGCAGTCATACCCATCAGGATAGCGCTCCAGGCGGTCGAGATAGGTAAAAGTCGTCGTGTCGATGGCAGAGGCTTCCTCCGTGATGAGCGCACGCAGCATGAGTGTCATCCTTGTGCAGGGTGAGATCAGAGTGTCTGCCACCAGGCATACAAGGCAAATACCGCGCCACATGCCAGCCAGCCGAGTAACGCGTAGGGCAAGTTCCAGCGCATCATGTCCCGGGACTTGATGCCGTAGCGAACGCATAGCGCGAGGTTGCTGCCCGACAAGGGGCTACAGCCGGTCCCTAGCGCCCAACTCATTAGAAACAGCATGCCCAGCAAGGTTGGGTCCGGTCCCAGGGGTTGCACCAGCGGCGCGATCGTGGCGATGCCGACAAGCGGGTGAATACCCACGAACGCCAATATCACGAGAATACCTTGCGTGATCCAGGCGGCGAAACTCCCGAAATGATCAAGCGGAAGGAACTGTCGGTCCGGCGCACTGGCCAGCAGAGCGGCAAGACCGCTTGAGATGAGCCCGGCGGCGAGAAATAATGCGAATTGGGGCCCCAGGCGCGGCAATCCATCGTTGAGTTGTTTATGCAGTCGGTCACGGCGCTCGCGCGAGGGGACCAGCAGCGTTGCGAACAGTGGCGATACGATGCTGATGATCAAGGGAATGGATAAGCTCGGCCAGATGAAATGCGCCACGATGACGCTCAACGCCAGTACGCCGGGGAGTACAAGACTGCTCTTGCCGAGCGGGTAACCGATGAATTCACCGGGTAGGCGCAGCGCATCGATTGTTACCAGCGCCAGCAGGAGCAACGATGCAAAAAGTCCCCACGGGAGCAACGCAAGGAAGTCGATGCCCGGCGCATAGGTCAGGGCGACCCCCATGGCGACGAAGAACGGCGACCAGGCCGCTGCTGCCGGGAAGGCGCGTCCTAGGACGATGGCCTGTTGGCGCGTCAGGCGTCCTTGACGTTGCATGCGATCCCCGAACAGAAACAGCACGGAAAGATTGATGACCGCCCCGAAGAGATGCACGCCCAGCAACGTGCCCCAGAAGCTACCGCGCCGTTCGCTCTGGGTATCATTATCCTCGAGCGGACGCGCCATGGAGAGAAAGCTGACGCCGGCGAACATCATCAGCAAGGGCTGATTGACGCTGAGTCCGGCAACCAGCGAGGCTGGCGTCTCGCGCCATAGAGCGACTCCCCAGATGATCACTCCGACGAGACCCAGCCACATGGCTTGTCGTTGGGAGGCGCGTGGCAGTTGCAAGCTCAGGCGAAATGTGGCGAGCCATCCCAGAATTGCGGCCGGCCATAACGGCAGGTGGAGCAAGGCGCAAGCGATGCTGACGACGAGCATCGCGAGGATGAGGCAGCTCGACGGACGCAGTGGCATTTCTCAGCCTGTCAGCTGTTGTCGGCGCCAGCGTGCATACGCGGCAGCACTAACGAACAAGACGAGGGCCGCAAGTGTTTCCAGCGTCCCCCATGCCAGCCGGCCCGGTAGCTGGGCGATCATCAGCCCCTGCAAGATATACAGCAGGCTGACGAATGCGAGCATGACGTGCCCACGCGGGCGTCGGGTGATTATAGGGGGCAAGAAGAGCACCAGCGGCAAGAGGCGGACGGCGATCGGCATCAGGCCGACCTGACCACTGGCATGTAGTTGCCAGCCGCCGATAAGCTGCAAGATGGCCAGTGCCGCCAAGCTACCCCAGACGCCTCGACGTGCTTGTATCGTGACGTATGCTAACCCGTGGCGTGTCGCCAGTTGATCGAGCTGTTGACGCATCATGTCGCCTCATGAAGTGAACGCATGGCCAGAGCGAGGCGTCCCAGCCGCTCGCCCTGTGCACGTGCCAGTGCCGTTTCGTCCTCATCCAGGTGGCGATCTGCCTGTGCGCCGGCAAGATGGCTCGTGCCATAGGGTGTACCACCGGAGTGCGTTGTCAGTAGGCGTGTCTCGCGATAGGGCACGCCTGCGTAGACCATGCCGTGATGCAGCAGGGGAATCAGCATGGTCAATAGCGTGGCTTCCTGTCCGCCGTGCAGGCTGGCCGTGGAGGTGAACGCGGTGGCGGGTTTGTCGGCGAGGACGCCGTTAATCCAAAGCTCGCTGGTGGTATCCAGGAAGTATTTGAGGGGCGAGGCCATGTTGCCAAACCGCGTGGGGCTGCCCAACGCCAGGCCATGGCAGTGGCGGAGGTCGTCCAGGGTCGCGTAGACAGCCCCTTCGGCAGGAATTTGCGGGTCGACCGCTTCGCACGTCGTGGAAACGGGGGGAACGGTACGTAGCCGTGCCGCGATGCCGGAGGTGTTTTCTACGCCGGCGGCGAGCTGTTCCGCCATCTCTCGCGTGGCGCCGTTCCGCGAATAGAACAGGACGAGTACATAGGGTGTTTCAGAAGCGGGGCGAGTCATGGTTGGCCTCGTGTCATGGGACATCGATCATTCGATCAAATCGAGAAGAGCTTCCGGGGGACGACCGATGCGGGCGTACGTACCATCGTCGAGTATCGGACGTTGCATGAGCCGAGGATAGTCGGCAATGGCCTGCAAGCGTTCCTCGTCGCTGGGATTCTGGAGCGCCAAAGCTTTCCATTGGGCCTCGTTGGTGCGCATCAGGGCCGGCACGCCACCCTCGAGGCGCTGTGCGAGTCCACGAAGGTGCGAGATGTCGAGTGGCGCATCGAGATAGCGATGCACGTTGACGTCGATGTGGCGGGCCTCGAGCAGGGCCAAGGCCTCTCGCGACTTGGAACAGCGCGGGTTGTGGTAAAGTGTAAAAGTCGTCATGCCTTGACTCCGGCAGTTGGGGGCGACCAATCAAATAATTAGCCAAGCATTGTAGAGTGCCACATGCGACGCCCACAACTCCTCGACCGCCGCTGGCCCGCCTTCATTCTGCGTAGCCTGCGCGAACTGATACAGCGTTTCGATTCTCACGATGGGCTCAAGACTGCCTCGGCGTTGACCTATACCACTTTGTTCGCCGTGGTTCCTTTCATGACCGTCGTTTATGCGATGCTGTCGGCCATCCCCAGCTTTCAGGGAATCAGCGAACAACTTCAGGGCCTGATCTTCAGCCAGTTCGTGCCCGCCACGGGATCGGCGCTGGTCGAGCACCTGCGTGACTTCTCTCGCCAGGCGCGTAGCCTGACGTTGATCGGGCTGATCTTCCTGTTGGTGACGGCCGTCATGATGATGGTGACCGTCGAAAGGGCATTCAACACGATCTGGCATGTGTCGCGCAGTCGGCGGGGAGTGTCCAGCTTTCTGCTCTATTGGGCGGTGTTGACGCTCGGTCCGCTGTTGATCGGTTCGGGGTTTCTGTTGTCTTCCTATCTGGCGTCATTGACGCTGGTACGCGGCGCTGCTGATGTACTGGGCGGGCCGGCAACCTTCTTGCGCTTATTGCCGTTGACGTTGAGTTTCACGGCCTTCGTCTTCATCTACATGGCAGTCCCCAATTGCCGCGTACGATTTCGGCATGCTGTGGCCGGGGCGGGGATGGCGGCACTGGCGCTGGAGCTTGCCAAGGGCGCCTTTTCGCTGTATGTCACCTATTTTCCCTCCTATCAGGTGATCTACGGCACCTTCGCTGCCGTGCCCTTGTTTCTGATATGGGTGTTTCTGTCCTGGACGATTGTTTTGGTCGGAGCCGAGCTGGCCGCTTGGCTGAGTGAGCGGCGACGTGTCGAATGGCGCTATTGGCCGCCGTTCTGGCAAGCTTTTGGGGTAGTGTCCCGGCTTCATGAAGCGCATCAGCATGGACGGTCTCTGGCTGATCGAGAATTGGTGATGTGCCTGGGATCGCGGTACACGCAAGTGATGGTGCCTCTGGAAAAGCTGGGAGTTGCCGCTCAGCTCGACAATGATCGCTGGATGCTGGGGCGCGACCTGAGCGTGCTGACGCTCTGGGAGTTTCAGCGCGCCATGCCGTGGCCGGTGCCACTCGGCGAAAATGCGCCGACGAGTGAAATGACGCTCGTGCATGCTGCACTCCAGGAAGCCGAAGATCACCGCCAGCAGATATTGACGCAGCCTATGGAGTACTTACTGCACTCGGTGCGCGAATGATGAAGTTTCATTGCAGCAAAATACTTTTATACCGTTATCTATCATTAATGCTCAAGGCTAAAACTTCTCGGTTCATTGCAAGCGTTGATAGACCCAAGCACTTTGCCCACTAGCGAGTTTGACGTTTACGCGTCGATAACGCTCTCCCAAGTGTTCGTATCGGTCCAAGCGTTTGAGCTCATCGCTAGTGACCGAAAGGGTGTATCCATCGACCTGCTGGTTTGGTGCCGGTGAAATATCCAGCTCATCACGCGCATAACCTCGAAGCCTGGAGGGTGTCTTGGGGCCGGCACGTCGCATGACCAGCCAGCGGATCGGCGCATAACGCAGGGTGCCATACACGAACACCGTATGATGCTCGAGACGACCATCCATGATCGGTGGATTGGTAGGCGCCTCATAGCCATAGGGGCTCTGGAAGGTATACCAGAGGTAGCCGAACACGGAGACGATAACGATCACAGCGGCACCCCCGATTCTATAAACCCAGCGCATTGACATCTCCCGAGCTCTTGAAGTGCGAGGAAGCGGACGAATGAGGTAGGACACCGACGTTTGTACTTGCCGCCAAGGGCGGGGAGTGTGGCATTATCTCGTTAGCTTGGGAATCGTCAAGGCTTCCCGAGATCGTGGGCCATAGGAGAGCAAACCAATGAGCCAGCACATGCGGGACGATCTATTTCGGCAGGCGTTAGGAGAAGACGTTCAGCCCTTGACCAAAGGACGCGACAAGGCGGATGTCGAGCATTCACCCTCCGCCCCTTCCGAGGCTCAATTGACACGCCGTGCTCAGGCCGAGGCCGACGACAAGGAGAGCAATTTCTTATCCGATGAATTCGTCGATCTGATAGGGCCGGCCGACCCCATCGAGTATCGCCGAGATGGCATTCAGATCGGTGTGCTCGAGCGTTTGCGACATGGTGGTTATGCCCCGGAGGCGTATTTGCACGTACAGAAGAGGCCGCTTGAGGTATGCCGCCGCGAACTGTTCCGGTTCATAAGAGACGCGCGCGAGCATGATTTGCGCTGTGTGTTGATCGTGCATGGTCGCAGCAAGGAAGCCGAAGGGCATGCGAATATCGTGCGTTCCTATGTCGGTAAGTGGCTAGCGCAGTTCGACGATGTGCAGGCCTATGCCTCGGCGCATAAAAGTCATAGTGGCTTGGGCGCCACCTATGCCATGTTGCGAAAGTCGGAGCGTGCCCGCGCCAGAAATCGCGAGCGCCAGCAGAAACGGCGTGGCTGACTCCCTTTCTGTAGGGGGAGAAAAAGCGGGCTGTCGGAGAGAAAAAACGGGGGAAGAAGCGAGGAAAAGGCCGACGACGTTCTCGTGTGAGCGTGTCGGCCAATGCCTGGCCAGATCAGGCGCTTTCGCGCATACGCCGTCTGAACAGAGGCTCCAGCGTGTCAGTGCCAGGCTGATAGCTGAGGCTGAACGTGTCCAGGGCATTGAGTGCGTCCTCGATGACTTGATCTTCGCGTAGCAGGAAGGCATCGAAGCCACAGCGCGACATGTAATAAAGTTGATCGATCAGGACGTCGCCGACTGCGCGAATCTGCCCCTGATACCCATGACGCTCTCGAAGCTGACGCGCAATGCTGTAGCCGCGTCCATCGGTGAATTTGGGAAAGTCGATGGCAATCAGCGGCGCATCGAGCAGTTGCTCGGCGAGTGCGGGTGTGAGCTCGGTATCGCTGGCCAGCAACGGCGCGACGTCGTCGCGGGACATTTCCTGCCATTCCACCAGCGGGACGATGATGCGCTCGTTCTGGGGGCGTGATGCATCTGCCTCGCAAAGTACCCATTCATCGTCCTGGACGCGGCGCTCGGCGATCAGGGTGCGTGACTGATCAGGCATAGACATGCTCCTTGAAGGGTTTCAAGCCGATGCGGCGATAGGTGTCGATGAACGTCTCGTCGGGCGTACGTTCGCCGACATAGACTTGCAACAGTTTGTCGATCACGTTGGTCACGTCTTCCCGGTAGAAAGACGGACCCAGAATCTTGCCCAGTGAAGACTCGTTGCCCTGACTACCACCCAGTGAAATCTGGTAATACTCTTCGCCTTTCTTGTCGACGCCAAGAATGCCGATGTGACCCACGTGGTGATGTCCGCAGGCGTTCATGCAGCCGGAGATATTGAGCTCCAGCGGCCCCAGGTCATACAGGAAGTCGAGGTTCTCGAAGCGCTGCTGGATTTCCTGGGCAACCGGGATCGACTTAGCATTGGCCAGCGAACAGTAATCGCCACCGGGGCAGCAAATCAGGTCGGCCAGGGTACCTACAGTGGGATTGGCCATGCCCAGCGTCTCGAGTCGTTGCCAGAGTGCTTCCATACGATCAACTGGCACATCGGTTAGCACTAGGTTCTGCTCGTGCGTGACGCGCAGCTCGCCATGACCGAATTCGTCGGCCAGGTCCGCGACGGCAGCCATGTCTCCGGAGGTCACGTCGCCGGGCGAATGGTCGTGGCGCTTGAGCGATAGCGTCACGGCTTTGTAACCGGGGACTTTGTGATCGGTGACGTTATTGGTCACGAAACGTGCGAAGCCGCGGTTTTCACCACGCAACCGCTCGTAGGCCTGGATGGCATCCTCAGCCACGGCACGACGTGGCGGCTCGACGAAGTGGTCAGCCACGGCGGAAATCGCCTCGTCGGTCAGCGTCTGAGGACCATCTTTAAGATGCGCCCATTCCGCTTCGGCGCGACGCCGGAATTCGTCGATGCCCAGCGCCTTGACCAGAATCTTGATACGCGCCTTGAATTTGTTGTCGCGCCGTCCGTATTGGTTGTAGACGCGCAGGATGGCTTCGAGATACGTCAGCAGGTGCTGCCACGGCAGGTCTTCACACATCACGGCGCCGATCATCGGCGTGCGGCCCAGCCCGCCACCGGCCAGCACCTTGACGCGGACCTCACCCGCTTCATTGCGCCAGAATCGAAGACCCACATCGTGTACCTGGATAGCTGCGCGGTCTTCTTCGGCACCGGTGACGGCGATCTTGAACTTGCGTGGCAAGTAGGCGAACTCCGGATGAAAGGTCGACCACTGACGAATCAACTCACACCAAGGGCGGGGATCGACATCTTCGTCGCCGGCGATGCCGGAGAATTGATCGGTCGTGGTGTTGCGGATGTCGTTGCCGCTGGTCTGAATGGCATGCATTTGCACGCTAGCCAGGTCGGCCAGGATGTCCGGTACGTCCTCGAGTTTCGGCCAGTTCAGCTGCAGGTTGGTGCGCGTAGTGAAATGGCCATAGCCGCGATCGTAGCGTGCGGCGATCTCGCCCAGCTTGCGCAGCTGATAGGAGGCCAGCATGCCGTATGGAATGGCAATACGCAGCATCGGCGCATAGCGCTGAACATAAAGACCGTTCTGCACGCGCAGCGGTAGAAATTCCTCGTCGCTGATCTTGCCTTCGAGATAGCGGCGCATCTGGTCGCGGAACTGGGCGACGCGCTCGTCGACGAGCGTTTGGTCGTACGTGTCGTACCGATACATACAGGCGGTGTCCTGCTAGTCACATGGATTGCCGTAGCAGGGCACCTTACCCTGCCTTCTATATTCTTTGAAAGAATAAATAATAATAGCTTATTGCATTTATGTTATTAAAAAGATCATGCGATGACGTCGCTCATTCAGGATCGTAGGACAGCACGGGCGACAGCCAGAGCTCGAGCTCCTTCAACGGCATCTGCTTGCGCATCGACAGCGATTCGACCTGATCCCGCCCGATCTTGCCGGTGGAGAAGTACTTCGAGTGCGGATGCGAGAAATACCAACCGGAGACCGCTGCCGAAGGCCACATGGCGTAGCTGTCGGTCAGCTCGATTCCCGTCTTGGCCGTGGCATCCAACAGCCGGAAGAGCGTCGCCTTTTCGGTATGATCCGGGCAGGCGGGATAGCCGGGAGCAGGGCGGATGCCCTGGTATTTCTCGGCGATCAGTGCGTCGTTGTCCAGGGCTTCATTGGGCACATAGCCCCAGAATTCCTTGCGTACACGCTCGTGCATGCGTTCGGCGAAAGCTTCCGCCAAGCGATCGGCCAGGGCCTTGACCATGATGGCGTTGTAGTCGTCGCCGGCCGCTTCGTATTGCTTTGCCAGCTCGTCCGCGCCGTGTCCGGTAGTCACTGCGAAACCGCCGATCCAGTCCTGCTTGCCGCTGGGCTCGCCGTTTTCCAGGTCTCGCGGCGCGATGAAGTCGGCAAGGCTCTGGCAGATACCGTCGCGGTTCTTGGTGGTCTGTTGGCGAATATGATGAAGACGCTCGATCACCTCGCGGCGCGAGGCGTCGGCATAGATCTCGAGGCTGTCGTCATCGACGCTGTTGGCCGGCCACATGCCGATCACGCCACGCGCCGTTATGTGATGCTCGTCGATCAGCTTGCGCAGCATCGTCCGAGCATCGGCAAACAGGCTGCGGGCCGCCTCGCCAACCACCTTATCCTCGAGAATCTTGGGATACTTGCCGGATAGCTGCCAGCTCATGAAGAAGGGCGTCCAGTCGATGCGTTCGACCAGCTCTTCCAGCGGATAATCATCGAATATCTTGAGCCCGCTGAAGGTCGGTTCGGGCGGCGTGTAATCGGCCCAATCGAGCGCGGGTTGGCGTTCGCGCGCCTCATTGTAAGCGAGGTCGGCGGCCTTGGGGCGACGCTTGGCGTTGCGCTCGCGGACCTTGTCGTATTCCTCGCGTATCTCCTCGACATAACTCGGCTTGAGGGTCGGCGATAGCAAACGGCTGGCGACGCCGACGGCGCGCGAGGCATCGCTGACGTAGATGACCGGTTGTTCGTACTGTGGCGCGATCTTGACTGAGGTGTGGGCCTTGGAGGTCGTCGCGCCGCCGATCAGCAATGGGATGGTGAATCCCAGGCGTTGCATTTCCTTGGCCACATGGACCATCTCGTCCAGCGACGGCGTAATCAGCCCGGATAGGCCGATGATATCGGCGTTGTGCTCGCGCGCGGCGGCGAAGACTTGCTCCGCCGGCATCATCACTCCGAGGTCGATGACCTCGTAGTTGTTGCACTGTAGAACCACGCCGACGATGTTCTTGCCGATATCATGAACGTCGCCCTTGACCGTGGCCATGACGATCTTGCCCTTGGCCTGGGTTCCCGCGCTCTTCTCGGCTTCGATGTAAGGGATGAGATAGGCGACCGCCTGTTTCATGACCCGCGCCGACTTGACCACCTGGGGCAGGAACATCTTGCCATCGCCGAACAGGTCGCCGACCACGTTCATGCCATCCATCAACGGGCCTTCGATGACCTCGATCGGGCGCTCGGCACGTTGTCGCGCCAGTTCGGTGTCGTCTTCGATGTACGCGGTAATGCCCTTGATCAAGGCATGCTCGATGCGTTTCTCGACTTCCCAGCTACGCCATTCCAGGTCTTCCTTCTTCTCGCCACCGCTCCCGTCGCCCTTGTACTTGTCGGCGATGTCGAGCAAGCGCTCCGTACCGTCGTCGCGACGGTTGAGGACCACGTCTTCGACTGCGTCGCGCAGTTCAGCGGGCAGGTCGTCGTAGACCGCGAGCTGCCCGGCGTTGACGATGCCCATGCTCAGTCCGGCCTTGATGGCATGGTAGAGGAACACCGAGTGGATCGCTTCGCGCACCGCGTTGTTCCCGCGAAACGAGAACGAGACGTTGGACACGCCACCCGAGAGCATGGCATGCGGCAGATGCTCGCGAATCCACTGCGAAGCCTCGATGAAATCGACGGCGTAGTTGTTGTGCTCCTCGATGCCCGTAGCGATGGCGAAGATATTGGGATCGAAGATGATGTCTTCGGCCGGAAAGCCGATGTCGTCGACCAGCAGTCGGTAGGCGCGCTCGCATATCTGCGTCTTGCGCTGGAAGGTGTCCGCCTGGCCTTGCTCGTCGAAGGCCATGACCACGATGGCAGCCCCGTAGCGATGGCAGGCCATGGCCTGTTGGCGAAAGGCGTCTTCGCCTTCCTTGAGCGAGATCGAGTTGACCACCGCCTTGCCCTGGACGCATTTAAGCCCCGCCTCGATGATCTCCCACTTCGAAGAGTCGAGCATGATCGGTACGCGCGAGATATCAGGCTCCGAGGCGATCAGGTTCAAAAAGCGCACCATGGCTTCCTGGGACTCGAGCATGCCCTCGTCCATGTTGATGTCGATGACCTGAGCGCCGTTCTCGACCTGCTCCAGCGCGACTTCGAGAGCGGTGGTGTAGTCTTCTTCCTTGATCAAGCGCTTGAAGCGTGCCGACCCAGTGACGTTGGTACGCTCGCCGACGTTGACGAATAGCGAGTCCGCTTCGATGTTGAATGGCTCCAACCCTGCGAGACGGCAGGCCTTGGGGCGCTCGGCGACGTGACGGGGCGCCAGCTCGCTCACCGCCTCGCGAATGGCGGCAATATGCTCCGGCGCGGTACCGCAACAGCCGCCGATGATATTGACCATGCCGCTTTCGGCGAATTCACGCACGATCGATGCCATTTCCTCGGCGGTCTGGTCGTATTCACCGAACTCGTTGGGCAGCCCCGCGTTGGGGTGCGCCGAGACAAAAGTATCGGCCTTGTGGGAAAGTTCTTCGAGATAGGGACGCAGTTCTGCCGCGCCAAGGGCGCAATTGAGCCCTACGGACAGCGGTTGAGCGTGACGGATCGAGTTCCAGAACGCCTCGGTGGTCTGTCCGGAAAGCGTGCGCCCGGAGGCGTCGGTGATGGTGCCCGATATCATCACCGGCCAACGCGCGCCGCGCGCCTCGAATAGCCTTTCGAGCGCATAGATGGCTGCCTTGGCGTTGAGTGTGTCGAAGATGGTCTCGAGCATGAACAGATCGACACCGCCGTCGATCAGGGCGTCGGCCGCCTCGTAGTAGTTGTCGAACAACTGATCGAACGTGACATTGCGCTTGGCGGGATCGTTGACATCCGGCGAGAGTGACGCCGTGCGTGAGGTTGGCCCCAGTACGCCAGCCACATAACGGGGCACGCCGGTTTCCGAGCCCACTGCCTCGCAGACGTCCTTGGCCAGGCGCGCCGCTTCACGGTTGATCTCGGGCACCAGGGCCTGCATGCCGTAATCGGATTGCGACAATTGGGTGCTGTTGAAGGTATTGGTCTCGACGATGTCCGCGCCAGCTTCGAGATAGGCGCGATGAATGTCACGCACCACATCAGGACGCGTCAGCACCAGCAAGTCATTGTTGCCCTTGAGATCGCCCGGCCAGCCGGCGAAGCGTTGTCCCCGAAAGTCGTCTTCATTCAGCTCGTGGCCCTGGAGCATGGTGCCCATGCCGCCATCGAGGATCATGATGCGCCGTGCCAGCTGTTCGTGAAGCGACGAGAACGAAGCGGCGAGTGTCAATGACGAAGCAGTGGCGGCAGGCATGTCGACGTATTTCTCCAGCGGGATCCGAGCGATAGGGCGAACGTCAGCGAGATCGGCACGAGGCCGATGTCACGCAGACAGTATACGAGACGGGAATGGTACCAGAGGCGCCGCAATGTGAGCAGTCGACAAGACCCAGCAAAATACTCGGGATTGTGTCGGGCGATGCTTTTTCATACCATGAGGACAACATCTCAGGTAGAGAGTAACGTTTTATGAGCCAGCCCATCCAAATTACCGACAGCGCTCAAGAGTACCTTGCCGAGCTGTTGGCTAAGCAGAACGTCGAAGGCATCGCGGTGCGCATCTTCATTACCCAGCCGGGGACGCCATACGCCGAAACGTGCCTGGCTTACTGCCGGCCGGGTGAGGAAGAGCCGAGTGACGAAAGGCTCGACCTGGACAAGATCGCGGTGTATCTTGAGAAAAATAGCATTACATTCCTTGAAGAGGCGGTAGTCGACTTCAACTCGGACCGCATGGGTGGCCAGCTGACCATCAAGGCGCCTAATGCCAAGATGCCGCAGGTTAACGCCGACAGCCCGCTTGAGGATCGCGTCAACTACGTGCTTTACAGTGAAATCAATCCCGGCCTGGCGGCGCATGGTGGTGAAGTTCGTCTGATGCAGTTGACCGAGGAGAATCTCGCCGTACTGCAGTTCGGCGGGGGTTGCCAAGGGTGCGCTGCGGTCGATATCACCCTTAAAGACGGGGTCGAAAAGACGCTGGTCGAGCGCGTCCCCGAGCTGGTCGGTATCCGTGACGTCACTGACCATACCGATGATACCAACGCCTATTACCGCTGATCGGCGCTGGGCGCGACCACTCCCAAATCGTGGAAGTCCCAAGCCAGTATCGAAAGCCCGCCATGTGCGGGCTTTCTTCATTTCTAGCTCTGGCAGCCGGGGAGTGTCCTTATTCGAGCTAGACGACGAAGGGCGGTAGTGGCAGACGCGCCAGCTTTTCGCGCAACTCGCGATTGATGGCGTGCTGCTGCTCGAGCTCACGCTCTGCGCGCCGGTTGTCGCTTTGCGTTTGCTGTAATTGACCTTCGCTCTCCCGCAATTTGCTTTCCAATGCCTGCCGCTGGGAGGTTTCGCTGCGCGCTTTCTCCTCCAGCGTCGTGTACTGACGGCGCTGCTCGGCGAGTTCGGCCTGCACACGCTCGAGTTTCTGTTCCTGGGACGCCGTGCGTTTTTGGGCCTGTTTTTCGATATTCTGGCGCTCTTGGCGCGCGTCATCGAGAAGCCCCATCAAACGTGCTTCCGCCGCTTCGTGGCGCTGTTCTTCTTGTTTCAACTGAGTTTGATGCTCGCGCGAAAGTTCCGCCACGGCGTCGCGATGCTCGCTACGAGCGGTTTCCAGTTGGCGCTGATGTTTCTGGCATTCCTCGTCGAGCTGCTTCACGCGTCGTGCTTGCTGGGTTTCCTGCTGATGGGCCGCTTGCAGTTCGCTTTGTGCGTTGGCCAGCTGCATTGCCTTTTCTTCCAGCCGTGCCTGGGCCTGCTCGAAGTGCGTGTTCAACGCCGCTAGACGTTCTTCGGCGTCCGCTGCCTTGCGAGCGGCGGCTTGGGCCTCGGCTTGCGTTTCTTCGATACGCTGATCGGCTTCCTGGCGGTAATGCGCCAGGGATTCAGCCGCCAGTGACTGGGCTTTTTCCCAGAGATCCGTCATCCATGCCTGTAGCGCCTCAGGCGGGGTGTCGCTCGTCGTGACATCCCGGTTCTTCTCCCGCCGTAAACGCCACTCCCGCAAATGATCGCTGATCGTCGTGAAGCTCCCCGTGCCCAGGATGTCGCGGATCTTCTGGACGGTGGGCGCGTCGTTTTGACGTAGCAGCGTATCGATCGCGTGTTGCACGTCCTCGTATTGAATGCCGTTGCGGGCCATGTCGAGTCCTTATGTACCGGCCGCCACACAGGGCGTTTGATTATTCCTTGCAGCATACCTCGTTACTCGGAATTGGCCAATATTACATTAAACATAATACGTAAAATACATTATGAAATTGGCAAAAAATTCAAGATTACGCGCATTATCTTGATTTTTTGGGCGTAACACCGGACACTGCCCGGCAATAGGGATAGAGAAGACATCAAGCGCCATGCAGAACGAGCGAGGGCAGAAGCCAGAAGAACCTGAGCAGGAAGGACAACTCGAGGCGATCGTCGCGCTCGAAACGGGAGCCGTCGCGATGGAGTCAACAGCGAAGGAAGCGGTTGAGGTGCGCGGCACAAGGCGTGGGGCGCACATCTCGGCCCATACCGATGTGGAAGCCGTGGCGTCCTGGTTGCGTGAATTCCAGTCGAGTCCTCAGACCTGGCGCGCGTATCGCAAGGAAGCCGAACGTTTGTTGTTGTGGCTTCAGCGGCGCGGCGAGGCGTTGGTCGACGTCCAACGTGACACCCTGGACACCTATGAGCGATTCCTGGCCGATCCGCAACCGGCGGCATTGTGGCAGGGACCGTCTCGGGCTCGGCATGCGCGGCAGTGGCGGCCGTTTCGTCAGCCGCTATCGGCGGCCAGCCGACGTCAGGCGCTGGTCATTCTGCAAGGCATGTTCGCCTGGCTGGTCGAGGCAGGATGGCTCGAGCACAATCCGTTTCGTCTGATGCGCGACAAACGTCGGCGCATGGACAATCGCAGTGAACGTATCGAGCGTTATCTCGAAAGGACGCTGTGGCAACGCTTCTGGGCATGGCTACAAGTGCCGCCATCCCCGCAGGCGGGCGACGGCGCCTATTATCGTTGGGCGCGGCGTCGATTTCTGTTCGGCTTTGCCTATCTGCTGGCGCCGCGCCTTGGCGAAATGTCACAGGCCTGCATGGGAGACTTCATTCAGCGCGAAGGACGCTGGTGGTGGCGGGTCGTGGGGAAGGGCGACAAGCTGGCTGAGGTGCCGGTGCCGCCTGACATGATGACGCTGCTCGCGGATTGGCGAATGACGCTGGGCATGTCGCCGCAGCCTGAGCCCGACGATACCACGCCGCTGCTGCGTGCGCTGGATGGTCGGCGCGGAGTAGGGGGCAACCAGCTCTATCGGCTGATCCGCGAGGCATTTCGCGCAGGTTTCCATGCCCTTGATGATCTTGCCGAAGCCACGCGTGCGCCGTTGAAGCAGGCCACCCCCCATTGGCTGCGCCATACTGCGTTGACGCATCAGGCACAGGCCGGCGTGGAGCTGCGTTATCTGGCGCGTACCGCCCGCCATGCGCGCCTGGATACCACTGCGCGTTATCTGCACGCCGAGGCTGAAGAATGGCATCGTCAATTGGCACATCACCGGCTCACGGACGCCGACACGCATGGCAATGGCACGTTATAATGGGCAAACGAATCGCGAGGAGGGCGCATGACAGCACGCGAAGCACAAGCCGAACTAGCCGATGAGTTCGCCATATTCGATAACTGGATGGATCGCTACCAGTACATCATCGACATGGGCAAACAATTGCCGACATTCCCTGAGTCGTTGAAAAGCGATGACACCAAGATTCAGGGTTGTCAGTCCAATGTCTGGATTCACGACCGCCTGGAGGATGGCCGGCTGCATTTCGATGCGACCTCCGATGCTGCCATCGTCTCGGGGCTGATTGCTGTTCTATTGCGGATCTACAACGACCGGCCGCCCAGTGAGATTCAGGCGACGCCGCCGGACTTCCTGGGCGAGCTTGGCCTCGACAAGCATTTGTCACCGACGCGCAGCAACGGGCTACATTCCATGCTGGATCGTATCTATACGGTGGCCAAGCAAGCCGCGTAGCTTGGCTGAATGGTGAGTTGCTGGAAACGTGGAAAACCGTCAGTGCGTATTGGGGCGCTCGTGATCGGCGTGAGAGCCACATTCACCTGGTCCGGGCGGCACGGGGTCGACACCGCCGGGGTGGCCAGGATGGCATTTCAAGATTCGCTTGAGCGCCAGCCAGCCACCTTTCAAGGGGCCATGAATCTGGATGGCCTCCACGGCGTATTGCGAGCAACTGGGCCAGAAGCGGCAGCGCGGGCCGAGCAGGGGGCTGATGACGTACTGGTAGCCGCGCAGCAGGCCGATCATGAAGCCGGAAAGGCACTTGCGAAGAAGGCGACGCATGGCGACTAGCGCTGGCCGTATAGCTCGGCGGGTTCCATCAGCGGGGCGCTGTCGACTTCCGAGGTTTCCTCGCCCAATGCAATGTAGAAGCAGCTACGCCGCCCGGTATGGCACGCAGGACCTTGCTGATCGACGCTCAGCAATAGAGTGTCACCGTCGCAGTCGAGGTACGCCGCCATTAGCCGCTGAACCTGCCCCGAGGACTCGCCCTTGCGCCACGGCTTGCCGCGTGAACGTGACCAATAACAGACACGTCCGGTGGTGAGCGTTTCCTCCAGCGCGGCCCGATTCATCCACGCCATCATCAATACTTCGCCACTCTCATGCTGCTGCGCAATGGCGGGAATCAGCCCGTCATCATTCCAATGCGCGGCGTCGAGGAGTGTGTTTGTCGGTTCGCGCGTGTCTTGCGGGGCCGGCTCGAGTTGCTTGAAGAGGTCAGTCATGGCATATCGTTGTCTTGGCGTTGATGAGTTAGGCAGAAGCTTGTGCAATGCACGACGCACACACCCCCAGTAGTTCGATAGTCTGCCGCTCGATACGATAGCCCTGTTGATGAGCCTCCTGAGCCAGTTGCTCATTGACGTTATCGAGATGCAATTCTTCCACTCGTCCGCATGCACGGCATATCAGAAGTTGAAAGCCATGCGCGTGTTCGGGACAGGGGCAGGCGACGTAGGCATTGAGCGACTCGATGCGATGTACCAAGCCTTGCTCGATGAGGAATTCCAACGCACGGTAGACAGTTGGAGGGCGCGCCGAGGCATGTTCCGTCGCGAGACGGTCAAGTAGATCATAAGCCTTGAGACCACCAGGCGATGTGGCGATCATTTCCAGAACACGCCGGCGTATCGGGGTGAAGCGCGCACCGTGCTGTTGGCACTGGCGTTCGGCCTGAGTCAGTAGCGCATGGGAATCGAGCATCGCAACACCATCGGTCTCGGTAATGCGGAGCATTCTACGCCGTTGCCTAGGGTGGGGCCAGACGCACCTCATTTTCAGACGTGATCATGCGGAGCTAGCCAGCTCGCCTTCCCGGGCGAAATGCTGCTGCGCGAAAGCGACGCGTGCCTCGATCGAGCGTGTCTCGGTCTGTTTCTCGATCAGGTCCAGCCGCCGCCGAAGTCCTTCGCCATTGGCCATCTGAATGGCTAGTCCCGGGCGTGCGTTGAGCTCGAGGAGCATTGGGCCGTGGTGGCGATCGAGTACCATGTCGGTGCCCAAGTAACCGAGCCCGGTCACTTCATAGCAACTGGCTGCCAGGTGGAGCAGGGCATCCCAGCCTGGAACGTGCAAGGAGGCCAGGCCACGACCGGTATCGGGATGGTCTTCACGGGGGCGATTGAACTGTACGCCTCGCAAGGCCGCCCCCGTGGTAATATCGAGTCCTACGCCGACCGCGCCCTGGTGCAAGTTGGCCTTGCCATCCGATGCCGCCGTGGAAAGGCGCATCATCGCCATGACCGGATATCCGCGGAAAATAATGACGCGGATATCGGGCACGCCTTCGTAGGTATACGCGGCGAAAACTTCATCGAAAGCGATCAATGACTCGATCACGGCGACATCGGATGTGCCGCCCAGCGAATAAAGTCCGGACAGTATATTGGATACGTGGCGTTCCAGGTCCACACGCTCGATACGCGCACCATTGGGCTTGATGTAACCACCATCCTGCTGACGTTCGACGACGAGAATGCCCTTGCCACCACTGCCCTTGGCGGGTTTGATGACGAAGCCGGGCGCGTCTTTCACCATCTCGATGACGTGCTTCACGTCGAACTGCGTGCTCACGGTGCCAATCAAGTCCGGCGTGGTGATTCCGTGGCGTTTGGTCAAGAGCTTGGTCTGCAGCTTGTCGTCAACGAGAGGATAGAGCCGGCGATCGTTATAGCGGCCGATGTAGCGTATGTTGCGGCGGTTCATGCCGATGACGCCCTTGGCTTGCAACCTGGCTGGAGTCGCCCACATGTCAGTCATCCTTCGCCAAGGGTTGGAAGCGTCGCAACTCCAGCAAACGGTACCCGGTATAATTCCCCAGCAGCAGAATCATGGACATGAGAATCAGCTGTACGCCCAGGAAGTTGAAGGTGATATGGCGTACCCAGGGGTTGTTCATGGCCAGATAGGCCAGCACGGCGGTCAACAAGCTGCCGAATCCCTGCTTGAAGACTTCCTTGGGACCTTCTTCCTCCCATAGGATCGACATGCGCTCGATGGTCCAGGAGAGAATGATCATCGGGAAGAAGGTAATGGTCAGCCCTGCGTTGAGGCCGAAGCGATAGGCCATGACCGAGAATAACGAAATGATGGCGATGACCGTGATGATCACCGCCGACACTCGCGCCACCAGTAATAGATTGAGTCGCGATAGATAGCTGCGAATCACCAGGCCCACGGCGACGACGAGCAGGAAACCGACCAAGCCGGTGATCAAGGTCGTCTGGATGAAGGCCAGCGCGATCAATACCGGCATGAAAGTACCGGAGGTCTCGAGCCCCACGAGAACACGCAGCAGCACGACGACCAGCGCTCCGATGGGAATCAACAGAATCGTCTTGAAGAGTGACTGTTCCTCGATGGGCAAGCTGTGAATGGAGAAGTTGAGCAGGGTGTCGTCGGCAAACTGATTGCGCACCGCGACCGATGCCGGCTCGTTATGACGCAACATCGAGAAAGTCACGCGAGAGTCGCTGCCCCCCTGGACTTCGAGCACGGCATTGCCGTTACGCTCCCACAGCAAGAGATCATCCGGCTTGCCTTGATCGCCCGTCCGGGGGTTGATCAGTACCCATTTGTCGTTTTCGAACACTTGCAGCCACGGGGTCAGCGACTGTCGACGACGGCCGTCTTCCAGCCTCAAGCCATTGACGATCCGAGCGTGAACATCGGCTTGATTGAGCAAGCGGGTCAGCAAGACAGGACGCTCGTATTGAGAGAGCAGGAGTCGGGCGTTTTCTCCCTGACGTTGATCGGTGAATTCCTTGATCAACTCACGCGTGAACGTGAAGGCATCCGCCGAACGCGCATGTGCTTGACCAATGACTTCTCTGGCAGCCGTGTCGTAGGGCCGCTCCCAGCCGATATCGCGTTGCAATGCCGGGGGCTCGGCTAGAAACTCCTCCTCGCCATCGGTCACCAGCAGCTGAGCCGAGTAATAAAGTTGCTGGGACCCATTGGCTTGCCGGATTGCCCACTGCGCATGGCGTGCCTTGTCGTCACGCAGATATGACAATCCGAATCCCGAGGAGGCAGTGTTTTCCGTCAGCAGACGAAAACCGGGCTGAGTGGAGGGCAGGGCAAGATCGACCCTGACGGGGCCGTTTTCGGCATCGAAATTGACCTGTGCCTCGACTTCCCACACCTGCCGTTGCTCACCCGGCATGAAGGGAACGTCGTAGTGAAAATG
Organism: Chromohalobacter sp. 48-RD10; assembly: GCF_029889785.1. Taxonomy (NCBI): domain Bacteria; kingdom Pseudomonadati; phylum Pseudomonadota; class Gammaproteobacteria; order Oceanospirillales; family Halomonadaceae; genus Chromohalobacter; species Chromohalobacter sp. 48-RD10. The sequence goes on along the minus strand of NZ_JARANX010000002.1, from coordinate 52,100 downwards.
CCGGAAGATGGTCAAGACGATACCGATGGCCAGCAAGGTGCCGACCAACAGGTAAAAGGGCACTCGAGACATGCATTATCCTTGTCGATAAGGCGGCGCTGCTGTGACGCCGTCTAAAAACTAGAGGTTATCGAGATGGGCCATGGGGCCGACTCAGCGAGCTTCTTCCTCGCTATCGTTGTCCTGCTGGTCCTTGTCCGCCTCTGCTGCGCTCTTGCCACCGGGAAATTCCGGCCGCGGGTGGATGTAGGCCTGGCTGACGTCGATCAGCGCAATATCCATGAGGAAGCGCCGGCCCAGCAAGACGGGGTAATCGAGATGCGAGCGATCGTTGAGCGTGAACTCGACGCGCTGCTTCAGGGGGCCCAGTGTCATCAGCAAGCTGATCACGGGGCGGCTATCGGTACCCGATGCTTGAATGATCTTGACGCGGCGTGTCACCGGCGCCTCGATGACATCGTCACGCATACCGTCGACGGCTGGCTCATCATCTTCGAGCGCCAGCTTGAAACGCACCCAGCTTTCGCCATCGCGTTCGAATTCCGTCACGTCATGCGCCGAGAGTGAGGAAGTATTGGCACCGGAATCTACACGAGCCTTGAGATAGGTGCCGACCGTGGGAAAGCCGACCCATTCATTGCGTCCCAGCATTTCCTTGCTGGCCGTATCGCTTTGCTCGATGGGACACGTGGTCACTACGCGCGGTTCTTGACCGATATTCTCGACATCGGCACGTAAATGACGCAGCAGCTTGCCATTGGCTCGCACATTGTTACCGATGCGCTGCGCACGCTCGGCTTGAACGCGTAACAGCTCGGTTTGGGTCGAGCAGCGTAGTGCCAGGTTGTTTTCTAGTCTTTCCAGGCGTTGGTTGAAAGCCGTCTCGGTCAAGTCGTCGGTGTGATGTGTCGCTTGTGGTGCGACGCAACCTCCGAGTGTCAGCACACCAACGCACAAAGCGGAAAGAAATAACGAGCGGGAGCGCATAGCATATTCCTGTCGAGGGCCATCTTGGCAACGCATTTAAAACGAAACGAGAGGGCGTGAGGCTCAGGTGCCTGAAAAAACGCGCTTGATCATACGGATTCAGTTGCTGGGGTGTCCATTGCCGACACGAGATAATATATAGTATTTAACATAATATATATTATGCGAACCAAGAGGTGTGCCAACACGAACACAATCGCCAACACTATTCATCGTCTATTATCGCCACCTTCCATGACGTTGAACGACGTCCTCACCAACTCATACACAAAAGAAAACGCTGCCATACTCGGCAGCGTTTTTGCGGTCGCACTAGACGCTAGCGCTTATTCGTCGAGCGGCGCGTAGGAGCCGTCTTCGCGGTGTACTTCACGCCCGGTCAAGGCGGGATTGAACACGCATGTGACGGTCATGCCTTTTTCCTTGCCGCGCAGCAGGTGTTCATCGTGCTGGTCGAGCAAATACATGTCACCGGCCTTGATGGGATGGATCTTGCCATCAGCCAGTGTTTCGACTTCACCTTCACCTTCATAGCAAAACACGGCTTCGAAGTGATGCTTGTAGTGGATGTGGGTCTCGGTACCCGGATGAATGCGGGTAATGTTGAATGAGAAACCAACATTGTCGTCGGCCAACACCAGGCGTGTACTGTCCCAGTTGCCGTTGTCGGCTTCGACGAAACGCTCGCTCTTGCGGCACTCTTCCAGGTTACGAATGATCATGTCGCGCATCCTCCATGGGGCTCAATAAAGGGCCCGCGATCTCGCGGGCCACATCCAAAGTCCACTGTAACGTATGTGACGATAACAACTTAGTAGACTAACGAATAGCGCGTTCAGGCTTGACCAATGACTTCCTTGACGCTGCGTTCAAGGATATCCAGACCTCCATTGAGGTCTTCGTCGGAGATGGTCAACGGGCACAGGCATTTGACGACCTGGCCGGAGTGACCTGACGTTTCGATGATCAAGCCGTTCTTGAAGGCTTGAGCGATAATCTTGTCGGCCATATCGCCGTCGACGACATCCAGGCCACGCATCAGGCCACGGCCACGTTCGCTGGCTTCATGCCCTTGCTCGGTCATGAAGGTGGCGATTTTCTGGAAGCGCTCTTCGACGATGCCGCCTTTACGCTGCACATCACGCTCGAAGGTATCGTCGCTCCAGAAGTGGCGCATGGCGGCGGCGGCTGTGACGAGAGCAAGGCTGAACCCACGGAACGTGCCGTTGTATTGACCAGGTTTCCAGATGTCCAGTTCTGGGCGCATCAGCACGTGAGCGAACGGCAGTCCGTAGCCTGACAGCGATTTGGAATTGGTGACGATGTCCGGTTTGATGTCGGCATGCTCGAAGCTGAAAAACTTGCCGGTACGACCGCAGCCTGCCTGAATGTCATCGACGATCAACAGGATGTCGTGGGCGCGGCAGATTTTATCCAGGTGTTGTAGCCATGGAATGCTGGCCGGATTGATACCGCCCTCGCCCTGCACCGTTTCGACGATCACGGCGGCGGGAATATCGAGACCGCTGGAGTTGTCGCCCAGCAGTTTTTCGAAATAGCTCAGGGTATCGTTGCCTTCGCCCATGTAGCCATCGAAGGGCATGAAGCTTCCGCTCTGCATCGGGATGCCGCCGGTGGCTTCACGGAATTTGCGATTACCCGTAGTGGCCAGCGCCCCCATGGTGACCCCATGGAAACCATTGGTGAAGGCGACGATATTATGACGCCCTTTGGCATTGCGCGCGATGCGAATCGCGGCTTCCACGGCATTGGTACCCGTCGGCCCCGGGAGCTGAACCTTGTAGTCCAGCCCACGCGGTTTGAGGATCACCTCTTCGAGAGTTTCCATATACTCGCGTTTGGCCTGGGTCCACATGTCGAGGCCATGAACGATGCCGTCTGACGCGATGTAATCCACCAGCGCCTGCTTGAGGTGGGGATTGTTGTGGCCGTAGTTCAGCGTGCCGGCGCCCGCGAGAAAGTCGATGTACTGCTTACCGTCTTCAGAGTGCAGACGGGCACCCTTGGCTTCCGTGAAAACGGTGGGAAACGAACGCGAATAGGTCCGAACTTCAGATTCCATACGTTCGAGAATCTCGGTCTGCATAGATTGCCTCTTTAAGCGGGTCAAATTCGTTGCGGCTCGAACGGGCCGATTCGGACGAGATTTTCCGGATCGTGCTCGCCACCCAGTTGCCCTGTGGAGAAATACTCACGGCTGTTCAACGGTGCCTGCCAATGGTTGGCAAGGCGTTTGAACAGCCCCCACGATGCCTCATTATCGGGTGTGATGGTAGTTTCGAGATGGCGGACATCGCTCATCCCGGAACGTAGCAGTACGGCTTCGACGAGACGCCGTGCCAAGCCCGTTCCGCGGGCTTTCTCACCGACGGCCACTTGCCACAGGAAATAGGTATCCGGCGCGTTGCGCTTCACGTAACCGGAGACGAAACCGACGATCTCCCCTTCTTCGTCCGTGGCCACAGCACAGGTGTCGCGAAACTGCGTCGCGAGCAGTAGATAGGCGTATCCTGAGTTGACATCCAAGGGGGGGCACGCTTTGACGAGCTCGTAGATTCCCCACCCATCATCGGTCGTGGGCTTGCGGATAAAAAGAGTCTTCTGTGCACTGCCGATGACGGTGTCGGCGACGCTAGGACGCGCCAGATCGGCGGAAGGCGTGAAGTTCTCGGTCGTGGGTGTCATATCCATTTTCGCTAATGGCGAATGTGCGCTCAATAATAACAGCGACTTATGCATTGATCAAAGTAAGACGTTATCGTTATGTCGCTATCAAATAAGCAAACGTTATAATCGGGTATGCGTATATGTAATGCACCGCTATCCTGAGCTTATGTGACCACGACCTTTCTTAGTCTAGTCAATCATGATGCGTATGCATTGCCTGAGACGCCTTTTCGTAGTGTATCAACGCAAACGGGCCACCGAGGTGGCCCGTTTGCTATTCGAAACTTCATCACATCGCTAGTGACGTGACAAGGAGCGCATTGTGACGAACTCCTCGGCACTAGTGGGATGAATGCCCACCGTGGCGTCAAAGTCGGTCTTGGTCAGGCGTGCGCGCACGGCGATGGCGATCCCCTGAATGAGTTCGCCGGCATCGTCGCCCACCATGTGGGCACCGACCACACGGTCGGTCGCGTCGTCGACCACCAGCTTCATCAGGCAACGTTCCTGACTGCCCGAGAGCGTGTGCTTCATGGGCCGGAAGTCGGTGCGGTAGATGCGTACCCCAGCCTCACACTGTTCGCGCGCTTCTTCTTCGCTCAGGCCGACGGTGCCGATATTGGGATGACAGAAGACTGCCGTGGCGATGTCCTGGTAATCCAGAGGCCCCGGCGTCGCATCACCGTAATGGTGCTGAACGAGATGCATGGCCTCGGCGAGCGCCACAGGGGTGAGCTCAGGGGCGCCAGTCACGTCGCCCAGGGCAAGGATCGAGGGTTCGGAGGTCTGATAACGCTCGTCTACCTTCAAAGTGCCATTGGGGTTGAGTTCGACATCCAGCGTATCGAGCCCCAGGCCGGCAAGGTTCGGGCGGCGTCCGGTGGCCGCCAGCACGACGTCCACTTCCAGCGTTTCGCCATTGGTCAGATTTACGCGGTAGGCATTGCCGACCGGCTCGATACGCTCGATGGTGGTTTCGAAGTGCAGGTTGACGCCCTTCTTCTGCATCTCGTCACGGGTGAACTCACGCACTTCACGGTCGAAGCCGCGCAGAAACAGCTCGCCGCGATAGACCAGGTGCGCGTCGCTGCCGAGACCATTGAAGATGCTGGCGAACTCGACCGCGATATAACCACCGCCGAGTACCAGGAAACGTTCGGGAAAGGTCTCTAAATCGAAGACGCGGTTGGAGTCCACAGCGTGTTCCGCGCCCTCGATATCGGGCACCCAGGGCCAGCCGCCGGTCGCGACCAGAATCTTCTCGGCGGCGACCGTTTCGCCGTTGATCTCGACGCTATGCGGCCCGGTAATCCGAGCGCGACCATTGATCAACGTGACATCGGCGCCATCGAGCAAGCGCTCGTAAATACCGTTGAGGCGCTTGATCTCCTCGATCTTGTTGTCGCGCAACGTGGCCCAGTCAAAGCGTGGTGCCTCGGGCAGTGTCCAGCCGAAGCCGGCACTATCCTCGAAGGCATCGTGGAAATGCGCTGCATAGGAATAGAGCTTCTTGGGCACACACCCGACATTCACACAGGTGCCACCGAGATAGCGGTCTTCGGCGATGGCGACGCGCGCCCCTGTGGCGGCCGCCGTGCGTGCGGCGCGTACACCACCGGAGCCCGCGCCGATGACAAATAGGTCGTAATCGTACTGAGCCACGTCGATCTCCTGACTTTTCAATGTCGCAGATGATAACAGTCCGGCGAACGCTGAGGGAGGGGCTAGATTGACGCTTGCTAGCACAGGAGGTAAAAGTTGTTGGAATACCCTCTGCATGAAGAGAATTACATGAGCGATATCAAGAAGCTGCTGGAACAAAATCGTGAGTGGGCGGCTAGTGTTCGCGAACGTGACCCGGAATTCTTCGAGCGCTTGTCGCATCAGCAGAATCCCGACTATCTGTGGATCGGATGCTCGGACAGCCGCGTGCCGGCAAACCAGATCATCGATTTGCCACCGGGCGAAGTCTTCGTGCATCGCAACGTGGCCAATTTGCTGTATCACAATGACATGAATGCGCTGTCGGTGGTGCAATTCGCGGTTGATGTGCTGCAGGTCGAGCACATCATGGTGGTCGGCCACTATGGCTGCGGTGGCGTGCGGGCCGCAATCACCGACGGCGATAACGGCATGATCGACTACTGGCTGCACAGCGTTCGCGAATTGTACAGCATCAACCGTGAGGCGCTGGCGCCGCTATCGTTCGACGAGAAGGTCGATCGGATGTGCGAACTCAACGTACGCGCACAAGTCGCCAACCTATGTCGTACCAAGGTCGTGCAGCGTGCCTGGCAGCGAGGACAAAAACTATCGGTGCATGGTTGGGTCTACGGCTTGGCCGACGGCTGTGTGAACGATCTGGAGTGCACGGTATCGCAACTCGACGAAGCCGCACACATTCATCGTTTCGATCAAGTCGTGCGCTGATACCCATCACGCGCAGGAAGCTGCCAGGACGGCGTTATTCATCTAACGAATGGCGACCATCAAGATTTCGATTGTCGTGGTTACATAAAGCTCTTTATGTTGAAGCTGACGATTCTCGTCGCATAACAATACACAATAGGGCTTCAACATGATCGATAAGAAGACTCTCCTGGCCTCGTTGCTCGGCGCTTCCGTCGTGCTTCCACTGCCAGCGCTGGCGCAAGATTCGTCCAGCGATAGTGATCCCGTGACATTACGCATGGCGTACGATGCCGACCCGGTGTCGTTGGATATCCACGAACAACTTTCCGGCGGCATTCTTCAGCTTTCGCATCTGACGCACGATCCCCTCGTGCGCTGGACCAAGGACGTCAAGTTCGAGCCGCGCCTGGCGGCGAACTGGGAACGCATCGACGACAAGACGATGCGCTTCACGCTACGTGATGGCGTCAAATTCCATACCGGTAATGACTTCACGGCCGAGGACGTGGTCTGGACCATCAACCGTCTGAAGCGCAGTGCCGATTTCAAGGCGATCTTCGATCCCATCGCGTCGGCAAACGCCATCGACGAACACACCGTCGAAATAAAGACGCATAAGCCCTACCCACTCGTTCTCAACCTCGCAACCTATATCTTCCCCATGGATAGCGAGTACTACTCCGGCAAGACGGAAGACGGCGATCCCAAGGACGAAATCGTCAAGAATGGCGATTCCTTCGCGTCGCGGCACTCGTCGGGCACTGGCCCCTACGAGGTCGTGTCGCGACAACAAGGCGTCAAGGTCGAGTTCGAGCGCTTCGATGATTACTGGGACAAAGACTCCCCGGGCAATGTCGAACGTCTCGTGCTGACGCCGATCGGCGAGAACGCCACCCGTGTGTCGGCATTGTTGTCCGGTGATGTCGATTTCATCGCCCCTGTGCCGCCCAATGACCTGGAACGCGTTAAAGCCGACAAGAATGTCGAGCTGACCACCATGTCAGGGACGCGCATTATCCTCATGCAGCTCAATCAAAAACGTGTAGAAGCGTTCGAGGACCCACGTGTCCGCAAGGCCTTCAACTACGCGGTCAATCAGCAAGCCATCGCCGACCGTCTGATGAAAGGCTTCGCGACCCCAGCAGCGCAACTCTCTCCCAAGGGCTACGACGGTTACAACGATAGCCTGGAACCGCGCTATGACGTCGAGAAAGCCAAGGAGTTGATGAAGGAAGCGGGCTACGAAGATGGCTTCTCGGTCACTATGATGGCGCCCAACAACCGCTACGTGAACGACGCCAAGATCGCCCAGGCGGTGGCCACGATGCTATCGCGCATTAATATCGACGTGGACCTCAAGACCTTGCCCAAAGCGCAGTATTGGGGTGAATACGACGATCGCGCTGCCGACATCATGATGATCGGTTGGCATGCCGATACTGAAGACTCCGCCAACTTGTATCAGTACCTCACCGAGTGCCCGGACCCCGAAACAGGGGCTGGCCAGTACAACGCGGCCAACTACTGCAACCCGGAAATCGACGAGAAAGTCGCGCAGGCGAATATCGAAACCGATCGTGACAAGCGCGCGAAGATGTTGCAGGCGGTCGAGAAGGCGCTGTATGACGACGCCGCCTTCATGCCGCTGCACTGGCAGGATCTTGCCTGGGCGGCGAAGAAGAACGTCAAGCTCGAGCCCGTGGTGAATGTCATGAACTTCCCATATCTCGGGGATCTCGTGGTCGAACAGTAAGAACGCGACCATGCAATGCCGCCATCGGGCGGCATTGCCCTATTCCCATTCATGATGTTTCTCCGGCCCAGCCCATTCAGGGCATGGGACGGAGATGCCCGTTTAATAGGACACGCCATCCATGATCGCTTTTCTGATCAAGCGACTGATGCATGCCTTCGTGGTCATGTTCGTCATCAGCGTTATCAGTTTCGCCATCCAGAGCAATCTGGGCGATCCCATCCAGCAGATGGTGGGACAGTCCGTGCCGGAGAGCCAACGGGCCGAACTGCGAGAGGAGCTGGGGCTCAACGACTCTTTCCTCGTGCAGTACGGTCGCTTCGCGACCAACGCCCTGCAAGGCGATTTCGGTTACTCGTACTTTTTCAACGAGCCGACGACAGAGGTCATCCAGCGCCATTTACCGGCGACGCTGGAACTGGTGATTGCCGCGACACTCATTATCGTAGTGTTCTCGGTGCCCATTGGGGTCTACTGTGCCATACGCCCACGATCGGCCCTGTCACGCTTTTTCATGAGCGTGTCCATCATCGGTATTTCGATCCCCGTTTTCCTGACGGCCATCATGTTGATTCAACTCTTCGCAATTGGCGTCGATTTCTCGCCGTTTCCGGTGGATACGGGCTGGGGACAGTGGCTCAACGGTGTGCTGTCCACCGAAGGCGGGATGCCGTCATACGGTCGCGGCAACGACTTGACGCATCTCTTCGGCACCTGGGATAGCAACTTCTTCTCCCTTGATGGCCTGACATACTTGGTATTGCCCGCCGTTTCGTTGGCGTCGATCATGCTACCACTGTTCATTCGTCTGATACGTGCCGAAATGCTCGAGGTCCTGCAGTCGGAATACGTCAAGTTCGCCACGGCCAAAGGGATCTCGCTCAAGCGCATCTACTTCGTGCATGCACTCAAGAACACCATGTTGCCGGTCATTACCGTCGGTGGCGTTCAACTCGGCACCATGGTGGCTTACACCATCCTGACCGAGACCGTCTTCCAGTGGCCGGGCATGGGGCTCATGTTCCTTGAAGCCATCCAGCGCTCGGATATCCCGCTCATCGTGACCTACTTGATGATTGTCGGCTTGATCTTCGTGGTTACCAACACGCTGGTTGATTTGGTCTACGGACTGATCAATCCGACAGTGAAACTGACAGGGAAGCCGGCATGACGACACCGACTGCAACAACGCCTTCCCGCTGGAAGCGTTTCCGTAATTCTTACCTGGTCTACAGCTTCAAGCGTGATTGGATCGCGCAATTCTGTCTGGCTATCTTCTTGTGTCTACTGCTGGGGGCGATCTTCGCGCCGTGGCTTGCGCCGATGAACCCCTACGATCTTACCCAGATCAGCATTCTCGACTCCGAGCTGCCACCCTTGTGGATCGATGGCGCCGACCCGCTCTTTCCCCTGGGGACCGATGCCCAGGGGCGTGATTTGCTGTCGACGATTCTCTATGGTGCACGCGTCTCGCTGATCATTGGCTTCGGGGCAGTGATGCTCCAGGCGCTGATCGGTGTCACCGTAGGACTGATGGCCGGCTACTTGGGTGGCCGGATCGATGCGTTTCTGATGCGTCTGGCGGACATTCAGCTATCGTTCTCCACATTGATGGTCGCCATCATCGTCGGGGCGTTGATCAAGGCTGTCTTCGGCGGTGCCGTGTATAGCGACTATGCCGTCTGGCTGTTGGTGTTGATCATCGGGCTTGCTGAATGGCCGCAATACGCCCGCACGGTGCGTGCTTCGGTGCTGGCCGAGCGTTCCAAGGAATACGTGGATGCCGCCCGTGTCATGGGGTATCGCGACCGGCGCATCATGTTCCGCCACATCTTGCCCAACACGCTCTCGCCGATTTTCGTCATCTCGACCGTGCAGATCGCCAATGCCATCATTTCCGAGGCCGCCCTCTCCTTCTTGGGCCTGGGCATGCCGGAAACCCAGCCTTCTCTAGGCTCATTGATCAAGTCTGGCTTCGATTACCTGCAATCCGGGTCCTGGTGGATCACGTTGATTCCCGGCGCGGTCCTCGTGGTGCTGGTACTGGTGGTCAACTTGCTTGGCGATTGGCTGCGCGACGTCATGAATCCTCGGCTCTACAAGGGGTAACGCATATGGCCTTACTCGAAGTTTCCAATCTCGATGTGCGCTTCGCCTTGCGCCTAGGTGAGGTGCGCGCCTTGCGTGACGTCAGCTTTACACTGGATCGCGGCGAGCGCCTGGGCATTGTCGGCGAATCCGGCGCGGGCAAATCGGTGGCCGCGTTCACCTTGCTCAATCTTATCGCCAAGCCGGGGTATATCGCCGACGGCAGCATTCGCTTCGAGGGAAACGACTTGGCGCGAATGTCGGCACGCGATCTGCGTCGTGTGCGCGGCAACCGGATCTCGATGATCTTTCAGGATCCGATGATGACGCTCAACCCCGTGCTTTCCATTGGCGAGCAAATGGTCGAGAGCCTGAAGGCGCATCGGCGCATCTCGACACGCGAAGCGCGCGCCATTGCCCTACACAAGCTCAAGCAGGTTTATATTCCATCGCCGGAAACGCGTCTGGATCAGTATCCTCACGAGCTCTCCGGGGGCATGCGCCAGCGCATCATCATTGCGATCGCGCTCCTGCTGGATCCGGATATCATCGTCGCCGACGAGCCCACCACGGCGTTGGATGTGACGATTCAAGCCGAAATCATGACGCTCCTGCGTGAGCTATGCGAGAAGCACAACGTGGGACTGGTGTTGATCACTCATGATTTGGGAGTGGTCAGCCAGATGACCCAGCGTACGCTGGTCATGTACGCAGGGCGCGTCATCGAGCAAGGACCGACGCGCGAAATCATCAACGATGCCCAGCACCCCTACACGCAGGGGTTGCTCAATGCCCTGCCCCAGATGACCACGCCCGGTGGCCGGCTCAATCAAATCCCCGGCTCGATGCCATCACTCGCCAATACGCCGAGCGGTTGCGCATTTCATCCGCGTTGCCAATATCGTTACGACGCTTCGGGACAGCCGCGCCGCGATTGCCTTGAAGAGGTCCCCGAGTTCGTCACCTCGGGGAATTGCGAGGTCGCGTGCCACATGGTGCGTGACATGCTCGCCAAGGAGGCCTCATGAACGCCGTTACCGCCCAAGCATCATCCGTGATCGCGTCTCAGTCCCACGCCGAGGCCGAGTCCCTGCTGGAGATTCGCGGGATGTACAAGTATTTCCCGCTAGCCGACGGATTTCTCGAACAGTTGCACTTCGAAAAAGGCCGCCTGGTGCGACGCAATGAGCAGGTGCATGCCATCAACGGCGTGGACCTCAGCGTTCACCGAGGCGAAGCCTTGTGCGTGGTCGGCGAGTCCGGCTGTGGCAAGTCTACCGTGGCGCGCCTGGTCATGGGGCTACTGTCCCCCAGCGCCGGGGAGATTACGTACGACGGTCAGCGTATCGATAACATGCGTGGCAAGCGGCTACTGCCCTATCGCCAGCGTATGCAGATGATCTTCCAGAATCCGTATGCCTCGCTTAACCCGCGCATGACGATTCAACAGACGCTGGAAGAACCTCTGCGCTTTCATCACCCGAACTGGACGACACCGCAGGTTCAGGACAAGGTGGCCGACGTGATGGCGTCGGTGGGCATCGACCCGGAATGGGGCAAGCGTTTCGGGCACGAGTTTTCCGGTGGTCAGCGCCAACGGATCGCGATTGCCCGAGCGTTGGCCGTCGACCCTGAGTTCATCGTCGCTGACGAGCCGATCTCGGCGCTCGATGTGTCGATCCAGGCACAGGTGCTCAACCTGCTGATGGACGCGCAGGCCGAACGTCATCTGACGTATCTCTTCATCACCCATGACTTGGCGGTCGTGGAGCATTTCGGCACGCGCGTGGCGGTCATGTACCTGGGCACGGTGTGTGAGCTGGCCGATACGCGTTCGCTGTTCGCGAGCCCCAAGCATCCCTATACGCAAGCGCTGCTCTCGGCGATTCCCCGTCTCGAAGATGACCGCCCCGAGCATGTACGCCTTTCCGGCGAAGTGCCCACGCCGGTTCACCTTCCTTCGGGGTGTGTCTTTCATGGCCGGTGTTCGCACGCCATGGAGCGCTGTCGCCAGGAGGTACCCCAGCTCATCGTCACCGACGATGGCAACCAGGTGGCGTGTCATGCGGTCGAGGAAGGCCGACTCTGAGCGTATTGTGGAGCAAAATACTTGCGGTGCCCCGTTTACCTGAGCGTAACGGGGCGACGCCGTGCGCCTCGGCTGGCGTGCGGCGTCAACGATGATGGATGGCGTCTGAAGATGGAAATTCGCTGGCTCGAAGACTTCATCGTGCTGGCCAGGGAACGCCATTTTTCCCGGGCCGCCGATGCCCAGAATGTGACCCAACCGACTTTTTCGCGGCGTATCAAGCTGCTCGAGGAGGAAATGGGGACCACCTTGATCAACCGCCAAACGCTGCCGTTGAGTCTGACGCCCGCCGGCGAGGAGTTTCTAGCGCTTTGCGAGCAGATCACCGAGCGCGTGCGATTGACGCGTGACCGTTTGCAGTCGATTGCAGCCGATGAAGCCAGGCGCATCCTGCTGGCCGCGCCGCAGAGCTTGGTGTCGAACTTCCTGCCCGGTTGGCTCGATCAGCACGGCCTGACACCGGCGATATCGCCTTACTTGCGCGCCACGAGCTGGTTGATCGGTGATTATCTGCATGGACTGGAACGCGGCGAATGTGATTTAGCACTTTTTTACTGGCCGCATGGACGTATCGCTCTCGATATTGAGATGAGTGAGCTTGAATATCTGAGTCTGGGCGAAGAGCGACTCGTTCCGGTGAGCGCTCCCGATACCGAGGGGCGTTCACGCTTTTCGTTGCCAGGAACGCGCCGTCAGCCCCAACCGCTGATTGCCTTTCATCCACGCGGATTGATGGCGGCCGCGCTCGAGGCGCACCTTGGCCGCCAGCCGGATGCCGTCTACCTGAATACGCTCAATGAAAGTGTGCAAGCCACTAATATTCGCGAGCTGGTAGTACAAGGCTACGGGCTTGGATGGCTGCCGCAGCGCAGCGTGATTACGCCGATGGCCAATGGCGAATTGGTGCGCGCCGGCGATGAGCGTTGGGATGTCCCGCTGGATCTGCGTTTGTACGTCCGCAAGGATTCACGTCACCCCGGTGTGCCCGGTTTATGGCAACAACTCGAGGCAACGTACGGTAATGCCTGAATGTACTTGCCGAGCAAGCGCAACGCGTTAGGCATTCGCTCGCCGACTTTGCAGACAGCGCCTAAGCTACAGATAGATTCGTAAGAGCAACGCCGATGTCACGCACGCTGTTTTGCGCCGATTTTTGCGCGCCACGAGGGTTGGGTAATCGCCATGTGCAGACCCTGCTGCCTCGCTTTCTCCGTTTGCCCTCGCTTGAGCGTGAAACGGAAATCATCAACTTGCCCGATGGCGACTTCGTCGAGCTGGCCTGGGCCCTGCCGGCCCCTACGCGAGCGGACGCACCGGTGTTCGTACTGTTTCATGGCTTGGAAGGCTCGTTCGACTCACCGTATGCACGCGAGCTGATGCGCGCGGCGAGTGAAATGGGCTGGCGGGCGGTTCTGATGCACTTTCGTGGCTGTGGGCAGGCGCCCAACCGGCTTGCCCGGGCCTATCATTCGGGTGATACGGCGGATGCCTATTGGGTCATTGGGCAGTTGGCGCTACGTTATCCACGCGCCATCAAGGTCGCGGCCGGTGTCTCGCTGGGCGGCAACATGCTTCTCAAATTGGTCGCCGAGCAAGGTGGCGACGGCCTCGATCTGGCCGGGGCCATTGCCATTAGTGCGCCACTCGATCTGGCAGCCAGCGCCGATGCGCTCAACCGCGGCTTTTCTCGCGTCTATCAGCGTCACCTGCTCCACGCCCTCAAACGCAAGGTCACCACCAAACTGTTGGCTGGCCCCCTGCCGATCACGCTCAGCGCACGACAGCTCGCAGGCCTGGAGACGTTCTGGGCGTACGACAACGCCGTCACGGCGCCTTTACACGGTTTTCAGTCGGCCAGTGACTATTATCGTCGCGCTTCCGCCGGTCGTCTGCTGGACGACATAGAACTGCCGACCTTGATCCTGCATGCCGCAGACGATCCCTTCATGCCCGCCGACCTGTTCTCTCGGCTGCCGGCTCCAGCCGATGCCGTACGCCTGGAAATCGCCCGCCAAGGCGGGCATGTCGGCTTTGTCGAGTCACGCCAGGGCCGACTCGGCTCCTGGCTGGCACGGCGTGTCGCATGGCAATTGGAATGTTGGGCCGCGCATTTGGCTCCCCACCGCTCGCTGGCGGCGGGTCCCGACGGTTGATGCTCGTCAAGCTTTCAGGAGAGGGGCGGGTAAGAGGCCTGGCCCTTCACGTCACCGGGCAAGCCACTCCTGTGCCCTTGAGGCCGCAATATCCCGCCGGATTCTTGGCCAGATACTGCTGGTGGTACTCTTCCGCATAATAAAAGACCTCGAGCGGTGCGACTTCCGTGGTGACATTCCCCAACCCTTGCTGACGAAGGGCCTGGTCGTATTCTTGCCAGCTCTTGTCGACCAGTGGGCGCTGTAGCTCATCCGTGGTGTAGATGACGCTCCGGTACTGGCTGCCGATGTCATTGCCTTGGCGCATGCCTTGCGTCGGATCGTGCGCTTCCCAGAAAGCACGCAGCAATTCGGGTAATCCGATTTCGGTGGGGTCGAACACGACATGGACTACCTCGGCGTGTCCGGTATGCCCAGTGCAGGCTTCCTCGTAGGTCGGGTTGGGCGTATAGCCGCCAGCGTAACCCACCGCTGTCACGTAAACACCCGGCATTTCCCAGAACAGACGCTCTGCACCCCAGAAACAACCAAGCCCTAGCACGATTTCCTCATGCCCTTCCGGGAACGGCGACAACATCGAGCGACCGTTGACATAATGAGTGCCGCTGATACGTATAGGCGTATCACGCCCCTCGAGTGCCGTTTCCGGCGTGGGAAGCTCGAGCGATTCTTGTGGCCACATAGGGAAAATCTCGCATGACGATGAGTAAAAAAGCGTCCAACACCTGCCCCTGTGGGCAGCCACGGCGCTTCGATGAATGCTGCGCGCCGATCCATGAGGACCCGCGCCGCGCCAGGACACCCGAGGCGCTGATGCGAGCACGCTATAGCGCTTTCGCGCACGATGCGTACGACGCGTTGATCGCTACCTGGGATCCCGCCACATGCCCTACCCGCGACTCTCTGGCCACGAACACAGCACGTTGGCTGAAGCTGATCATCCATGACAGCACCCAACAAGGCGAGAAAGGCACGGTAACGTTTAGTGCCGATTTCATCGACACCGATGGCTTTCAGCGCCTTACCGAAACTAGCCGCTTTCGGTTCGTCACTCATGCCGACCAGTGGTTCTATGTCGACGGCGACACCCAGTGGCGTCGCCGTGACATCGGCCGCAATGCCGCGTGTCCCTGCGGCAGTGGCCTCAAGGCGAAGCGCTGCTGCGCCCGAGGCTGAAGGTATAGATCAAGTCGAGTGCTTGAGCCGCGCCGGATACCGCCTCCAGATACAGGTTCTGAATCAGTCGGTAGCGCAGTGTCAACTCGGCAATGGGAGAGAAAATGCCAACGCCGTAGCTAACTTTCAAGTCATCGAAGACATAGCCACTGACGACGACCTGACTATCCTCGCCCGAGCCCGAGGTGTCGAGACTTAAATCATCGACCCCGAATGCCTGGCCGAGTTGGCCCACGGCGCGCCCACTTTGCGACAGCGAGAGCCCGATCAGCGCCGAGGTCAGCGCCCCATCGCCGCCGTCGTCACCCGGGGCTCGGCCTCTAAGCAGATAGGAAAGAGCCCGGCTTTCCGACATCGCGGGTTCCGAGAAAATGCTCAATTGCGGGCTTTCCGCCCGGCCCGTGACGCGTAGACCTGCGGTCACGTCGTCCTCGATGGTGTCGGGATTGCGAATCGCCTCGAATTGCAGACGCGGTTGGGATGCCGGCCCGCTGAAGAGAATCTGCCCCTGGCGAATGATCAGATCCTGTCCGAATGCGGTATAACTGCCGTCGACCAAGTTGACATCGCCGAACAACTGTACCGGCCCGCTGCCCTGGCGCACTTCGAGTTGGCCTTCCAATTGTGACTCGAGGCCATAAGCTTCCAGGCTCATGTCCGGACCGAGATGCAGCATGACGCTGATATCCAACGCCATGCCGGCCTCAGAAAGTGCTTGGGCCGTGGCTTCACCCTGCTCGCCCGAGGCTGCGGCTTCTTGCTGGGCGGCATCTTCCTCACGCGTGATGATGACCTCGTCGCTGCTCGGTGCCACGGCGGAGGGTGGAATCTTGCCCACCTCTAGGCGCGCCCAGGGCACATCGACATCACCGCGTACTTGCAAGCGGTCTGGATTGGCGTCGACACGTAAGTCCGGGGCGACACGCAAGCGCCCGAAATCCGGCAGACTGACCTCCAGCGGGTTGTCCTGCCCCTCAATGCCTAAACGTGCCTGCCAGGCTGATGGGGCCTGCCAGTCGGCCTCGCCATCCAGGTTAAGCTGCCCTTTCTCACCGGCCACAAACCCTTCGACGTCGGCGCGTTGTCCAGCGAAGTCAATGCCCAGACGGGCATCGCGTATCGCCACGGGAATGGCCGCGCCACGTGCTTTTACGCCCTTGACGGTCAGTTCGCCATCGAGCGCGGGCTCACGCAACGTTCCAGCGAAGGTGACATCACCGGCGAGTGCCCCTTCGAGGTTGGATAAACCTTCGACGAGTGCGCGATACGGCGCGAAGGCAACGTCATCGACCTGCAGGCGCCCTTCCAAGGCGGCGTCACCCAGCGGATCGTCGATACCCAGCGTCAGCGCCAATTGCCCGGTATCGCCCTGATCGAGTGTCAGCCGTGTATCGGCGCGAGATGGCGTGGCATCGAACCTCACCGCAAGGCGGCTGTCCGGCAGTTCCCAGGGGTTGCCACGCGCATCTTCGCCGGTGACGTCCAGCTGGCTATCGATCTGACCCTCGGCGTGCCACTGTTGGCCCGCCTGTTGCCAACTCAGATTGGCCTCGCCCTGGGTATCGCCGTCCACGTGCCAGCCGGACGGCAGCTTGTCGGCAAGCAGGTCCATGGGAATGTCGCGCAAGGCCAGCGACGCGTCGCCAGTATCGGCGGAGAGTCGCGCTTGGTCGACGAGACACGCCTCGCCGCCCTGCTGGCGAACCAGACAGAACGGTGAGAGTGTCACGCGTTGGGCGGCAATATCGGCATTGAATTCCAGCGCGTCATCGAGCGCGATATCGCCGTATTGAGTCGCCAGCTCGAGGGGCGCCAGCGACCCGCGATAGCGCTGAGCGTCTGCGTCGTACTGACCGTCGAGCGTGAGACCCGCCTGTGAGAGCGGCAGGCCGCTTCCCAGTTGAGCATTGAGTTTCAGCGTGTGCTGGGACAGATGCCCACCCAGCGCGAGGCTCAAGGCATCGACACGTTGGCCGCCGGCCTCGAGTCCTTCGATAGACACGTCGGCATTCACACGCGGGTCGTCGATCCCTTCGCTATGCGCCTTCAGCGACAAGGACTGGACTTGTTGCGTCTGATAGCGCAGCGCTTCTCCAGACATGTCGAGATCGAGACGTGGCGATTCGAGCGAGCCTTGGGCGTCGAGATCGCCCTGCAAGGTGCCACCGAGCCTGGGCCAAAGCGTAGAGAGCTGCGGCGCCTCAATGCGACTGCGCAGGTCCAGACGCTCCCCGATGTTGCCTTCCGCAGTGATGCGATTATCGCCTTGGCGAAGGTCGAGCTGGTCGATCGCCCATTGCATCTGGCTATTGCCACTGAGTTTGGCATTCAAACGTAGGGCTCTGTCTTGCAAGGTCCCGTCGATGGCCAACTGCGGTATGCGCAGCCGCCAGCCTTGAGGCTGCATGTCGAAGCCGACGCGCGCCTTACCGTTGAGCATCCCCTCGACGGCCTCAGTGAAGGCGCCCACGGGCAGCTTGTCGAGTTGGAGATCGCTTTCCACCGATAGCGCCGAGGACCAGTCCACTTGGCCACGACCGCTCAAGGTGCCGCCTTCGGCCTGGAGCGTGAGCGGTGACCAGGCAAAGTGCGCGGCGTCGCCACGGCCATCGAGCGTCAACCGGCTTTCGGGAAGGCCGTCCCCGCGCGCCGTCAAGTCGAGTGCGATGCGATAATCCTCCAGCGAGCCATCGGCGTCGAGTTGGAGCGTGTCGAGCCGATAGTCTGCCTTGCCTGCGCCTACGTGCTGCGCTGCCGACACAGCGGCGGCGTCGAGACGACTTCGCGCCGTGAGCTCAGGCGCGGTGAGCGTGCCCGCCAGCGGCCAAGTGATATCGTTGGCATCGAGCGATAGATTGAATGGCAAGGTCGGAGCGAGCGCATCGACCGTGCCCTTCAGCGTGGCCGTGACGGGGCCGCTGGCGTCGAGGTCGAGCGCCAGATCGGCCAGGGAGCCATCCAACGTCAACTCGGCCCGCTGACCGGCCAACGGGGCACGCGCGATGTGCGCGTCCAAGCTGCCATGGAGGGGGTAGTCGCCGCTCAGATTAGTCTGCAAGGCAAGCTCCGCCTCACCGTCATCGCTGAGCACGTGCAACCGATGAATGGCGACATCGCTGCCTTCGCTGGAAAGCGACAGCGTGGCTCGCGTCAGATGGTAGGACGTCGCGCCATGCAACTGGAAGTCGTCGACCACTAGACTTGGAGCGCGAATATCGAGCGGCAAGTCGATCTCAGGCAATGCCAAGCGGCGTTGTTCGTCATCGGTATCGGCTGTCTTGTTATCAACCGCAGGCGCTTCATTGGTTGCAGACGCGTCATGGGAGGCGTTTTCCTCGGCAGAGCTGCCCACCGCCGCCTGTGAGGCCGCATCGATAGTACCTGCAGGAATGCTCGGCGATGCCATCCCTTGGGTCAGGCGCTGCCCCTCGCTCAAAGGCAGGTATAGTTGTGCCCCCTCCAGGCGGGTGGGCAGTAATGTGAGGTCTTTGCCGGAGACGCGCGCACCGGTGGTGAAGTCATCCCAGTGCACTTGCGTGCCATCGGCCAGATCGACGCGTACGTCCTCGAGCCCGAGGGCGCGTATCTCGATGGGGAACGGAAACCAGAGCGTGGGCATTCCCCCGCTGGACGATGCATCAGGCTGGGCATCGTCACTCGCGTTGCTGGATGCCAAGATGATGTGTGCGCCCTCGACTTGCAGCCCTTGAAGGCAGAGTTTGCCGTCCAGCAGACAATCGTCGGCCCAGCTCAGATGCAAGCGCTCGACATCGAGGATGAGAGAGCCGAGATCGAGATGCAGGCCACGTAACGTCAGCGTGTCCAGCGGTGCCCCTTCTACCCCATCGACTTCGTACCAGCCGCGTGACTGGCCCTGATCGGCCAGCCACGCGGTCCCCCAGGGCGACAAGGCCACCCCGAGCAACAACAACACCAGTCCCAAGAGCCACAGCGGTACATAAATCAGTGCACGGATCAGAATTCCGGTCCGATGGCGAAGTGCAGACGCCACGCGTCCTCCTCATTGTCGAAAGGATGGGCGATATCGAAACGTACGGGGCCCACAGGCGAAATCCATCGCACACCGATACCCGCACCGGTCTTGAGTTCCTCGGGCCACCATTCATCGAAGGCGTTGCCGGTGTCGATGAACGTTGCTCCCCACCAGTTGCCGGTAACCCGTCGCTGGTACTCGGCGCTGGCGGTCAGCATGTGCTGGCCCCCGAGTAGTTCGCCGTCGTCATTCTCCGGCGACAGGCTCTCGTAGCTGTAGCCGCGCACGCTTTGATCGCCCCCGGCAAAGAAACGCAGTGACGGAGGGATCTTGTCGAAGGTGTCAGTCGCCATGGCGCCACCGCCCACGCGGCCGACGAAGCGATTGTTCTGGCCCAGCGAGCGAATCCACTGTGAGTCGAACGTCGTGCGCACAAAGCGCGCGTCCGACCCCCACTTGGGATCGGAGACTTCCAGCGCCAACCGCTGCCGATCACCCCACATGGGAAAATTGGGTTGCCGCGTTCGATTACGGGTCCAACTGATCCCGGGATAAAGCAGCAGGACTTGTTCGTCCTGATCCGCCTGGGTGAAATCCTCGTATGTGGTACGAAAATAGAGCTCTTGCACCCAGTCGTCATCGAATTTCCAACGGCGTGCCAACTCGACCGAACTCTCGAAACTTTGTGTGTCCTCGTTGTCGAGTTTGCGCAGACCGTAGCCTAGGCGGTAGTTATCGCGTAGCGGGTCTGCCAGCGGTATCAGATACTCACCGTCGAAGCGCTGTTCGGGACCCGAGAGGTACAAGGCATTCGAGAGGCTGTGGCCACGATCATTGAGCCAGGGCATGTCCCAACTGAATTGAACGCGTGGCCCTACATCGGTGGCGTAGCCGATTCCGGTTTCGAACTGATGGCGGTCGGCGGGAATCACAGAGACATCGACCGGCACATCGGTGCGCTGCTGGCCATGCAGTCGGCGCACGGCGGCAAACCCTGGGCCACTCGTCAAAGGCGGTCTGCGCCCGGTGGCTTCTTGCCACCATTGTCCGCTATTCGCGCCACGCCCGCCGCTGTCGATACGAGGACGCACGGCAATGCCGCGAAACCAGTCGGTTTTCCCCAGACGCTGGTTGTACTCGGCCAGTTGCCCGGCCAGGTAGGGATCACCGTCCTCGAACGGTAACATGCGGCGCAGGCGATCTTCTTCGATCTGGCTCCCCGAGAAACGGATATTGCCGAAATGATAACGCGGCCCGCTATTCATCCTCAGGAAGATACGAGCGCTTGACTCCCAGGGGCGCACTTCCATCCGCCGTTGGGTAAAACCGGCATCGAAATAGCCGCGCGCGAGCGCCAATGTGGAGAAGCGGCTCTTGGCGCTTTCGTAGCGATCATGGCGTAATGCATCGCCTTCCTTGAGCGCCACTTGATCGAGTGCGCGCTGAAAGGCGCTGTCATCGTGGGCCTCGCCATCGATGCCCACGTCGAGCTGAGTGATATGTGTCTGTGGACCGGGGTCGATGGTAATAACGGCATCGGCATCGAACGTTCCGTCGGGATACACTGTTTCGATCTGGGGTGAGTAATAGCCGAAGGCACGCAATGCCCGTTGGGTGCGATCGCGGACCTCGCTGTCCAGACGATCTTCGCTGATGTTCTGGGTATCGATCGCGCGCAGGAAGGTGACGATATTGTCAGCAGCGGGGCCTTCGAGTCCCTCAACGGACGCGTCCAGCGCATAAGCGCCGGACGTGACGATACTCAATGCCGCTCCCCACAGGATGCGCCGTGTCATGGAGTGGCGCATCGAGGTCAGCCTCTCCGGCGTTGTTGATCGACAACGTCCATCCGTGGAGGGGCGATAACCCCCGGGCATTGATCTCGGCTGATTTCCAATGACTCAATCCTTGTCGTGAGATCGCGTAATTAGTCGACGGCGGCATTACTGAGAAGCGGAAAGTGCTTCCACATTGGCATTGAGAGCCAATTGTCCCTGGCGAAGTTCCCGTAAGTCGTCCTGAATGCTAGCGACCTCATTGGCGACTTCATCGTGGTCACCTGATAGTGATGCGAGCCGAGCGCTCAGATCGTCGAGGTTGTCTTGCAGGTCGTCAAGCGTTTCGCCACGGGCCTGCCGTGTGTCGGCCAGTCCCTCGAGACGCTGTGTCAGCGTCTCGAGCCCACTGCCCTGCTCTTCCTGACGCGAGGAGAGTGACTCCAGGCGTGACGACAAGGTAGCGCGCGCATCCTCGCCGGTGCTTTCCAGGGCCTTGAGTGAGGCTTGCTGGGCGGCAATGAGCGTTTGCTGCGTGCCTTGCGTCTCGCGTAAATTCTTCAGGGCGCTGCTCGATCCCGTGCCTTCCTCCAGTTCGCTAACCTTGTTTTCCAGATTGCCGATCACGGCACGGGAGGAGTCCAATTCGGAGCGCAGCCGGTCCAGTTCATCGCGCAGGCTGTCGCCGGAGGCATCCAGCGAACTGCCCGTGGCGTCGAGGCGATCGGTCAAGGTGTTTTGACGTGCTTCGAGGTTGGAAAACCGCACCTGCCAGGCTTGACGCTCTTGCCAGTAAAAGCTCGCGATCCCCACCAAGGCGACGATGAGAAGTAACGTCAGACACCACAGTGGCCAGACGCGTGAGCGTCGACGCCGCGTACCTTTGCCGGCAGGGCGTGGACGGCTGTCGGCGATGGGATCGGTATCGCGCTCGGGTACGATACGCGGTTCCTGACGTGTTCCTTCCGGTCGTTCAGACATGCTCGGCTCTCGTCTCGACTACGTTATGTATCAATACCCTGGCGCATCCACGGGTGTGGCGAAATTGGCGCTTACCGGGGCCGGTGCTAAGATGCCGGGCGCCGTTGAGAACGCAGATGCTTGGTATTGTAAGGTTTTTTAGCAAAAGGAGAACACCATGGCCTTTGAACTACCCGCCCTGCCGTATGAAAAAAACGCGCTCGAACCGTATATCTCCGCCGAAACACTGGAGTATCACTACGCTAAGCATCATCAAGCCTACGTGAACAAGCTCAACGAGCTGACCCAGGGCACCGCCGACGACGACAAGTCGCTCGAAGAGATCATTCAATCGGCTTCCGGCGTCCTGTTCAATCAGGCGGCCCAAGTATGGAACCATACTTTTTACTGGCACTGTCTCTCTCCGCACGGTGGTGGCGAACCCAAGGGCGCGCTAGGCGATGCGATCAAGGTGACGTTCGGCTCCTTCGAGCAGTTCAAGGAGGCGTTCAATGCCAAGGCGGCGGGTAATTTCGGCTCTGGCTGGACCTGGCTGATCAAGACCGCCGACGGCGGGGTGGACATCAGCAACACCGACGATGCCGACTGCCCTATCGTGCACGGCCAGACGCCGCTGATGACCATCGATGTCTGGGAGCATGCTTACTACATCGATTATCGCAATGCGCGTCCCAAATACCTGGATGCCGTTTGGAATGTCATCAACTGGGATTTCATCGCCCAGAACTTCAATGATTGATCACCCAGCGAGATAAGCTCTGACGTCGACGCGTATCATGCACGCCCCGCGTTGAGGGGGCGTATGTCCTTCAGGCGTTGACCGGATCCGCTCGCCGACCGATCCCCCGATAGATCAAGCCACGTGCCGCAACATAATCGGGATCGTAAATATTGCGGCCATCAAGAATCAATGGCGTGATCATGAGTTCGCTCAGGCGGCGCCAATTGGGGTTCCAGTAGCATTTCCACTCGGTGACCAGCATCAGAGCATCCGCTCCCTCGCAAGCGGCGTAGAAATCATCGTCGCAAAAGCGTACGCGAGGATGCTGCTCGTAGAGTTCACACAGTGCCGGCAACGCCTCGGGGTCGTGAATGCTGACGTTAACGCCCTGCGCCAACAGCGCATCGATCAAGGTGAGCACCGGCGCTTGGTCGATGCGGGTGGTCCCGGGCTTGAACGCCGCTCCCCAGATGGCGACGCGCCGCTCGTAGAGCTGTCCATGGAAGTAGTGCCAGAATTTGCGGAACAGCGTCTCCTTCTTCTGCTCGTTGATGTCGAGGACATGCTCGAGCAGTAACGACTCGCGACCGGAGGCATGTTGAACATCGGCCAGCCGCATGAGATCACGCGAGAAGCTGGGACCGCCAAAGCCACAGCCGGGATACAGGTACTCGAAACCGATACGGCTATCGGCGCCCATTCCCAGGCGTACGTGTTCGACATCGACATCCAGGGAGTCGGCCAGGCCTGCCAATTCGTTCATATAACTGATGCGTGTCGCCAACATGCCGATGATCGCCAGTTTGGCGAGCTCCGCAGCGCGGCGCGGCATGAGCTGGAAGACGTCCTGGCGCCGGTTGAAGGCACGCAGCAGCTCGCGTACCTGGGCAGTGGCCTGGCTATCTTCGCTACCTAGCAACCAGCGTGCCGGGCGGGTGAAGGTTTCCCAGGCACGGCCTTCTTCCAGCATGTCCGGCAAGGCGACTGCCGTTTGGCCGGTATGGCCAAGCAACGCCTCGAGGCGTTCGGTGTGCCCGACCGGAAACGTCGAATTATTGACGATCACCAGCGGAGTGCTTTGCGCTGCGGGGATATCGGCCACATAGGCTTCCGCAGATTCACGTTGGTCCGGAGCCAGCGCCAGCCAATGAATCTCGATATCTTCCCGCGCGGGCGTATCGACCAGGCGTAGCAGGCCCGAGCGACACCCTGCATCGATCTGGGACTTGAGTCCCGGTTCGCGAAGCAACCATTCGGCATGCTCCAGACGTTGCCAGGGCAATTCGGGATGCGGGCACCAGTCGACCTGGTGCCCCACCGAGGAAAGCGCTGCCGCTGCCACGCCCGCCGATAGCTCGCTTCCATACACGTTCACGCGCATGGCATCAGCCCTCGTTTGCGTAACGGCTCAATAGGGAGCGGAAGCCTTCGCCATACTGGGGATGACGCTTGGCGAGTGCCAGTGTGGCTTCCAGGTAGCCTAGTTGATGCCCGCAATCGTAGGTATTGCCACGCATGCGATAAGCTTCGGCGCCCTGCTGCTGGCGAAGGACCTCGAGGGCATCGGTAAGCTGGATCTCATTCCCCGCACCGGGTTTGGTTTCAGCCAGCAATGGGAAGATGGCGGCCGGCAACAGATAACGCCCGATCACCGCCAGGCTGGAAGGTGCTTCCTCCACCTTGGGTTTTTCGACCATGCCCGTCAGCGGTGCGCTATCACCGGGGGCCGGTGTCTCGCCCTCGAGCGCGACGATCCCATATTTGTGGGTCATCTCTTGTGGCACGTTTTCGACCATGATCTGTGCCTGACCGCTCTTGTCGTAAGCCGCGATCATGCCGGCCAGATCGTTCTGCGATAGATTGCCGGCATCTACCAGCACGTCGGGCAGCAGCACGGCAAACGGATCGTCGCCAATCACTGACTGCGCGCATAGTACGGCGTGCCCAAGCCCCAGGGCGACCGACTGGCGCACGGCGATGATGCTCACATCCTCTGGGACGATGTTGCGCACTTCGGCGAGTAATTCATCCTTGCCCTTGGCCTCGAGCATCGCCTCGAGCTCGAAGTTCTTGTCGAAGTGGTTCTCGATGGCGCTTTTACTGGAGTGCGTCACCAGCACGATTTCCTTGATGCCGGCGGCCACCGCCTCTTCGACGACGTACTGAATGACCGGCTTGTCGACGATAGTGATCATTTCCTTGGGAATGGCCTTGGAGGCAGGTAGGCAACGCGTACCGAGTCCAGCGACGGGGAGTACGGCCTTCTTGATCATGAGGAGTCCTTCCTTAGCGTTCTAGGGTCGAGTGTCGGCAGTATGCCATAGTGAAAAGCGTGGCGGCGCCACCGATTCGGCATTCTTTTGATGGTATTCAGACAAAGAGGTTCGCACTGTCTAGCATTTCGAGGTTGGCGGAATGCGCCCCTCAACATCCGCGCGTAACATTGTAGAATGTGCGTTATTGGCGTGCCGGCACGTGACGACATATATAGACATTCGATTTCGATACGTATGCCGCGGCATCGGTTCGATCATTTCTCCAAGAGGAAGCCCCATGAGCGAAACGTTCGGTAACAACGTGGATCACGCCGAGATCGCCAAGTTCGAAGCGCTTGCCAGCCGCTGGTGGGATCCTGAAAGCGAGTTCAAACCGCTGCATGAGATCAACCCGCTGCGCCTGAACTTCATCGATGAGCAGGCCAATCTGGCGGGCAAGACCGCCATCGATGTGGGATGCGGTGGCGGCATTCTCAGCGAGGCGATGGCGCATCGCGGCGCTCGGGTCACGGGCATCGACATGGGAGAAGCACCGCTCGCCGTCGCGCGTCTGCACCAGCAGGAAAGCGAGGTCGCAGTCGACTACCACCAGATCAGCGCCGAGGAAATGGCCGCCCAGCACCCTGGTGAATTCGATGTCGTCACCTGCCTGGAAATGCTCGAGCATGTTCCCGATCCAGCGGCGGTCGTGCGAGCATGCGCGACGCTGGTCAAACCCGGCGGCCACTTATTTTTCTCGACCATCAACCGCAATCCCAAGGCGTATATGTTCGCCATTCTAGGTGCCGAGTACGTGTTACAGCTATTGCCCCGGGGGACGCACACCTACAACAAGTTCATTCGCCCGGCGGAATTGTCGGCCTGGTGCCGTGACGCCGGCTTACGCGTGCGTCGTCAGACTGGCCTGACCTACAACCCGGTGACCAAGCGCTATCGCCTGGTGGCCAACGATGTGTCCGTGAATTACATGATGCATTGCACGCCGGAATGGACGGGCACAGGAGAGGCGCAATGAGCTACGCCCAGCCGGCGGCGCTGCTTTTCGATCTCGACGGCACGCTCGTCGACACGGCTCCCGATCTGGCACAAGCCACTAATGCCTTGCGAACACATCACGGCCTCGCGCCATTGCCTTATGCGACTATCCGCCCTCAGGTCTCGAACGGCGGCAGCGCTCTAGTAGAACTGGCGCTGGGATTGGCACCTACGCATGCCGATCATGATGAGGCGAGGCGCTTTCTGCTTGAGGTCTACGGGCGCGATGTTGCGCAGCACAGTCGCGTGTTTCCTGGGCTGGAGCCGTTGCTGACAGCATGGGACAGCGCACATCGCCCCTGGGGAATCGTAACCAACAAACCGCGCGCCTATGCTGCGCCGCTGGTCGAAGCACTGAATCTGACGCACGGCGTATTGCTGGCTGCAGATGACTTACCGCTCAAGAAGCCCGACCCTGCGCCGCTACTCGAGGCGGCGCGGCGTTTGGGCATTGCACCCGGCGATTGCTGGTACATCGGTGACCATCTACGTGACATGCAGGCGGCACGGGCGGCAGGCATGCAGGCCATCGCGGTACGTTATGGCTATATCGGCGACGAGGAGGCCCCGAGCACCTGGCCGGTGGATCGTTGGTTCGAAACGCCGGAAAGCTTGACGCAGGCACTTTGGCCCGGCGAAAACGACATGGCTGTGCATTCGGGCTGACGACACCTCCTATGCGAAAGCGGACGCTACTCCCCTTGTGAGCGGCGCCCTGAGCACTTGGCGTTGCTCTATCAGTCGTCCGATTGATTGAGGAAGTCCTCGGCCATTTCGGCGGCATTGCTATCAGGATAGTCGTCGCGAACGCGATTCAGAAGTTCCTCGCTCTCATCGGGATGGCCTTGACGCGCCTTGAGCAATCCCAGCTTGTAGAGAGCATCCGCGACCTTGTTGCTGTCGGGATAGTCATCGATGACTGTCTGGAAAGAATCGGCGGCTGTGTCCAATTGCGATTGCGCGGAATACAACTCGCCTAGCCAATAATGCGCGTTGGGACGTAAATCGGAATTCGGGTAGTCGCCGATGAAATCCTCGAAGGCCTGAATTGCCGCATCGAACTTGCGCGCCTGAACCTTCTTGAAAGCCGCCTGATAATCTTCGCGTCCCTGGTCGGCTGACGTGCCCTCTTGAGCGCTATCGGCTTGCGATGCGTTGGTACCGGCGTTTCCGGTGACCGACTCGGCTGCATCGCTATCGACGCCGGCAGAAGCCCCGGAGGCGTCAGAGCGCGACGCGATATTATCGACGCGCTTTTCAAGATCCAGAAAACGTTCTTGCGAAAGTTTCTTTTGCTGTTCGAGCTGGTAGCGCAACTCTTCGAGCTGTCCACGCAATTGCTTGATCTCGCGCTGGCTGTCCTGCAGTTGATTGAACAAGGCCAGATTTCCGCCACCGCCGCTGGATTCTTCACGTGCGGCAGTCTGGCTATAGATACTGCTACTGGACTGGTCGTTCAAATCATCGACCGAGGGTTGAGCCCATACGGACAGCGGGAGCACCAGGGCTCCCGCGCCGCACAGTCTTTTCAGACCGTGTTTCATACCTGACTCCGGCGACGTTTAGTAGGAAAAGACGACGCGGCGATTCTGGGCGTACGATTCTTCATCGTGGCCGCGTGCCGCCGGACGCTCTTCGCCATAGCTGACGATTTCGATCTGCGAGGATGAGACTCCTTCCACGCTGAGATACTGCTCGACGGCTTGTGCACGGCGCTCACCGAGCCCCAGGTTGTACTCGCGAGTGCCACGTTCGTCAGTATGCCCTTCCAGGACAACGTCGGTATTGGGATGATTCTTGAGATATTGAGCATGCGCTTCGAGTACCGATTCGAATTCCGGACGAATGGTGTCGCGATCGAAAGCGAAGTAGATGGTGCGCTCTTCGGGGATGGCATCGCGGTCGCTCATCTCGCTTCCCGAAGTGCCTTGCCCACTTTCCATGCCTTGGCTGGAGGCGGAGCCTGAACCAGCGGTACCTGTTCCAGACGTACCATCCATGCTGCCATCCTGGGTGCCTCCGGTGCTGGAGCAACCCGCAAGGACGGCGAGTGAAATGGCGACGGCGAAACCTTGGGCATATGGTTTGAGTTGCATTGTTTTCTCCTTGCTTGGAAGTCTGATGACTCTAACGCGGTTTAGTCTAAAAAGGGTGACCATGCGGGTTCACGCACGTCTCCTTGCGGCGATGGCAGTCGAAAGGAAGCACTGCCATCGTCTGATACGGCCCCCAATACACCGCGGGTCCCTTCTTGCGTGGCGAAGATTACCATGGTGCCATTCGGCGCGACACTGGGAGATTCATCCCAGTTGGAATCGGTGAGGACCGTCATGCGATCGGTATCCAGATCCTGGCGAGCAATGTGGAAACCGTCGTCGTCACGGGTCACCATAAATATCGCATCACCGTCCGGGTTGAAACGACCACGTGAATTATAGCTGCCGGTGAAGGTGATCCGCTGGGCCTGCTCATCGCCCAGGTTGTAACGATAAATTTGCGGGTTGCCACTCCGGTCGGAGGTGAAAATCAGGCTACGACCGTTCGGTGCCCACTCGGGTTCGGTGTCGATCGCATCGCTATGCGTCAGGCGCGTGAGATCACGCGAGCCGACATCCATGACGTAGATCTCCGGCTGGCCATCCTTGGAAAGGGACATCGCTAGCTTGCGTCCGTCCGGTGACCACGCCGGTGCGCCGTTGATCCCTTCGAAAGAGGTCAACTGGATACGCTGCCCTGTCGAAAGATTCTGGACATAGATGGCAGGCCGCCCCGTCTCGAACGAAACATAGGCTAGCTTGCGACCGTCGGGCGACCACGCCGGCGACATGATGGGCTCACCCGAGGAGAGGATTTCCTGATTGTTGTGCCCGTCGGAATCGGCGATATTCAAAGCATATTTGATATTGTCATCGACGCCATTGGACGTGACATAGGCGATGCTCGTCGAGAAAGCGCCACGAATGCCGGTGATCTCTTCAAAGATCTGATCGCTGATATAGTGTGCGCTGTCGCGCAACTGATCGCGGCTGGAGGTCACGACTTCGCCTAGCATGCGATCTTCACCATTGACGTCCAGAAGCTCGTATTGAATACGATACTGGCCATCCTGGTTATCGACCTTGCCCACCACCAGGTACTCGCTATCTAACTGCTGCCAATCCTGATAGTGAACATCATCGCTGCTGCTGGGCCGGGAGATCAGTGAATCTCGCGACAATGGCTTGAAACGACCGCTGCGTTCCAGGTCATTGCCGACGATGCGCGAGACCTCTTCCGGCAGTTCATCTCCACCTTCCATCGGCACGATGGCAATGGGAATGGCCTGGTCGCTGCCCTTGGTGATTTCGATGGTCAGCTCGGCATGCGCCATTCCGGCACACAACGTCAGCAGCAGCGCGGCTGCCCAAAGATTGAGTCGTTTCATCGGCGGATGTCCTCTGGGTTGAAGTCCAGATTGAATTCACGGAACTGACCTTTTACCGAAGCATCGAGTTCGCGCATCTCACGAAATGGTGCCGCCTTTTCGACGGCATTGATCACGGAATGGTCGAAAACGGAATTGCCACTACTTTGTGTAATCGTGGCGCTTACCAGCTCGCCAGTGGGTAGTAATTGGATTCGCACGATGGCGCGTAACTCCGACGACGCATTGGAAGGTATATTCCAGTTTTGTTCGACGTAGCGGCGAACCAGGTTCTTGAAGCCATTAGCAGCTTCGCTGGCCTGCTTGGCGTTAGCAATAGATTGTTCTTCATCACTGATCATGCTGTCCAGTGACGAGTCATTAGCCTGAGCCGCCCGCTCGGCAAGTTCTTCCTGACGCTTCCGCTCGGCTTCGGCTTCTGCCTGGCGCTTCCGCTCGGCTTCGGCTTCTGCCTGACGCTTCCGCTCGGCTTCTGCTTCTGCCTGGCGTTTCCGTTCGGCTTCTGCTTCTGCCTGACGCTTCCGCTCGGCTTCGGCTTCTGCCTGGCGCTTCCGCTCGGCTTCTGCTTCTTCCTGGCGTTTCCGCTCGGCTTCGGCTGCTTCCTGGCGTTTCCGCTCGGCTTCGGCTTCTGCCTGGCGTTTCCGCTCGGCTTCGGCTCGCTGCTCCTCTGCGCGTTGCGCTTCTTCCTGCAAGCGCTGCGCTTCGGCCTGGGCTTCCTCCACTGCGCTATCCGTTACCTCGGCGTCACTATCGGACGCTGGCTCTTCGGACGATTCCGAAGGCGCCGGTTCTTCGGGTTCCTGCACATCCTCTTCTTCCGGCTGAGAAGCGGGTGGAGTGGAATCTTCGGTCTGCTGGGGTTGATCAGTCGCCGTTTCAGCGCGCACTAGCGTCGCCTGGACCACCGATGAAGAGGTCGGGTCGGACTCGCTTTCAGGCCATTTAACGATAGTGAGCATCAGCGCTGCGATATGCACGCCAGTGGCCAGCAGCACTGGCCAGCCATAGCCTACACGGCGTTCACGTTTCGCCATGTCGATGCCTCACTCTTCACCACCGGAAGGGGGTTCGGAGATCAGCCCGACGTTGCCCACTCCCGACCCTTGCAGCGTACTCATCAATGTCACGATCTGACCATAGGCGACATTACGATCGCCACGCACCATGACCGGCGTATTCGCGTTGCGGCTCAACATGGCCTTGACCTTTTCGCCGAGTTCATCAAGCGCGACGGAGGTCTCTTCGTCTCCCAGGGAAATGTAGTACTGCCCTTCACGATCCACCGACACGATCAGTGGCTCTTGCTCCTCGGTATCGATGGGATCGGACGACACTTGTGGCAGTTCGACATCGACGCCTTGATTGAGCATGGGGGCGGTGATCATGAAGATCACCAGCAGCACCAACATCACATCGATGAACGGCACGACATTGATCTCGCCCATCGGCTTGCGCCGCTGGCGATGATGATAGGATCCGTACATGCTTCCTCCCTCAGGATGCCTCGCGTTCGCTACGCCCTTGCAGATTACGGTGCAGGATGGCGTGGAATTCCTCGGCAAAGTTTTCGTATTTGCCGAGCAAGCGTCCCGCATGGGCGGATAGTCGGTTATAGAAGATCACCGCAGGAATCGCTGCAAACAACCCCATGGCCGTGGCGACCAACGCTTCTGCGATCCAGGGCGCCACGGTGGACAGCGTCGCCTGCTGTGCCATCGACAAGCTCTGGAACGATCCCATGATGCCCCATACGGTACCGAACAGGCCGATATAAGGGCTCGCCGAAGCGACCGTGGCGAGGAAAGTGAGATGCAACTGCAGGCGGTCTTCTTCACGCGAAAGCGCGACGCGCTGGCCCCGTTGCACGCCTTCGAGCACCGCATCGGTGCTTTGGGTCTTGGGCATCAGACGATTGAATTCGCGAAAGCCGGAGCGGAAAACGTGCTCTGCGCCCACTGACTCCTGTTCAGCGGGCAGGTCGCGATAGAGCTCGTTGAGATCGACGCCGGACCAGAAATGGTCCTCGAAATCCCGATACGCCTTTTCGGCGCGACGCAATGCGATGCTGCGCTGGAAAATGATGATCCATGAGGCTATTGAGGCAGCCAGGAGCAGGAGCATGACCAGTTGAACGATCAGGCTGGCGTTCATGATCAGATGCGGAATGGACATGGAGTCGTTCACGGCAGTCCTCGTGTCGCTTGAGAGTTCGTTTCGCTTGGTTTATCCGTGCATTAGCGGTTGCAGCGCATCCGGCCAACGTACGGGTTTAAGCCGAGAAGCCTCAAGGCAGACGATGTCTACCCGGGCTTCGCACAGTCGTTCCCCGCGACGTGTCACTGTCTGGGCAAAGGTCGCTCGGCAGGCAGTGGATTCGACGACGTCTGCAGTGATGTGCAGTTCGTCGTCGAGGTGGGCGGGCTTGGCATAACGGCATTCCAGTTGATGCACGACCAGCTGGATACCCTGTGCGAGCAAATCGCGCTGGGTCAGGCCGTGGTGGTTTAACCACTCGCTGCGTGCCCGCTCCATGTATTTGAGATAATTGACGTAATAGACGATGCCGCCGGCATCGGTGTCTTCGATGTAAACTTTAACCGTATGCGTGAAAGCGCTCATGCACCACCCTCCTGTCGCTTATCGTCAAGCGACGGCGCCGCGACAACGGCATCGGTCGGCGTCAGGCCGAAGTGTTCGTAAGCCAAACGTGTCACCACACGTCCACGCGCGGTGCGCATCATGAACCCCTGTTGGATCAGGTACGGTTCTAGGACATCCTCGATCGTGTCGCGTTCCTCGCTGATAGCGGCTGCCAGGCTGTCGACGCCGACCGGGCCGCCATCGAATTTCTCGATCATCGCCATCAACAGGCGTCGATCCATATGGTCGAGGCCATGCCGGTCGACATGCAGCATGTTCAGCGCTTGATCGGCTATTTCTTCGTTCAGGCGACCGTCGCCACGCACTTCGGTGAAATCACGCACGCGTCGCAGCAGGCGATTGGCGATGCGCGGCGTGCCGCGTGCTCGACGGGCGATTTCGGCCGCACCGTCACGGTCGGCCTCCACTCCCAGCAACTGCGCTGAACGCACGACGATCTCGGTCAACTCATCGACCGCGTAGAATTCCAGGCGTTGCACGATACCGAACCGATCGCGCAATGGTGACGTGAGCAATCCTGCGCGTGTGGTCGCACCCACCAGCGTGAATGCGGGCAGGTCGAGTTTAATGGAGCGTGCGGCCGGTCCCTCGCCGATCATGATGTCGAGCTTATAATCCTCCATCGCCGGATACAGCACCTCTTCCACCGAAGCGGGAAGGCGATGGATCTCGTCGATGAACAGCACATCACCGGCTTGCAGGTTGGTGAGCATGGCAGCGAGGTCACCGGCGCGCTCTAGCGCGGGGCCGGAGGTCGATTTGATATCGACCTCCATCTCGGCGGCGATGATGTTAGCCAACGTGGTCTTGCCAAGGCCGGGTGGCCCGAAGATCAGGGTATGATCGAGGCTGTCGCCGCGCTGACGGGCCGCGCTGATGAAGATATCCATCTGCTCGCGCACACGGGGCTGACCGATGTACTCGGCAAGCCGCTGCGGCCGGATGGCATGGTCCACGTGCACCTCGCTTCCCTGAGGTTGTGCCGCAATCAGACGGTCGGTATCGATCATTCGTGGTCCTTAACCTGCCATCTTGCGTGTCAAGGCGGCTTTGATCAGGCCTTCCGTGGAGAGGCTTTCGTCCAGCCCGGACAGCATGCGCGAGGCTTCAGTAGATTTGTAGCCCAGAGCGACGAGGGCCGATTCTGCATCGGCGAAAGGATCGGCTGCAGGCGCTTCGGGTGAGGCACCCAGCTCAAGCGCATGCAGTCCGTTTTCTTGCTCGAGCTGCCAATGCGGGAAGCGGTCACGCATTTCCACGACCAAGCGATCGGCGGTTTTCTTGCCGACCCCGGGTAGACGTGTCAGCGCCTTGCTGTCGTCTTCCATGACGCAGCGGATGAAGGCTTCCTGATCCATACCAGAGAGAATCGCCAAGGCGAGCTTGGGCCCTACCCCGTTGACCTTGATCAGGGCGCGAAACAATTGGCGTTCCTCGCCACGTGCAAAGCCATACAGCAGATGCGCGTCCTCGCGCACCGCCATATGCGTGTGGAGCTGAACCTCTTCGCCCACCGCCGGCAATGCCAGCAGGGTGGTCATGGAGGTCTCCAGTTCATAACCGATGCCGCCGACATCGACGACGATCCACGGCGGTTGCTTTTCCAGCAGGGTGCCACGCAAGCGTCCAATCATGCACATCGAGTCCTTCGATTGACTGGGTTGACACTATACTGATCCGCCTCGCGACTGACCAGCACTCGACATGCGATGCCTCAGTCGGGGCGGAAGTCCCGCCAACGCTGACGAGAACCGCTTCGCCGCCGTCCACGTCCCGCTTGCGGCGTCCGCCCTTGTCGGGCGTAGGCATGGGTCAGGGCGATGGCCAGGGCGTCGGCGGCATCGGCCTGTGGCGTGCCGTCGAGCCCTAGCATCGCCGTCACCATATGCTGTACTTGCTCCTTGGTTCCCGCGCCGGTACCGGTGACGGCCTGCTTGATCTGGGTGGGGGCGTACTCGAAGACTTCGAGGCCATGATTGGCGGCGCAGACGATGGCCGTGCCGCGTGCCTGCCCCAGCTTGAGTGCGGAGTCGGCATTCTTGGACATGAACACCTGCTCGATGGCGACTTCATACGGACGATGCACGCCGATCAACTCGGCGATGCCGGCATACACTTGGGCGAGCTTCTGGGCCAGTGGGTCGCTCTTGATGCGGATGCAGCCGCTGGCAATGTAACGTGGCGTCGCCGAGGCGACATCGACGACGCCGTAACCGGTGATGCGCGACCCGGGATCGATTCCCAGCAGGATCATCGACTCACCATCTCCGTGGCGCTACTGACTCGCGTCACGTCACTCACTCGAGTTCCGCCATGACCGCATCGGAGAAATCGGCGTTGGAATAAACGTTCTGCACGTCGTCGAGGTCTTCGAGCCTGTCGAACAACTTGAGAACCTTGCGCGCCGTGTCGACGTCGTCGATGGAGGAATAGTTATCGGGATAGGATCCGACATCGCTCGCGGAGGGCTCGATGCCCGCTTCGATGAGCGCATCCTTGACCGCACCAAAGCCTTCCACGGACGTCACGATCTCGAGCGTACCATCATCTTGAGTGACGATGTCCTCGGGCTCGGCGGCTAGCGTTGCCTCCATGGCGGCCTCCTCGGAGACACCTGTCGGCAGCGTCAAACGCCCTTGCTTATGGAACATGAAGGCGACGGACCCAGATGTACCCAAATTGCCGCCGTTCTTATTGAAGGCGTGGCGCACTTCGGAAACCGTGCGATTGCGGTTGTCGGTCATGCACTCGACCATTACGGCGACGCCTTCGGGACCGTAGCCCTCGTAGACGGTTTCCTCCATCTCGTCGCCATCGGTATTGCCGGCGCCGCGCTCGATGGCACGCTGGATGGTGTCCTTGGTCATGTTGTTGGCCAGCGCCTTGTCGATGGCGGCGCGCAGGCGAGGATTATCGGCCACCTCGCCGCCACCCTGGCGGGAAGCAACGGTCAGCTCACGAATGAGCTTGCTGAAGATCTTGCCGCGTTTGGCATCCTGGGCGGCCTTGCGGTGCTTGATATTCGCCCATTTACTATGGCCTGCCATATCGACGTCACTCCTTGAAAAAACAGGCATTCGCGTTTGCAGCACACCCGACGCCGAGGGCGACGCCGGGAAAACGAGAAGAAAGTGAGACCAACGGGCCCATCAGGCCTCGCCGTTGCCACCTTGCTGTGCCTTCTGGCGCAAGCGAATGTTGAGCTCCTTGAGCTGCTCGGCGCTGACCTCGCCCGGCGCATCGGTCATCAGGCAAGCGGCGCTTTGCGTCTTGGGGAAGGCGATCACTTCACGAATCATCTTGGCACCGCTCATCAACATGACCAGACGGTCGAGACCGAAGGCCAGTCCACCGTGGGGGGGAGCGCCGAAGCGGAGGGCGTCGAGCAAAAAGCCGAACTTCTCTTCTGCTTCGGCCTCGCCAATGCCCAGCACCTCGAAGACCGCACGCTGCATGGATTGATCGTGGATACGAATCGAACCACCGCCCAGTTCGGTACCGTTCAAGACCATGTCGTAGGCGCGCGACAACGCATTGGCGGGATCCGCCTTGAACGCCTCCGGCGTGCACGACGGCGCGGTGAACGGATGGTGCAAGGCGGCCAGGCGACCGGCGTCGTCAGTTTCGAACATGGGGAAGTCCACGACCCACAGTGGCGCCCACGCTTGGGTATAAAGATCGAGATCCTCGCCGAGCTTGACGCGCAACGCGCCTAGCGCCTCATTGACGACGCGAGTCTTGTCGGCGCCGAAGAAGATGATGTCGCCATCCTCGGCGCCAACGCGGTCGAGCAACGGCTCGATGATGCCGTCCATGAACTTGACGATGGGCGACTGCAGCCCTTCAATGCCCTTGGCACGCTCGTTGACCTTGATCCAGGCCAGCCCCTTTGCGCCATAGATGTTCACGAAATCGGTATAGGCATCGATTTCCTTGCGTGACAGCTTGGCGCCATCGGTGACCTTGAGCGCTGCAACGCGCCCGTCATCAGCCTTGGCTGGGCCGGAGAATACCTTGAAATCGACATCACGCATCAGATCGTTGACATCGACCAGCTCGAGGGGGATACGCAGATCGGGCTTGTCCGAGCCGTAACGGTTCATCGCTTCGCTGTACGGCATCTTGGGGAATGCCGGCAGGCTGACATCGAGCACGTTCTGGAACAGTTGACGGATCATGTCTTCGGCCAAGGACATGATGTCGTCTTCTTCGACGAACGAGGCTTCCAGGTCGATCTGGGTGAACTCGGGCTGACGATCGGCACGCAGGTCTTCGTCACGGAAGCACTTGGCGATCTGGTAGTAACGGTCGAAGCCCGACACCATCAACAGTTGCTTGAACAGCTGCGGTGACTGCGGCAGAGCGAAGAAGTCACCCGGATGCGTACGGCTCGGCACCAGGTAATCGCGAGCTCCTTCCGGCGTGGCACGCGTCAGAATCGGCGTCTCGATGTCCAGAAAGCCCTGGGCTTCGAGATAGGCTCGCACGCTATGCGTGATCCGCGAACGCAATCGCAACTTGTCGATCATCTCCGGGCGGCGCAGATCGATGTAACGATGCTTGAGGCGGATTTCCTCACCGACCTTGCCATGCTCGTCGAGCTGGAATGGCGGCGTCGCTGCCGTGTTGAGCACCTCGACGTCTGATGCCAGCACCTCGATCATGCCGGTGGGCATATTGGGGTTCTGGGTACCTTCGGGGCGCAGGCGAATGCGTCCGCGAATGCGCAGTACAAACTCGTTGCGGGCACGATCGGCATTGGCGAATGCCTCGGGAGTATCGGGATCGACCACCACCTGGGCGATACCATCGCGGTCGCGCAAATCAAGGAAGATCACTCCCCCGTGGTCGCGACGACGATGTACCCAGCCACAGAGTGCGACTTCCTGATCCACCTGGGTTTCGTTCAATTGACCGCAATAGTGACTGCGCATGTCTTATCCTGTTTCGTTGCGTATTTCATGGGGCGATTCGGCGCCGCCCGAACGGCACCGAACGCGTCAGGCGGACGTCTTGCCGCCGGTCTCGGTAGACGTGGAGGGCGCGGAAGCCTCTTCCGCGAGATTGCGTTTTTGCCCCGATTTGAAGTCAGTTTCATACCACCCGCCGCCGGCCAGGCGAAAGCCCGCTGCGGAGACCAGACGTGATAATTCTGCGCGCTCGCAGCGTGGACAATCGGTCAACGCTGCCGCGTTGACTTTTTGCAGCTTTTCCAGGCGATGGCCGCAGGCCTTGCACTCATACTCGTAGATGGGCATGGTTCTCACCATTCATGTCATCAAGAAGCGCCCGCGCGACGCTCGCGCGGTGGCAGGGATATAGGGCCGGAGATCGCACTTTCCAAGCCTTTTCCGAAAGTCGCTCATTATAGCGCGTTGCGCCACCCAGCGGGCAAGCGTATCGAAGCTCGATCATGTAGCTTGCCGCCACGATGCTAGACTCACTTGATTCCGTTAAAAGAAAAGGATCTCGCATGAAAGCCGTGATTCTCGATGCCGCCAGCCTCGGCGACGATATTGACCTCTCGCCGTTGCACGCGGCGGTCGATACCCTCGAGGTCCATGCGCATACCGCCCTCGATGAGCGCCAGGCGCGTCTCGACAACGCGGATATCGCCATCACCAATAAAGTCGTGCTCGACGGCGAACTGCTCGCTTCACTGCCCACCCTCAAGTTGATCTGTGTGTTGGCGACAGGCACCAACAATATCGACATGGAGACGGCTCGAGCCCGTGGCATCGAGGTGCGCAACGTCTCTGCCTACGGCACGGCGAGCGTGGCGCAGCATACGTTGATGCTGATGCTGGCTCTGGCCAACCGCCTTCCCCTTTACATGCGCGATGTCGCTGCCGGTCGCTGGAACGATAGCCCCATGTTCTGCCTGCTCGACCATCGCACCCTGCAACTGGCCGGCAAGCACCTTGTCATCGTCGGGCACGGTGAACTCGGGCGTGCGGTGGCCCACCTGGCCCAGGCCTTCGGTATGCGCGTCACGTTCGCCGCACGCCCCGGCAACGAAACGCAGGATTCACGCCCTTCCCTCGCGTCGCTGGCAAGTGAGCTCGATATATTGAGCCTGCACTGCCCGCTGACCGATCACACGCGGCATCTCGTCGACACCGAGATGCTGGCCCGTTTCAAACCCGGTGCCTTGCTGATCAATTGTGCGCGGGGCGGTATCATAGATGAAAACGCCGCGTTGGACGCGCTTCGGGACGGATCGATCGGTGGACTCGGCGTCGATAGCCTACCTCAAGAGCCACCACGCGAGGGACATGCGCTCATCGATGCCATGGACGAGGCGCTCAATCTCATCGTCACGCCGCACAGCGCTTGGATCTCGCCGGAAGCTCGCGCCAACGTCGTCAGTCTGACGCGTGACAACCTGCGCGACTGGCTCGCCTCGCGTGCTTAATACATAAGCTTTGAAGCCGGGAGCTTGCATGCTTTACAACTACGGTTCCATCAATATCGACCACGTCTACCGTGTCAGTCATCTGGTGCGCCCCGGCGAGACATTGTCCAGCCAGAGCTTTACGCAGGTACTGGGGGGTAAAGGCGCCAATCAGTCATTGGCCATGGCGCGTGCAAGCGGTGACGTGACGCATTGGGGGCGAGTGTCGCAGAAGGATCGCTGGGTGCTGGAAATCCTGGCTCAGGCGGGCGTCAACACGTCTCTGATCGAACTCACCGCCGACGCTAGCGGGCACGCCATCATTCAGGTCGACGATCACGCCGAGAACGCCATCATTCTCAGCCCCGGGGCTAACCACGGCTTCAGCGAGCGTCACCTCGACGCCCTCATGACTTCGGTGAGTCCTGACGATTGGCTGCTGCTGCAAAACGAGTGCAATGCACTCGAGAGTGTCATGACGCTTGCCGCGCGACATGGCATGCGGATCGCTTTCAACCCCGCCCCCCTAGGGGACAATGTGCATGCGTTACCGCTTGAATTGTGCCAGATACTCTTCCTCAATCGTGGCGAAGCTGCGGCACTGGCGGGGCTCGACGAACACGCTGGGGTCGCCGAACTCATGGATGCCCTCTATCAACGCCTGCCCGAGGTCGAGCAGGTATTGACGCTGGGACGCGATGGCGTGCGTTATCAGCATGGCGCTCAGCGCCTCGAGCTTCCTGCCTTCCCTGTCGAAGCCGTGGATACGACCGCGGCCGGCGATACTTTCATCGGTTACTTCATGGCCGCACGCCAGCGCAACGAGCCCATCGAGACTTGCCTGCATGAAGCGAGCACCGCCGCGGCCTTGTGCGTGCAATGCAGCGGCGCGGCGCCAAGCATTCCGCTTGCCAGCGAGGTAGCAGCGTCCTTCTCGTGATTGGCTAGCGCGCGACATCTTGCGTCATTGATTTACCGGCGCCTCCTTTTGGGATTACTTGGACATTATTTGAAACAGGATTCTCATGACGACACCTCTGATTTTCGATACCGACCCTGGCGTAGACGACGCCCAAGCCATTGCCATTGCCCTGGCGCATCCCGAGATCGAATTGCTCGGCATGACCACGACCTACGGCAATGTCGATATCGATACCGCCACCACCAATGCGCTGCTGCTCGCGGAACTCGCCGACCAGCGTATCCCTGTAGCGCAAGGCGCGGCGGCGCCTCTGATCAAGCGCAAGCATCCGGCGCCCGCCCATATACACGGTGACAACGGGCTGGGCAACCATCCCTTGCCTACTCCGAACCATCGCGCCGAGACGACCAGTGCGCCACAGTTTATCGTCGAACAGGTCAATGCCCGCCCCGGCGAGATCTCGCTGGTCGCCGTGGGCCCGCTGGGCAATCTCGCCGCCGCACTACAGCTCGACCCGGGTATCGTCGACCGCGTCAAGCAGGTCGTCGTCATGGGCGGATCGATTCGCGAGGGCGGCAACGTAACGCCTGTTGCCGAGGCCAATATCTTCAATGATCCGCATGCTGCTGCACGAGTATTGACGGCGGGCTGGCCACTGACTTTGGTGGGGCTCGATGCCACGCATCGCTGCGTGCTGGGCCCCGCGCAGATGGACAAGATCGCCGCGGCCCAAGGCAAGCTGGGCGAGGTATTGGCGGGTAGCTATTCGTTTTATCGTGCGTTCTACCGTACCGCGCTGGATATCGATGGCTGCTGCCCGCACGACAGCTGTGCCTTGGCGTGGTTGATGCGTCCGGAACTCTTCACCACCGCACGCGGGCACTTGAATGTCGTCACCGAGGGTGACGCCGAAGGTCAGACGCTGTTCGCACCACAAGAGCGGACCTTCATCGATCCGCGTTGGGCGCGTTCGCCGCTCGTCGATGTGTGCATGAACGCCGAAGGTAAAGCCGTCGTGGACTGGATCGTCGAGATACTGACCCGTTGAGGATCACTGCCCCCGCTTGCACGATCATACTGGAACGTTTCGGGGGCAGTTTTACCCGAGCTCGAAGGCACTCGGGGACGCAACGTCGACCTTTTCGCACTCGACATGCGTAACGCGCGACGCCGGTGGCCCTTGCCATAACCAGCGTACGACACGGTCAACGGCCGCCTGCTCGCCGCACAGCAGCACTTCGACACGGCCGTCGCCAAGATTCCTGGCGTGCCCCGTGAGTCCTTCCCGCAACGCTTGAGCGCGTGACGCGGCGCGAAATCCGACGCCTTGCACGCGGCCGGTGACCCAGGCCTTGAGACAATATTCATGCATGGCCCTCTCCTTTGCTTGGGGGTGTCGCGTTGTGTGCAGCATAACGTTGCGAATCCACGAACTCGCGCTTGACCAAGACTGCAGAATTGCGAGGCACGATACGCTTGCCACGCGCTTCGAGATGGGTGCGGGTGAAAGCGGCGCCATACAGTAGTATCAGCGAACTGTAGTAAACCCATAGCAATACCAAAACGACCGAGCCTGCTGCGCCATACGTCGATGCCGTGGCGGTATACGCGAGGTAGGCAGCGATAGCGTAGCGCCCGATCGCAAACAGCACCGCCGTCACGATCGCGCCGACCATAACATCTCGCCAACTCACCACGACATCCGGCAACACCTTGAAAATAGCGGCGAAAAACAATGCAATCACCGCCAGTGAGACGAGAAATTCGGCACTGCCCAAGAGCGCGTTGGCCCCCGGCAGCCAGTCGCTTGCATACCTGAAGAAGGCGCGCAGCATCACGCTCAGCGCCAACGACACCATGAGGATGAAGCCCACCGCCAGCACCACGGTCAGCGACAGCAGCCGCTTTTTGATGAACAGCCAAAGCCCGTTACGATCAGGACGCGCCGTCACGCCCCACAGCGTATTGAGGGAAAATTGCATCTGCGCGAAGACGGTCGTTGCCCCCACCACCAGCGCGCCGATGCCCAGTAAAGTCGGCAAGATACCGGAGCTTTCGATGCGCGACTGGGCCACCGCTTGCTGTATCGCTGTAGCGGCGTCTTGACCCATGGTGTCTTGCAACTGCGCCACGATCTGGCCTTGCGCGGCGTCTTCCCCCAGTACCAGCCCAATCACGGTGACGGCGATGATGATCGTCGGCGCCAGTGAAAACAGAGTGTAAAACGCCAGGGAACCCGCGAAACTGAAAGCATTGTGTTCAAGCCATAAGGTAACGGCGTTGACGACGATTCGGTACCAATAGCGCGGCGAGAGATTGATCACGGACACTCCTTGTCGGAAATGATACATGCCGGGCATAGCGAAGCTTGGTCTCAGGATAGCGCAGATATCCCGGGCCACTGCTTATATTGCAGAGCCCCTTGAGGCTGCCCATAATGTCTCGGCCTTGCTGACGGAGCTTTCATGTCCAACGCCACGACGCCCATTCCCGCCTCTAATACATCCTATGCCTTCGATTGCCTGGTCTTCATTGGGCGTTTCCAACCGCCGCATCTAGGGCATATCAGTGTCATACGCGAGGCGTTGCGGCAGGCACGGCAGGTGGTCGTCATGGTGGGATCCGCCTGGCAGGCTCGCTCACTGCGCAACCCCTGGCGCTTCGAAGAGCGCCGAGACATGCTGCGCGAATGCTTCGACGCCGATGACAACGCGCGTCTCGAAATCACGCCGTTACTGGATGCACTCTACAATAACGATGTTTGGGTACGCGATGTGCAGCGTCGGGTGCGTGATGTGGCCGTTCCCCAACAAGGTCGGTTACCCCGAATCGGTTTGATTGGCGCCGGTCGCGGTCAATCGAGCTACTATCTCACGCTGTTTCCGCAGTGGGAGTCGGTCAGTGTCCCGCTGGTCAGTGATGTCTCGGCCAGTCGAATTCGCGAGGCGTTGTTTAGCCAACCGGCATTGGCAGGTGATTACTTGGCACGCGAGGAAAGCAGCGGACTGTCGGCACCGGTACGCGATGTGTTGCGGCGCTTTATCGAAACGCCTGAATGTGCGCAACTGTGGGAAGAACAGCGCCTGCTCGAGCAGTATCGTGAGGCTTGGTCGCAGGCACCCTATCCGCCGATGTTCGTGACTGTCGATGCTGTCGTGGTGCAATCCGGGCATGTGCTGCTGGTCGAGCGTCGAGCCGCGCCAGGCAAAGGGTTACTCGCTTTGCCGGGAGGCTTCATTCAGCCCCAGGAGCGCTTGCTGGATGCCTGCTTGCGCGAGCTGCGTGAGAGGGTACGACTCAAGATTCCCGAAGCCGTTCTCAAAGGCTCTTTACGTGGCCAGCGCTTGTTCGATGCTCCCCATCGCAGTTGGCGCGGACGCACCTTGGCGCAAGCCTTCTATTTCGCCCTGCGGCCCGAACAGCAACTCCCCCATCTCAAGCCCTCACGCAGTGGCGAGCAAGCGCATTGGGTGGCATTGGCTGATCTCGACCCCGAAGCGTTGTTCGAGGACCATTTCTTCATCATTCAGAACTTTCTAGGCTTGCCGGCCGGCATGGCCACACCGTGACGCGACTCGCTGTCAGATGTTCATGCCTGCAAGAAGTCGCGCGGTAACTTCATCATCTGTCGCCAGAGCTTCTCGACGCCGGGCTTATGCACCAGCGAACACCGGTACAAGCGAATCTCGAGCGGAATGTCCCATTGCGAGTCTCCCGCGCGGATCAAACGCCCTGCGGTGAGTTCTTCGCGTATGCAGAAATCGGGAATCCATGCCATGCCGACCCCCTGCAGAGCCATACCTTTGAGGCCTTCCGCCATGGCGGTCTCATAAACGGTATTGAGGCGCATGCGTAGTGGATCATTCTTGAGCAGCATGCGTACGCTACGTCCCAGAAAAGCGCCTTGTGTATAGGCGAGAAAGGGGATCCCCGCCTCGTCGTCCAGCGCAAAGCGTGGCGTACCATCGCTATTGGGCACACAAACCGGCAGCATTTTCACTTGCCCGATGGAGAACGATGGAAAGGCCTCGGCGTCGAGTTGCATGCTGGCGTAGGGATCGTAATACGCCAGCATCAGATCGCAGTTGCCCTCGCGCAACACATGAATGGCATCCCCGACATTCATGGCCACCAGCCGGGTCGGAAGTTCACCCACGCCCTTTTGCAAGCGCGAAATCCAACGCGGGAAAAACGTCAACGCCAGCGAATGCGCGGCGACGATATCGAGCGCTTCGTTGGCCATCGACAGGCCGCGCAAATGGGCAAGGCATTCACTCAGCTGCTCGACCATGCTGCGGGCCGTGACCAGGAACAACTGCCCTTCCGGCGTCAGCCCGATAGGGGTCGTGGAACGGTCGACCAAGGTAGCCCCCACGGCTTGTTCCAGGGAGCGGATGCGTCGGCTGAAAGCAGGCTGGGTGACGTGCCGTTGCCTCGCCG
Organism: Chromohalobacter sp. 48-RD10; assembly: GCF_029889785.1. Lineage (NCBI taxonomy): Bacteria > Pseudomonadati > Pseudomonadota > Gammaproteobacteria > Oceanospirillales > Halomonadaceae > Chromohalobacter > Chromohalobacter sp. 48-RD10. The sequence continues at coordinate 8,131 of NZ_JARANX010000002.1, read as the reverse complement.
ACGCGGAAAAACTGCGTGTATTGGCGAGGGCAACGAAATCTTCGAGCCACTTGGTTTCAAGATTCACCGGTACTCCTGGTGGTCACACAGTAGATGTACGACAGTCGCCAGCATGTGGATCTGACGTCTCGACACCCAAAGGATGTCATTGTATGGGGGCTAGCAGGTACGCTGCCCGAGACACGAGTTTACGCCAGATGGGACGATTGTTGAGTTCGTTCAGCGATACCTCGCGGCATGCGGCAAAATCCCGACGTAGCATGTCCTCTACCTGGCTAGCAAACATCGCATTGGGAACATACGCGGTAATCTCGAAATTGAGTCGAAACGAGCGGTTATCGAGATTGACTGAGCCGACCAGCGCCGTCTCGTCATCGACCAGAACGACTTTCTGGTGCAAGAATCCCGGCTGATAGCGAAAAATACGCACGCCGTGGCGAATCATCTCGGGCAAGAAGGAAAAAGCCGAGAGGAAGACCAGCAAGTGATCGGGACGCTCAGGGATCATCACGCGCACATCGACACCGCGCAGCGCGGCAAGCTTCAAGGCATCTTGCACCCCCTGGTCCGGGACGAAGTATGGGCTGGTCACCCAAAGTCGTTCATGAGCCCCATGAATGGTGTGCTGAATCAGCAGGCTTGCTGTCTCGCAGTTATCAGCCGGCCCGGAGGGTACGACCACCACGTGCTGGCATTCATCGCAGGTAATCGACGGTTCCCAGTTCAGGGACAGGATCTCTTCAGTGGCCCAGTACCAATCCTCCCAGAAGGCTTCCTGCAAACCCATGACGCTCGGCCCGGTAAGCTTGAGATGAGTATCGCGCCAGGGGCCATAGCGCGCCACCCGCCCTAGATATTCATCGGCCACGTTGAAGCCGCCGGTCCAACCCTCTCGACCGTCGACGACCACGATCTTGCGATGATTGCGGAAGTTGATCTGGAAACGGTGCCGCCACCCGCGCGACGAGTTGAAGGCGGTGACCTCGATGCCTGCATCCGACAACTCGTGCAAGTAGTCACTGGGTAAACTGCGGCTGCCGATTTCGTCATACAGCAGGCAAACCCGCACGCCCTGCTCTGCCCGACGCATCAAGTGCTGCTTGAACAAGGTACCTATTTCATCGGCCCGGAGAATGAAGAACTGCATGAGGATATATTCGCGTGCGGCATCGATTCCCTCTAGCAAGCTCTGGAAGGTTTCGTCCCCATCGATGAGCAGTTCGGCTCGATTGCCTGTGCTCATGGGCATCATGGCCAAGCGCTCGACGGCTTGAATGCGCGTGGTGTCAAACGAAGGACGGGAAAAGAAAGGTTCGAGCCGAGGCCTGAAACGCAATAGGACCTGGCGTAGTACGGTATCGCGTTCGCCACGTGCGGAGGTGTACCCGTAGAAACGTGGGCGCCCAAAGATCCAGTAGATGGGAACGGCCAGATAGGGAAAGGTCAACAGCGTAACGATCCAGGCAACCGCCCCTTGAGAGGTACGACTCGACATCAATGCCATGATGGCGGACAACGCACCCAGTACATGGATCGTCACGATCAGGATACCGATCAGTCCGGATGTCATGTCGGCTCCTCCCTGAAACCTTCGAAGCGCACACTGGTTAAAAATCAGGCCCCGCGTGGACGGGGCCTGAGTCGACGATCATCGCATGATCATGCACTCGCGGCGATAATCTCTTTCCATTTCGCCGGACCGATCTGCTGGGCCGATTCGCCTTGACTGTCAACGGCATGTCTTCGACATCGAACTCATAAATTCCACCATACTGATAGCCTCGATGGCGACTATACGGGGCTTCTTCACGCCTAAAGTCTTTCTTTTGTTGTCGGGTATTTTTTATGAGATAACGGTATAAAATTTAGTTTTGGATATTAACCCAACTCGATTAACCGTGCCTTCAGGGTTTGCAACTGATCGCGTAGCCGTGTGGCTTCTTCGAATTCCAGATTTTTAGCGGCTTCGTGCATGGCATCCTCGAGCTTGCCGATTTCCCGGGTCAGGCCCGCAGCATCCATCTGATTGAGCTGCTCGGCACTGTAATCGCCGGGAGCTTCGGCAACACGCTTGTCGGGGCGCTGGTGACCTACTTTCTTACCCGGTGTCTGCGCTCCTTCCATGATGTCGGCAACCGACTTCGTCACTGTCTTGGGCGTGATGCCATGCTCTTCGTTGAACGCAATCTGCTTAGCACGACGGCGCTCGGTTTCATCCATCGCCCGACGCATCGAATCCGTTATCCGGTCACCATAGAGAATCGCCTTGCCGTGTGCGTTACGTGCTGTACGCCCGATCGTCTGGACCAGTGAGCGCTCGGCGCGCAGAAAGCCTTCCTTATCGGCATCGAGAATCGCTACCAACGAGACTTCCGGTATATCCAGTCCCTCGCGCAGCAAGTTGATGCCTACGAGGACGTCGAATTTCCCCAATCGCAGATCGCGAATGATCTCTATGCGCTCGACGGTATCGATATCGGAGTGCAGATAGCGAACACGGATATCGTGCTCGCCGAGATATTCGGTGAGGTCCTCGGCCATGCGCTTGGTCAACGTGGTTACCAGAACGCGCTCTCCCACGTCGGTACGCAACCGAATCTCGGAGAGCAAATCGTCTACCTGCGTCCCCGCCGACCGCACTTCGATTTCGGGGTCAACCAAGCCGGTGGGACGCACGACCTGTTCGACGACCTGACCGGCATGTTCGGCCTCATACTTGCCCGGCGTCGCGGAGACGAAGGTAGCCTGCGGACAAATACGCTCCCACTCCTCGAACTTCATGGGACGATTGTCCAGTGCCGAAGGCAATCGGAAGCCGTATTCGACCAGCGTTTCCTTGCGTGAACGGTCCCCCTTGTACATGCCGCCCACTTGGGGAACGCTGACATGGGATTCATCGATGAACAACAGCGCGTCATCCGGAAGGTAATCGAAGAACGTTGGGGGCGCCTCGCCCGGCGCGCGGCCCGATAGATAACGTGAGTAGTTTTCGATGCCGTTGCAATAGCCCAGTTCGAGCATCATCTCGATGTCATAAAGCGTACGCTGCTCGAGACGCTGGGCTTCGACGAGCTTATCGTTCTTGCGCAACCAATCCAACCGCTCGGCCAGCTCGGCCTTGATGTCATCCACAGCGCTGAGTATCGTCTCGCGCGGTGTCACGTAGTGGCTTTTAGGGTAGATCGTCATACGCGGCACCTTGCCACGCACTTCGCCGGTCAGCGGATCGAACAAGCTGATGGTCTCGATCTCGTCATCGAATAGCTCCACTCGCACCGCTTCATCTTCCGCATCCGCCGGAAAAACGTCGATGACATCGCCACGAACGCGATAAGTACCGCGGCGGAAATCCATATCGTTGCGGGTATATTGTAGTTCGGCGAGGCGCCGCAGGAAGGTGCGCTGATCGATCAACTCGCCACGGTTGAAGTGCAGGCGCATCTTCAGGTATTGATCGGGGTCCCCCAAGCCGTAAATGGCCGAGACGGACACCACGATCAACGCATCACGACGCTCGAGCAGCGCTTTGGTTGCCGAGAGACGCATCTGCTCGATATGGTCGTTGACCGAGGCATCTTTCTCGATGAATGTGTCCGATGACGGCACATAGGCTTCCGGCTGATAGTAGTCGTAATACGAAACGAAATACTCGACCGCATTATCAGGAAAGAAGCTCTTGAACTCGCCGTAAAGCTGGGCGGCCAGCGTTTTGTTCGGCGCCATGACGATGGTCGGACGCTGTAAGCGTTCCACCACGTTGGCCATGGTGAACGTTTTCCCCGACCCAGTGACACCGAGCAGCGTTTGATGCGCAAGCCCGGCGTTGTAGCCATGTATCAAGCCTTCAATGGCCGTTGGCTGATCGCCCGCAGGCTGGAATTGCGACTGAATGCGAAAGGGTTTGCTCATGAGTCTCACATAAGGGCGAGGTAAGGGCTGTTCAAGCCTCGAGCCGTACCCGCGGTCAGGCCGGCCGCGTAGCGATATCCACGTCGCTGACAATCATTAGTTGTTCCCGTATGGCAGTCAGTGTGCCTTGTACCCCAATGCCTGGACGGTTCTCAGCAACGCCTCGCGCCGCACGCGCCCTTCCACTTCGGCACCATGACGACCGACTTCGGCCTCTTCGACGCCGTCCATCTCCATAAGAGCCGTGGTGATGCGATTGACATCCTCGGTACTATCGACCTGCTCGAAGGTCAGTGGTATACGCGCCATGGGGTTTCTCCATCTATTCATTCGTTTGCAGGTGGAAGTTTATCATGGCACGACGGCAGCGCCGCGGTGGTTGGAAAATCCCTTGCCCGCCCTGATATTCATGAGTGACATTCGAATACGGTCGAGTGACCGTCGCGTTCGCGATACGGAGTTATTCCATGAACGATTGGATCAGGCATCTTGAAACGCAAGGGCTAGTGCGCGCAGCGGAGAATGAGTGGCACTTCGGCGAGGCCGTGTCCCAGGCTCGCGTGCCCTTGTCGTCCACGGCAATTGCGCCGCTGCCGCAGTACTCGATCATGGAAATTGCCGGTCCCGATGCCGAACGTTTTCTCCAGGGCCAGACCAGTGCCCAGGTAGCGCTTGCCGATGGTGAGTTCGCACCTTTGACGGCGTTTTGTTCTCCCAAGGGGCGCATGCTGGCCAACGGCCAATTGATGCGCGTGGACGAGACACGCTATTGGCTGGTGCTGGATATCGGCGTGGCCGATCCGCTGCACACGCATCTGGCGAAATATGCGCCCTTTTACAAGGTCGAGATCACGCAGCCGGCAACGCAGATATTCGGTGTGCTAGGCGAGGACGCGGCAGCTCAGGTCGAGGCGCAACTCGATGTCGCGACCCCTGCCACATGGGCCATGGCTCAAAGCGATGCAGCGGCCATCCTTCACCATCCCGGCCCGACTCCAAGGTTCATGGTCGTCGTCCCGGAGGATGCAGCCCTGCCCGCATGGAAGGCTTTCGAGAGCTTCGCTACGCCCGTCGGGAACTCAGTATGGCGCCTGCATGACATCCAGGCCGGTCTCGCCTGGCTGGGAGATGCGCAACGTGACAGTTATCTTCCCCAGATGATCAATTGGGAAGCGTTGGGCGGAATCAGTTTTCGCAAAGGCTGCTACACCGGACAAGAAGTGGTTGCGCGGGCGCATTTCCGCGGTCAGGTCAAGAAGCGTCTGCTGCGTGCTCAGTTAGAAAACGACACGCTACCGGCGCCGGGGACGCCCGTCCACGATGCTAACGGCAAGTCTCAAGGCGATGTCGTATGCGCCGCCTTGAACGTGGATGGAAAGGCCGAGGTACTCGCCATCATCACTCAGCGCGACGAACCCCGCGATCTCAACGTCGATGGCGTGCCGCTCGAGCGCCTGGCGTTGCCCTATGCAATCGAACGTGTCGATCCGGAAAGCATGCCCCTTCAGGCCTGATGTGCCACCAATCCGAATAGGCGGCGCACGGTGGCGGTGCTCTGCGTCGCCACCGTGGCATAGGACTGTTCTCGGAGCTCGGCTAGCGTTGCACAGATAGCATGAACACGAGATGGCTCATTGCGGTGTCCCTGCGCGCCGGAAAGCGGCATGTCGGGGCTATCGGTCTCGAGTACATAACCGTCGTCGGGCAGCGAACGTATAGTACGGCGCAGGCGCTTGGCGCGTGTGTAGGTCGCCCCCCCGCCGAGCCCCAGAACGAATCCCAACTCCAGAAAGCCCCGAGCTTGCTCCGGGCTTCCCGAAAACGCGTGTATCAGGCCACCGGCGGGCAATGCGAGCTGACGCAAGCGCTTTACCACCTGGTCGTTGGCTTGGACACAGTGAATCACGGCTGGCAGATGACGGCGCTTCGCAACGCGCAATTGCGCATCGAAAAGTTGCCATTGACGATCGAGGTCATCAAGACGCGCATCAATGCCACATTCGCCGAGAGCGACGGTCTCGGGGTGAGCGTCGAGTTGGGTTTCCAAAGCATCGATATCTCCCGACGCGTGCACTGAAAGAAAGTAAGGGTGCAGCCCATAGCAGACGCTGATCTCTTGACGTCGCCCAAGATCGGCTACCTGTGGCCAACGCTCACGCGTCGTCCCCGGGACGATGTAGTGCCCCACTCCGGCGTTGGCCGCACGTGCCAGTACAGCGTCGCGGTCTTCATCGAAGACATCGAAGTCAAGATGACAATGGGCATCGATCAGCGTTGCGGACATGCGTCCCTCTCGAGCCGACTTCAGACAGAGCTTAGGCCTCAGTGTTCACGTGTGGCACGGAATTTGACTTCTGGCCAACGCTCTTGCGTCATCTGCAGGTTGACGCGCGTCGGTGCCAGATAAGTGAGGTAGTCTCCGCCGTCCCAGGCAAGATTGGTGCTAGCCTTGCGCTTTAGATCATCAAGCATCTTGGCGTCGTTGCAATACACCCACCGTGCCGTTTGCACATTGACCGGCTCGTACAGGCAGTCGACCTTGTATTCCTGCTTTAGGCGATGCGAGACGACATCGAACTGTAGCGACCCTACGGCACCGACAATCAAGTCATTGTTGTCCATGGGCATGAACACCTGTGTCGCCCCCTCCTCCGAAAGCTGCTTCAATCCTTTTTGCAGGGCCTTCATCTTGAGTGGATCACGCAATCGCACACGCTTGAACAGTTCGGGCGCAAAGTGCGGAATGCCCGTGAAGCGCATGTTCTCGTTCAGGGTGAACGTATCGCCGATCTGAATCGTGCCATGATTGTGCAGGCCGATGATGTCACCGGGCCAGGCTTCTTCGACATGCGAGCGGTCGGATGCCATGAAAGTCAGCGCATCGGCAATCTTGACGTCCTTGCCAATGCGCACGTGGCGCATCTTCATGTTCTTGTCGTATTTGCCCGAACATACACGCAGGAAAGCAACACGGTCACGGTGCTTGGGATCCATGTTGGCCTGGATCTTGAAGACGAAACCGGTAAAACGTTCGTCACTTGCTTCTACGGTACGCTTATCGGTATCGCGCGCTAACGGCGAGGGGGCATATTCGACGAAACCATCGAGCATTTCCCGCACCCCGAAATTCCCCATCGCCGTGCCGAAATACACAGGAGTAAGTTCACCTCGGCGATAGGCATCAAGATCAAAAGTATGAGACGCGCCGCGGACCAGCTCGACTTCCGCTCGCAATTCCTCCGCAGCCTCTTTGCCCAACGTTTCCTCTACCTCGGGGCTATCGAGCCCTTCGATACGCAGATCTTCCGGAATCCGGTTGCCCTGGCCCTGCTTGTAAAGGTGAATGACGTCATTGTAGAGATGGTAGACACCCCGAAAATGGCGTCCCATCCCCACCGGCCAAGTCATCGGTGCACACTGAATGTTCAGTACCGTTTCGACTTCATCCATCACCTCGACCGGATCACGGACATCACGATCCATCTTGTTGATGAATGTCAGGATTGGCGTCGTCCGCAAACGACAGACGTCCATCAGCTTGATGGTACGGTCCTCGACTCCTTTGGCGCCATCTATCACCATCAGCGCCGAATCCACGGCTGTCAGCGTACGGTAGGTATCCTCGGAAAAGTCTTCGTGGCCAGGTGTATCGAGCAGATTGACGATCCGTCCGTTGTACGGGAACTGCATCACCGAAGTCGTCACCGAGATACCACGATCCTGCTCCATCTTCATCCAATCGGAGGTCGCATGGCGTTCATCGCGCTTGCTCTTGACCGAGCCGGCGAGCTGAATGGCGTTGCCGAACAGCAGCATCTTTTCGGTAATAGTGGTCTTGCCAGCGTCGGGGTGCGAGATAATGGCGAAGGTCCGGCGTAATTCTGCTTCTTTAGCCACTTGAGTGTCTGACATCGATATACTTCGCTGATTTGCGGCAGTCGAGGCTGATCAAGCATCTGACTGAAAAGGATGGATTCTTGCCGCGAATTGTACTGCTTAGACGTGCATGTGGGTAGAGGCCCCTGAACGACAAAACCCCCGCTTCGTATGAAGCGGGGGTTTTCGAATAAATGCCTGCCGATGACGGGGCCGGCCATCCGGGACTCTCCATGGGGAAGGCCCTCAATGAATGAACCCCGACCAATGGCCGGGGTTCGAAATAAATGCCTGACGATGACCTACTCTCGCATGGGGAAGCCCCACACTACCATCGGCGCTAAGC